>NZ_AP019365.1:4123833-4433500 GCF_033095865.1 Pseudomonas sp. KU43P | reverse complement strand
TGTAAAAAGCAAAAAGCTGTCTTTAGGAAATTTCCTCAAGCCGCAGGGAAATTTCCTGCATTTTGCGGGCGCGCAGAAGACCACTATGGCTGGAGTGATACTGATTCGCTATCAGCGGTTTTTGCTATGAGGAGTTATTCATGAGGCTGTTTCGATATGTCTGCCTGACCCTGGCGATGCTGCCTTGCGCAGCCCAGGCGGCACCCGAACTGAATGTCGGCGGGCTCTACGATTACTTGGAGGAAGGCAAGAGCACCTTGCTCAAGCGTGTGCGAAATGGCGGCGACTCCACGGCCTTCGTCAAGGTCAGCGTGGTCGAACTGGTGTACGAAGGCAGCGGTGCGCCCCGTGAAGTTGCCCTCGAAGGCCTGGCCCTCGAACAGCGCGGGCTGGTGGTCAGCCCGGCGCGGCTGATCGTGCCGGCGCGCGGCATGCAGGCGGTACGCCTGCTGTACCGCGGTAGCCGTGACAAGGAGCGTTACTACCGCTTGCGTTTCATCCCGGTGCTGCCGGAGCAGGGCGATGGTTTTGCCGTCAGCGAGACAGAAGCCGAGCAATACCGTGACAGCCTCAAGGCAGGCGTCAACCTGCTTGCCGGCTATGGCACGCTGTTGTTTGTGCGCCCGAACGCAACCCGCTACCAGACCCCGATTCGCCGTCAGGCCGGCGCGCTGACCGTGACCAACCAGGGCAACGCCACCGTGGTGCTCGACCATTTCCGCCAGTGCCAGGCCCAGGACCAGGTCTGCGATCCGGCTACCAAGCACCACTTGCTGCCTGGGCGCACCCGGCAGTTCGATGGGCATGCTGCCAAGGTGCACCAGTTCGAGTTGCATGAAGGTGCCGAACGCAAGGCCATGGTACTGGAAGGATGAGCCCTGTGGCGTCCGGTGATCTGCCAAACGAGGGCAACCATGAATAGAGCACTGGTGGTCGACGACCACCCTTTCATCCGTTCCACGGTGTGCATGCTGCTGCGCCAGGAGCACTTGCAGATCGTCGGCGAGGCCGACAACGGCATCGATGCAGTACGCATGGCGCGCGAACAGACGCCGGACATCATCATCCTCGACATCAGCCTGCCCGGGATGGACGGCATGGAGGTGATCGCGCGGGTCAAGCGACATGACCCCCCAAGCAAGACCCTGGTGCTGACGTCGCACCTGGCCGAGGCGTATTCCTTGCGCTGCATGCAGGCAGGGGCGGCCGGCTTCGTGTCCAAGACCAACGACCTGAGCGAGCTGAACAAGGCGGTGCGCGCAGTGCTGTCGGGGTTCACCTACTTCCCCGATGTGGCGCTGAGCTCGGTGTACAGCCAAGAGCTGCATGCCACCGACGCACAGCGCATTGCCAGCCTGAGCCACCGTGAGCTGATGATCCTGCAACACCTGTCCCGGGGCTTGAGCAACAAGGCCATCGGCGAGGCCATGTTGCTGAGCAACAAGACCGTCAGCACTTACAAAGGGCGCCTGCTGGAGAAGCTGCGACTCAATTCGCTCATCGACATGGCGGATTTCGCTCGTCGCAACCAACTGATCTGACCCGTGCGTGCACTCTGGCTGATGTTGCTGTGCTGTCTGCTTCCCTTGCCGGGCCTGGCGACGCCCACGTTCCACGGCCGTGCGGCGTTCGAAGGGCCGCGTGCCGAGCCTGGCCTCGTCGATCTGCGCTGGCTGTGGCGCCATCGTGTGCTGCGCCTGGGTGTGCTCGGCAATGACCAGCCGCCGCTCGATATTCTCGGTACCGGCCGCGCCTACGAAGGCATCACCGCCGACTATGCAGGCCTGGTGGCCGAATACCTGAATCTGGACATGCAGGTTCAGGTGTTCAACGGCTTCGAAACGGCGGTTGCGGCATTGCGTGAAGGGACGATCGACCTGCTCGGTTCGGTGACCACCCAGCAAGCGCTGCAAGCAGGCTTGCGCTTGTCGTCGGCGTACGCCGAGGACCACCCGCTGCTACTCGCCCAGGACCTGAAAAGCAGCATCCAGCGTGGCACATCGTTGCGCCTGGTGATGGTCGATGGCTATCGCCCTGTGGATCAGGTCAGCCAGTTCTATCCGCAGGCCCAGTTACAAGTGCACCCGACGCCATTCAGCGCCCTGGCCGCCCTGACCCTGGGCAAGGCCGACCTGTACTTGGGCAACGCGCTGGTCGCGCGCTACGTACAAGGGCGCAGCCAGCTGGGCGGGGTGGAAGAGATCGGCCACGCGGCCTTGCCGCGCCAGGGCATCGGTTTTGCCATGCTCGACAACGGCTCGCCGCTGCCGCGGCTGGTAGACGCGGCTCTCGATGGCATCCGCGACGTCGAGCGCACCCGCATCAGCGAGCGCTGGCGCCCACTGGCAGGTAGCGCGCGCGCGACGCAATCGGTGCAGTTGAGCGATGCCCAGCAGCGCTGGCTGAACGACAACCCCCGTGTGCGGGTGTTGGTGGATGACCAGGTGCTGCCCTTGAGCTACCGAGACAGCAAGGGCGAACTGCGTGGCCTGACACTGGATGTGCTGCAACTGATTACCCGGCGCACGGGGTTGGAATTCGATGTGCAGGCTGGCGCGGGCGTCGAGCAGATGATCGAACAGGTCACCCATGGCAAGGCGCAATTGATCGCAGGCTTGCCCTACAGCGCCCGGCTGGAGCAACGTCTGGGCTTCAGCCGAGCCTACCTGAGCGCGTCGCGGGTGTTGGTCAGCCGCAAGGGCGCCAAGGCACCGGACAGCCTTGAACAACTGGACGGACGGTGGGTGGCGCTGGTCTGGGGCAGCGCCATGGTCGAGGTGCTGCAACAGCGTTATCCGCAGGTGCGCCAGCTTCTGTTGCCCGGTCCGCTGCACGCCTTGCGTGCGGTCGCCGATGGCAAGGTGGATGCTGCCCTGCTGACCCTCGACGATGCACGGCCACTGGTCGCGCGGTGGTATCCCGGGACGCTGCAGATCAGTGCCAGCCTGGCCTTGCCGCCGGCGCACTTCGCCTTGGCCGGCGTCCGCGGTGCTAGTGAGCTGCTGGGCATCATCGACAGTGTGTTACTGAGCCTGACCCCACGCGAGACCGACGCCCTGGTGCGCCGCTGGCGCAACCCGATGATCGTCCCCGACGGCGTCTGGTCGCGTCACCGGAGCAAGATCCTGTTCGGCTTCGGCATCGTGTTCGGCTTGCTGCTGCTGGCCTTCCAGTGGATCCGCTACCTGCGCCGGCGGCAGGTGCGATTGCGGCGGGCCAAGCGGGCGGCGGATGCAGCCAACCAGGCCAAGACCGAGTTCCTCGCTACCATCAGCCACGAAATCCGCACGCCGTTGCACGCCGTGCTAGGCATGCTGGAACTGGCTCAGCGCAAGGCCGCCCAGGGCATCCTCGACCGGCTGGCCCTCGAAGTGGCCACCGATGCCGCGCGCGGGCTGAAAGAGCTGATCGGCGACATCCTCGACATCACCCGCATCGAGACCGGGCACCTGCAGCTGGCGCCGCAGCGCGTACGCCTGCGCGAACTGGTGTCGCGGGTGGTCCAGCTGTTCGAGCAGCAGGCCCGTGGCAAAGGGCTCGATCTGCAGATGCAGATGAGCGGCGTGGTGGATACTGAGGTAATGCTCGACCCGTTGCGCTTCAAACAGGTGCTGGCCAACCTGCTGAGCAATGCCATCAAGTTCACCGCGCGCGGGCAGATCGTGGTCAGCCTGCAGGCCATGCCCGACGAGGGTTTGATGAACGTTGCGCTGCAGGTCAAGGACAGCGGCGTGGGCATCGCCGCCAGCGAACTGGCCAGCCTCGGCCAAAGGTTTCGCCAGGCCAGCAACCACAGGCAGTCACCCCGGGCCAGTGCCGGGCTGGGCCTGAGCATCAGCCGCAGCCTGTGCCAACTGATGGGTGGCGAGCTGCGTCTGCGCAGTACGTTGGGGCAGGGCACCGAAGCGCATGTGCAGCTCAAGTTGCCGTTGCTGCCGTCCGAGGTAGCTGCACCTGAATCGCTCCCCTTGCTGCCAGCTCAAGGCGGGCCGCGGTTGCGGGTGCTGGTAGTCGATGATTATCCGGCCAACCGGTTGTTGCTGGCGCAGCAACTGGACTACCTGGGGCATCAGGCGCGGGTAGCGGAGGATGGCGCCCAGGCCTTGCGCCTTTGGCTCAAGGAACACTTCGATGTGGTCATCAGCGATTGCAACATGCCGCGCCTCGACGGCCACGGCCTGGCCCGCGCCATCCGTGAGCACGAACGCCGCAGCGCACGCCCTCGCTGCCGACTGATCGGGCTTACCGCCAGTGCCCAGGAAAGCGAGCGCCTGCGCAGTTGCGAGGCAGGCATGGATGACTGCCTGTTCAAGCCGTTGGACCTCGACAGTCTGATCCGGGCGCTGATGAGTGCCCAGCCCACCCTGACGCAGGAAGAAGACGGGGCGATGCTTTGCCTGGCGCACCTCAGGCATCTGGTGGGCAATGACGAAGCCGCACTCAAGGCCTTGCTGGCCGACCTGCGCGCCAGCAATCGTGAAGACCTGCAGCGTCTGGAAGGGGTAGGGGATGACCCTACCTCCATTGCCGAGCTGGCGCACCGAGTAAAAGGCGGTGCGCGCATCGCCCGTGCCGAAGCGCTGGTTGCCTTGTGCGAGCAGGTCGAGCGTTGCTGCCGCGCCGAGCCGCTGGAGCGGCTGGCGCTCGGCCTGGCCGTCCGTGCCATGGGCGACGGCATGCGTCGCCTGGAACGGCAGCTGGAGCGCCAGGCCGGGCAGAACGCGTCAGCTCATATCATGCCGAGCAACAACAGCACCAACAGAATCACCAGCACCACGCCGACGATACCGGAAGGGCCGTAGCCCCAGCTGCGCGAGTGAGGGAAGACCGGTAAGCCACCAATCAACAGCAGGATCAGGATGATGATGAGGATCGTGGTCATGACGGAGTCCTTGCGTGGTTAGGGGTCAAGGGCCTCGGACTGCTGGCCTCTTGTTAAATGGGACCGGCGCCGCTTGTGAAAGATTCCATTGGCATGTGGCCTGTTCTGGAACAGAGTCATGCTCCCCCATTCACTAACCTGATCGACCCTGCCAGCCCGCGCTGCCTTGTTTAGACTTCGCTGAACCCCATCAGAACAAGGCCTGCACCATGCATAACCGCATCATGATCACCGGCGCCGGATCCGGCCTCGGCCGCGAGATCGCCCTGCGCTGGGCGCGCGAGGGCTGGCGCCTGGCGCTGGCCGATGTCAACGAAGCTGGCCTGCGGGAAACCCTCGACCTGGTGCGGGCCGCAGGCGGTGAGGGCTTCGTGCAGCGCTGCGACGTGCGCGACTACAGCCAGCTCACGGCCCTGGCCCAGGCCTGCGAGGAAAAGTTCGGCGGCGTCGATGTGATCGTCAACAACGCCGGGGTCGCTTCCGGTGGTTTCTTCGCCGAGCTGTCGCTGGAAGACTGGGACTGGCAGATCGCGATCAACCTGATGGGCGTGGTCAAGGGCTGCAAGGCCTTCCTGCCGGCGCTCGAACGCAGCAAGGGGCGCATCATCAACGTGGCCTCCATGGCCGCGCTGATGCAGGGGCCGGGCATGAGCAACTACAACGTGGCCAAGGCTGGTGTGCTGGCACTGTCTGAAAGCCTGCTGGTGGAACTGCGCCAGGTCGAGGTGGCGGTGCATGTGGTGTGCCCGTCGTTCTTCCAGACCAACCTGCTCGACTCGTTCCGTGGCCCGAACCCGGCGATGAAGGCCCAGGTCGGCAAGTTGCTCGAAGGCTCGCCCATCAGCGCAGCGGATATCGCCGATTACATCTACCAGCAAGTGGCTGCCGGCGAGTTCCTGATCCTGCCGCACGAGGCTGGGCGTCAGGCTTGGCAGCTCAAGCAGCAGGCGCCGGAGCGGCTGTATGACGAGATGGCGGACATGGCCGTAAAGATGCGCGCTAAGGCGCAGACGCGCTGATTGTAGGAACGGTATGTAGGGATTTTTACCTGTTCGTGTAGGGATGTTCTGTTTTTTGGTGCAAGCGTTGAGTTGCTGAATATCCCCATGCAATCTCCGGTTTTTTCCTGTTGTCGGAGAGCGGAACATGTTGGTCATCGGGCGCGAAGTGGGAGAGGTCATCACCATCGGTGATGATATTCAGATCAAGGTCGTCGAGACGCGAGATGGCACGGTGCGTTTTGGCGTGAGTGCGCCGCGGGAGGTGCCGGTGCATCGGGCCGAGGTGTACAAGCGCATCAAGGCGGGGGAGGCGCGCAAGCCGGCCTAGACTCGTCATTGCGGGCCCTGGCACCGGCTTGGCGGCGATGGGCCCGTGATATCAGTCGAGCAACTCGCGCGGTACATCATGCTTGGCCAGCAACTGGCACTGCTGGCTCTCCAGGTCGAACAAGATGAACGCCTGCCCCTTGGCCAATGCCTGCCGCACCCGCAGCACGCGGGTTTCCAGCGGTGTGTCGTCGCCGTTGTCGGTGCCGTCACGGGTCACGAAGTCCTCGATCAGGCGGGTCAGGGTTTCGGCTTGCAATTGGTCATAGGGAATCAGCATGGCAGTTCGGCTTCATGGAAGAATCGGCCAATGCTACGCCAAACCCGATGCCCCTTGCTCATCCCTTGTTCCCCACTAGGCTGTCCACCGCCGGCACCCGCGTGTCGCTCTCCATCTGCGCATCGTGCTCAAGCTGATGGCTGAAGCGCTCGAGCGAGGCATTGGCCGGGTTCGAATCGCTGGCGAACACCGGCGGGCTCAGCAGGTAACCCGATAGCAGGCGGCTGAGCGCGGCCAGGCTGTCGATGTGGGTACGCTCGTAGCCGTGGGTGGCATCGCAGCCGAATGCCACCAGTGCGGTGCGGATGTCGTGCCCGGCGGTAACCGCTGAATGGGCGTCGCTGAAGTAGTAGCGGAACACGTCGCGGCGCACCGGCAGGTCTTGGTCGCCGGCCAGCTTCAGCAGGTGGCGCGACAGGTGGTAGTCGTAGGGGCCTGAAGAATCCTGCATCGCCACGCTGACGGCATGTTCGCTGGAAGCCTGGCCGGGGGCCACCGGGGCGATATCGATGCCGACGAACTCGCTGACGTCCCAGGGGAGGGCGGCTGCGGCGCCGGAGCCGGTTTCCTCGGTGATGGTGAACAGCGGGTGGCAATCGATCAGCGGCTGGCGGCCGCTTTCCACCACGGCCTTGAGCGCGGCCAGCAAGGCCGCGACGCCGGCCTTGTCGTCCAGGTGGCGGGCGCTGATATGGCCGCTTTCGGTGAACTCCGGCAACGGGTCGAAGGCCACGAAGTCGCCGACGGCTATGCCGAGGGCTTCGCAGTCGGCACGGGTGGTGCAGTAGGCATCCAGGCGCACCTCCACGTGTTCCCAGCTGACCGGCATCTGGTCGATGGCGGTGTTGAAGGCGTGCCCGCTGGCCATCAGCGGCAGCACGCTGCCGCGGTACACGCCGGTGTCGGTGAACACGCTGACGCGGCTGCCTTCGGCGAAGCGGCTCGACCAGCAGCCGACCGCGGCCAGGGCCAGGCGGCCGTTGTCCTGCACCTGGCGCACGCTGGCGCCGATGGTGTCGAGGTGGGCCGAGACAGCGCGGTCGGGGGAGCTCTGCCGGCCCTTGAGGGTGGCGCGGATGGTGCCGCGGCGAGTCAATTCGAAGGGGATGCCCAGTTCGTCCAGGCGTTCGGCTACGTAGCGCACGATGGTGTCGGTGAAGCCGGTGGGGCTGGGGATCGCGAGCATTTCCAGGAGGACGCGCTTGAGGTAGTCGAGGTCGGGTTCGGGGTAGTGTTTGGACATGGGGACTCCTTGGTTGTGGCTGTGTCCTCGCCGGCCCTATCGCTGGCAAGCCAGCTCCCACAGGTTACCCACAGTACTTGAGGCCTTTGGGGAACCTGTGGGCGCTGGCTTGCCAGCGATAGGGCCAGTGAAAATCACGCCAGCGGCCGGCTATGCGGAAACAGCAAGTCGATGAATCGCTCGGCGGTCGGCTGCGGTTCATGGTTGGCCAGGCCGGCCCGTTCATTGGCTTCGATGATCACGTATTCCGGGCTTTCGGCATCGCGCACCATCAGGTCGAGCCCCACCACCGGAATATCCAGCGCCCGCGCAGCCCGTACCGCAGCATCGGCCAGCACCGGGTGCAGGCGCTCGGTCACGTCTTCCAGGGTGCCGCCGGTGTGCAGGTTGGCGGTGCGGCGCACGGCCAGGCGCTGGCCGGCCGGCAGCACGCTGGTGTAGTCGAGGCCTGCATCACGCAAAGTGCGCTCGGTCTCGTCGTCCAGTGGGATGCGGCTTTCACCCCCGGTAGCGGCCTGGCGACGGCGGCTCTGGGCCTCGATCAGCGCCTTGACGCTGTGCTTGCCATCGCCCACCACCTGGGCCGGGTGGCGGATGGCGGCGGCCACCACTTCATGGCCGATCACCACGATGCGCAAGTCATGGCCTGGGTGGAAGCTTTCCAGCAGCACCCGGCTGTCGAAGCGCCGGGCCTGGTCGATGGCCTGGCTGACTTCCTCATAAGTGGTCAGGTTCACCGCCACGCCCTGGCCTTGCTCGCCATCCACCGGCTTGACCACCACTGCGCCGTGTTCATCGAGAAACGCCAGGTTGTCGTCGGCATTGCCGGCCAGCTGCTGCACCGGCACCTGCAGGCCTGCCGCATGCAGGGCTTGCTGGGTCAGGCGCTTGTCCTGGCAGAGGGTCATGCTGACCGCGCTGGTCAGGTCACTCAAGGATTCGCGGCAGCGCACCCGACGCCCGCCGAGGCTGAGTGTGAACAGCCCGCCTGCGGCATCGTCGACCTGCACCTCAATGCCGCGCCGGTAGGCTTCGTCGACGATGATCCGCGCATAGGGGTTGAGCCCAGCCTCCGGGCCGGGGCCCAGGAACAGTTGCTGGTTGATGCCGTTCTTGCGCTTGACCGCGAAGGTCGGCAGGTTGCGAAACCCCAACTTCTTGTACAGGCGCTTGGCCTGGCGGTTGTCGTGCAGCACCGACAGGTCGAGGTAGGCCAAGCCCCGGCTCATGAAGTGTTCGATCAGGTGACGCACCAGCACTTCACCGACGCCGGGGCGCGTGCACTGCGGGTCCACGGCCAGGCACCACAGGCTGCTGCCGTGTTCCGGGTCGTCGAACGCCTTGCTGTGGTTCAGGCCCATGACGCTTCCGATCACTGCACCGCTGTCTTCATCTTCGGCCAGCCAATACACCGGGCCACCAAGGTGGCGCGGGGTGAGCAGTTCGGGTTGCACCGGCAGCATCCCGCGCGCTTGGTACAGGGTGTTGATGGCCTGCCAGTCGCCGTCGGTCTGTGCCCGGCGGATGCGAAAGCCGCGAAACACCCGCTGCGCCTGGCGGTAGTCGGTGAACCACAGGCGCAAGGTGTCGGACGGGTCGAGGAACAGTTGATGGGGTGCCTGGGCCAGCAGTTGCTGGGGAGCGGCCACGTACAGGGCAATGTCGCGTTCGCCAGGCTGCTCCTGCTGCAGGGCCTCGGCGAGGCTTGCCGCATCCGGGTAGGTGTGGCCGATCAGTAGGCGGCCCCAGCCGCAGTGCAGGGCACGCGGCTGGTCGTGGGGCTCGCTGCCGTCGCCGGCCAGGCGGGCCTGCAGACGCTCGTAGGACGGCGCCTGGCCACGCAGCAGGCGCTGGCCGTAAGCGATTTCGTGGGCTTTCATCGGTCAGATTCCTTGTTCGCTGAGCCACAGGTTCAGCGCCGCCAGCTGCCACAGCTTGGAGCCGCGCAGTGGGGTGAGTTGGCCGTGCGGGTTGCTCAGCAGGCGGTCGAGCATGGCCGGGTTGAACAGCCCGCGATCCTGGCTCGGGTCGGTCAGCAGCTCGCGCACCCAGTCCAGCGTGGCGCCTTGCAGGTGCTTGAGGCCGGGGACCGGGAAGTAGCCTTTCTTGCGGTCGATCACCTCGTGGGGGATCACTCGCCGTGCGGCCTGTTTGAGCACTTGCTTGCCGCCATCGGGCAGCTTGAAGCGTGCCGGAATGCGCGCCGACAGCTCGACCAGGCGGTAGTCGAGGAACGGCGTGCGCGCCTCAAGGCCCCAGGCCATGGTCATGTTGTCGACCCGTTTGACCGGGTCGTCGACCAGCATCACCGTGCTGTCCAGGCGCAAGGCCTTGTCCACCGCGTCCGGCGCGCCGGGGCGGGCGAAGTGCTCGCGGACGAAGTCGCCGGCTGCGTCGGTTTCCAGCAACCAGGGCGCTTGCACCGTGTCGCGGTACTCGTCGTGGCTGCGGTCGAAGAACGCCGCGCGGTAGGCGCCAAAAGCGTCCTCGGCGCCATCCACCTGCGGGTACCAGTGATAGCCGGCGAACAGCTCGTCGGCGCCCTGGCCGCTCTGCACGCCCTTGCAGTGCTTGGCCACTTCTCGCGACAGCAGGTAGAAGGCGATGCAGTCGTGGCTGACCATCGGCTCGCTCATGGCGCGGAAGGCGGCCGGGAGCTGCTCGATGATTTCGCTTTCGGCGATACGCAGCTTGTGGTGGCGGGTGCCGTAGTGGCGAGCGATCAGGTCGGAATACTGGAACTCGTCGCCGCGCTCGCCGCCGGCGTCTTCGAAGCCGATGGAGAAGGTCGACAGGTCATCCACGCCAACCTCGCGCAGCAGGCCGACCAGCAGGCTCGAATCGACACCACCGGACAGCAGCACACCGACGTCCACGGCCGCCCGCTGGCGAATGGCTACGGCATCGCGAGTGGCGTCGAGCACGCGGGTGGTCCAGCCTTCCAGGTCGAGGTCGCGCTCGTCTGGGTTGGGGCCGTAATGAAGCTGCCACCAGGTCTGGCGCTCGACTTCACCGTGGCGGTCGATGCGCATCCAGGTGCCGGGTTCAAGCTTCTGCACATTGGCCAGCAACGTGCGTGGCGCGGGTACCACGGCGTGGAAGTTGAGGTAGTGGTTGAGTGCCACCGGGTCGATCATCGGGTCGATGTCACCGCCCTTGAGCAAGGCGGGCAGGGTCGAGGCAAAGCGCAGCCGTTCACCGTTGCGCGACAGGTACAAAGGCTTGACGCCGAGGCGGTCGCGGGCCAGGAACAGGCGCTGGTTGTCGCGCTCCCAGATGGCCAGGGCGAACATGCCGTTGAGCTTGGGCAGCAAGGCCGCGCCCCAGGCGTGGTAGCCCTTGAGCAGTACCTCGGTGTCGCCGTCGGAACAGAAGGTGTAGCCCAGTTCCTGCAGCTCCTGGCGCAGTTCCGGGAAGTTGTAGATGGCGCCGTTGAAGGCCAACGCCAGGCCGAGGGGGTTATCGACCATGGGCTGGGCCGAGCCGTCGGACAGGTCCATGATCTTCAGCCGCCGATGGCCGAGGGCGATCGGGCCTTGGCTATGGAAGCCCCAGGCGTCGGGGCCACGAGGCGCCAGGTGATGGGTGATGCGCTCTACCGCGGCGAGGTCCGCCGGGCGAGGGGCTTGGTCGATGGGGGTGAAACGCAACTCTCCTGCTAATCCGCACATAGGTCCTTACCGGTTTTTCCGTTGGGGAATCAGTGCCCCGGATTAGGGCACCTGTAAGGAACTGACCTGAGTGAATTGCGAGAGTTTTAGATCGATCTGTTATAACGAATGGGGCCGCGCTGCGGCCCAATCGCCGGCAAGCCGGCTCCTACAGGGTTCGGCGGCGTTCTAAGGCCCTTGTGGCAGCGGGCTTGCCGGCGATTAGGCATCACTTCCCGCGAATCAGCTTGCGCAAGCCAAACCGGTTCGGATGGCACGCTTCGGCCACCGCTCGCGGCAACGGCAAGGGTTCACCACTGGCCCACGCCGCGATCAGCTCGCCAGACAGCGGTGCCGTGATCAGCCCCCGCGAGCCATGGCCGCTGTTCACATACAACCCTGGCAGCCAAGGACAGGGCACTTCGGGCAGCTGCCGCGCATCCTTGCCCAGCACGGCATAGGCCTCGGCGAAGGCAGCAGGGTCAGCCATCGGGCCAACGATCGGCAGGTAATCCGGGCTGGTGCAGCGGAACGCCGCACGCCCCTGGAGTTGTTCAGGGTCGAGCGCCGCAGTGCCCAGGCGCCCAGCCAGATCAGGGGAGATCTCGTCTAGCAGCGCCAGGTTGCCCTGGTGCTCGGCCACGGTCGGCGCCAGGTCATCGCTATGGAAGTCGAAACTGGCCCCCAGGGTGTGTTCATCGCCCCGTAGCGGTGCCACGTAGCCCTCGGCGCAGACCACGGTGCGCAGTTCACGGCTTGTCTCGGTGGCGGGCAGGCGAGTGATCTGCCCGCGGATGCGCTTGAGCGGCAATTGTGCGCAAGGCTCGAAACGACGTACGTCTGCGGCACCGGCCAGTACCACCAGCGGCGCACTGGCCAGCAGCTGCTCGCCATCCCAAGCCTGCCATAGGCCATCGGCCTGGCGCAGTTCGACCACGTTCTGATGGAGCCGTACCTGAATGTTCGGGTGCTGCAACTGTGCCTGGCACAAGGCGGGCGGGTGTACCCAGCCACCTTCCGGATAGAACAGGCCTCCCGCAGGCAGCGCCACGCCGGCAAGCGCCTCGGCTTCGGGCCGTTCAAGCCTGCGCAGCAGGCTGCTGTCGAAGGCTTCGGCAAGCTTGGCCTGGCGCTCGGCCTCCTTGCTGTCGAAGGCCAGTTGCAGCACGCCGCAATCGCTCCAGTCCTGGCCTTTGTGCAACCGTTCGAGCTGGCGACGCGTGTAGCCGAAACCCGACAGGATCATCTGCGACAGCGCCGTGCCGTGGGCGGACAGTTTAAGGTACAGCACGCCTTGGGGATTGCCCGAAGCCTCCCGGGCGGGCGCGTCGTGACGTTCCAGCACCGTCACCTGCCAGCCGCGGGCGGCCAGGCTGGCGGCGCTGGCGCTGCCGGCCAGCCCGGCGCCGATCACCAGGGCCTGGCGCGAGCCGTGTATCGGGGCAGGGCGGGCGTACCAGGGCGCGGCCAGGGCGGCCGAAGCCTGGCCGGTGTATTGGCCGCTCATCACCTCCCATTTCTTGCCGATGCCGGGCACCTTCTTCATGGTGAAGCCGGCCTCGATCAGACCGCGCCTGACCCAGCCGGTGGTGGTGAAGGTGCCCAGCACGGTGCCGGCATGGGACAGCCGCGCCAGTTGCGCGAACAGCGCAGGCGTCCACATGTCGGGGTTTTTCGCGGGGGCGAAGCCGTCGAGGAACCACACGTCGATGCGGGCATCGAGTTGCGGCAGTTGCGCCAGTACATCGCCGATCAGCAGCGTCAGAGTGACCCGGCCCTGGTCGAAGGTGAACTGCTGGAAGCCTGAGTGCACCGCCGCATATTGCGCCAGGAAAGGCTCGGTGAAGGCAGCCAGTTCCGGCCACAGGCGCACGGCGCGGGCCATGTCAGCGGCGTCCAGGGGGTATTTTTCGACGCTGACGAAATGCAGGCGGGTATCGCTTGGCGCGTGTTCGGCGAACAGCTGCCAGGCACAGAAGAAGTTCATGCCGGTGCCAAAACCGGTTTCGCCGATCACCAGGCAGGCATGTGGCGCCAGCTCGACAATGCGCTGGTGCAGTCGGGTCTGTTCGAGGAACACGTAGCGGGTTTCGTCGGTGCCTTCGTTTTTCGAGAAGTAGACGTCGTCGTACTGCCGCGAATGGGGGCGGCCCTGGTCGTCCCAGTCGATCTGGGCGTGCTGGAGAAGGGTGGACATGGTTGGCTCGGTTGCAGCGGATGTGCGGATTTTATGCCATCCGCCGGATTTGCGCTGGTTGCAAAGGCCCTATCGCTGGCAAACCAGCGCCCACGGCTACCCCTCCGAACCCTGTAGGAGCCGGCTTGCCGGCGATAGGGCCATTCAGGCCTGCACAAAAATCCGCTAGTCTTTCTTATCCAATGAAGGAGCCCAGCATGTTCGAATCCGCGGAAATCGGTCACAGCATCGACAAGGAAACCTACGAGGCCGAAGAGCCCGCCCTGCGCGAGGCGCTGCTCGAAGCCCAGTACGAACTCAAGCAGCAGGCGCGTTTTCCGGTGATCGTGCTGATCAACGGCATCGAGGGCGCCGGCAAGGGCGAGACGGTCAAGCTGCTGAACGAGTGGATGGACCCGCGCATGATCGACGTGCTCACCTTCGACCAGCAGACCGACGAAGAACTGGCTCGCCCCCCGGCCTGGCGCTACTGGCGGGCACTGCCGCCGAAAGGGCGGATGGGCGTGTTCTTCGGCAACTGGTACAGCCAGATGATCCAGGGCCGGGTGCATGGAGTGTTCAAGGACGCCGTGCTCGACCAGGCCATCGCCGGTGCCGAGCGCCTGGAGCAGATGCTCTGCGACGAAGGCGCGTTGATCATCAAGTTCTGGTTCCACCTGTCCAAGAAGCAGATGAAGGCCCGCCTCAAGGCGCTCAAGGACGACCCGCTGCACAGTTGGCGGATCAGCCCGCTGGACTGGCAGCAATCGGAAACCTACGACCGTTTCGTGCGCTTCGGTGAGCGCGTGCTGCGCCGTACCAGCCGCGACTACGCGCCGTGGCACATCGTCGAAGGCGCCGACCCTCACTACCGCAGCCTGGCGGTCGGGCGCATCCTGCTGGAGAGCCTGCAGGCGGCGCTAGCGGTGAACCCCAAAGGCAAGCACCAGGGCAATATCGCCCCGCTGGGCCGCAGCATCGACCAGCGCAACCTGCTCGGTGCACTGGACATGACCCTGCGCCTGGACAAGCAGGACTACCAGGAACAACTGGTGACCGAACAGGCGCGCCTGGCCGGCCTGTTGCGCCACAAGCACATGCGCCGGCACGCCCTGGTGGCCGCCTTCGAAGGCAACGATGCTGCCGGCAAGGGCGGAGCGATCCGCCGCGTGGCGGCCGCGCTCGACCCGCGCCAGTACCGTATCGTGCCGATTGCCGCACCCACTGAAGAAGAACGTGCTCAGCCATACCTGTGGCGCTTCTGGCGGCATATTCCAGCCCGCGGCAAGTTCACCATCTTCGACCGCTCCTGGTACGGGCGAGTGCTGGTGGAGCGGGTTGAAGGCTTCTGTACCCCCAGCGACTGGATGCGTGCCTACAGCGAGATCAACGACTTCGAGGAGCAGTTGGTCAACGCCGGCGTGGTAGTGGTCAAGTTCTGGCTGGCAATCGACCAGCAGACCCAGCTCGAACGTTTCGAGGAACGCGAGCAGATCCCTTTCAAACGCTACAAGATCACCGAGGACGACTGGCGCAACCGCGACAAGTGGGACCTGTACGTCGATGCCGTGGGCGACATGGTCGACCGTACCAGCAGCGAGATCGCGCCGTGGACCCTGGTGGAAGCCAATGACAAGCGCTGGGCGCGGGTGAAGGTGCTTCGCACCATCAACGAAGCGCTGGAAAGGGCGTTCGCCAAGCACAAGAAGTAACCGTGCATGCCGCCGGGGAATGAACAGATGAAATCTTTTCCCGGCAGTTTTCCCTGAAGCCCTTAGAATCCAGCCTACCCCCACCACGGCCTCGACTGAGGACTTTATGCACACAACTTCCGGCCGCTGGGTCTACGGCCTGTTCCTGGCACTGCTCACCGCGCTGCTCTGGGGCATTCTGCCCATCAAACTAAAGCAGGTGTTGCAGGTGATGGACCCGGTGACCGTCACCTGGTACCGCCTGCTGGTATCCGGTGGCCTGCTGTTCTGCTGGTTGGCGATGAAACGGCGCCTGCCGGCCGTGGGCAAGCTGCCGCGCAAAGGCAAAGGCCTGCTGGTGGTCGCCGTGTTCGGCTTGCTGGGCAACTATGTGCTGTACCTCATCGGTTTGAAAATGCTCAGCCCTGGTACCACGCAGTTGGTAGTGCAGATGGGGCCGGTGCTGTTGCTGGTGGCCAGCGTGTTCGTGTTCAGGGAGCGGTTCAGCCTGGGGCAGGGGCTTGGACTGCTGATTCTGCTGGGCGGTTTCGGCCTGTTCTTCAACCAGCGTCTCGAGGAGCTGCTGACATCGCTTGGCACCTATACCACCGGCGTGCTGACGGTTCTGCTGGCTACCAGCGTCTGGGTGTTCTACGCGTTGAGCCAGAAGCAGTTACTGACGGTATGGCATTCGCAACAGGTGATGGTGGTGATCTACCTGGGCTGCGCCGCGCTGCTGACACCCTGGGCGCATCCGCTGCAGGCGTTGCAGTTGACGCCGGTGCAGGGTTGGCTGTTGCTGGCCTGCTGCCTCAATACCCTGGTGGCCTATGGTGCGTTCGCCGAGGCGCTGGCGCACTGGGAGGCGTCGCGGGTGAGCGCCACGTTGGCAATGACGCCGCTGGTGACATTCGTTGCGGTGGCGCTGGCGGCCTGGGTCTGGCCTGACTATGTGCATGCCGAGGACATCAATGCCCTGGGGTATGTGGGGGCGGTGACCGTGGTGATGGGGTCGACGCTGGTGGCGGTGGGGCCTTCGCTGGTGGCCGGGTGGCGGGCGCGCGTGGCCAGGGTTGCGGGGTGACGCTACTGGCCCTGTCGCCGGCAAGCCGGCTCCCACAGGATCTCCACAACCTTGAATAGTGTGGGGTGCCTGTGGGAGCCGGCTTGCCGGCGATAGGGCCAGTACAGATCAGCCCTTGCCGCCGGGCGCCAGCATGTTCTCCGGCCGTACCCACTGATCGAACTGCTCATTGGTGAGGTACTTCAACTCCAGCGCCGCTTCGCGCAAAGTCTTGCCTTCGGCGTAGGCCTTCTTGGCAATTTCCGCTGCCTTGTCATATCCGATATGCGGGTTCAGCGCCGTCACCAGCATCAACCCCCGCTCCAGGTGCGCTGCCATCTGCTCGGCATCCGGCTCGATCCCTGCCACGCAATGCAGTTGGAAGTTGCGGCAACCATCGGCCAGCAGTTCGATCGACTGCAGCAGATTGTGAATGATCACCGGCTTGAACACGTTCAACTGCAGGTGCCCCTGGCTGGCGGCAAAGCCGATCGCCGCGTCGTTGCCCAGCACTTGGCAGGCCAGCATCGACAGTGCCTCGCACTGGGTGGGGTTGACCTTGCCGGGCATGATCGAACTGCCCGGCTCGTTGGCCGGCAGGCGCACTTCAGCCAGCCCTGCGCGGGGGCCGGAGCCAAGCAGACGCAGGTCGTTGGCGATCTTCATCAGGGCCACCGCCAGGGTCTTCAAGGCTCCTGCCAGGCTGGTCAGCGGTTCATGGCCGGCGAGGGCCGCGAACTTGTTCGGCGCGGTGACGAACGGCAAGCCGGAGAGGGCGGCCAGCTCGGCAGCGATGGCTTCGGCGAAGCCGTGCGGGGCATTCAGCCCGGTACCTACCGCAGTGCCACCCTGTGCCAGCTCGCAGACCGCCGGCAAGGTGGCGCGGATGGCGCGCTGGGCATAGTCGAGCTGGGCGACGAACGCGGACACTTCCTGGCCGAAGGTGATCGGCGTTGCGTCCATCATGTGCGTGCGGCCGGTCTTTACCAGCTTGTGGTGGCGGGCCGATAGCTCGGCCAGGCCGGAAGACAGCTCAGCAACCGCCGGCAGCAGTTGCTCATGCACCGCTTGCGCTGCCGCGATGTGCATGGCGGTGGGGAAGCAGTCGTTGGAACTCTGCGAGCGGTTTACGTGATCGTTCGGGTGCACTGGCGCCTTGCCGCCGCGGCCCTTGCCGGCAAGCTCGTTGGCGCGCCCGGCGATCACCTCGTTGACGTTCATGTTGCTCTGAGTGCCGCTGCCGGTCTGCCACACCACCAGCGGGAACTGGTCGTTGTGCTCGCCGTCGAGCACTTCGTCGGCGGCCTGCTCGATCAACCGGGCGATTTCGGCCGGCAGGTCACCATTGCGATCGTTGACCCGCGCCGCGGCTTTCTTGATCAATGCCAGGGCGTGCAGCACCGCGAGCGGCATGCGTTCCTTGCCAATGGCAAAGTTGATCAGCGAGCGCTGGGTCTGTGCGCCCCAGTAGGCGTCCTCCGGAACTTCGACCGGGCCCAGGCTGTCTGTCTCGATACGGCTCATGCTGCGTTCACTCCTTTGTCAGTCAGAATCAGCAGTTTAGGCCCTCATGCGAACGTGCGGTTCAATCGCTCGTCGTGCCACTTGAGCGCTGCGCCCTCGCGGGAGCAGAATGCTCTACTCTGAGGTATCGCCTCCCCCTCCCTGAAGGAAATGCAATGACCCGTCTTCGTGTCCTCTGTGCTGCCGTCGCCCTGGCCTGTGCCAGCGGCCAGGTACTCGCTGCCACCGCCAGCCACAACGCTGCCGCCGAGAAATTCCTGACCCTGGCCAACGCCGACAAGCTGGGCACCCCGGTGTACATGCAGGTCCAGCAGATGTTTGCCCAACGTTTCGCCCAGACCAAGGCGCCGTCCTCCAAGCAACCGGTGCTGGAGAGCTACCAGGCCAAGGCCAACGCCGCGCTGGACAACGCCATCGGCTGGAACAAGCTCAAGCCGAAGATGGTCGACCTGTACACCCAGACCTTCACCGAGCAAGAGCTCAAGGACCTGGTCAAGTTCTACGAATCGCCGCTGGGCAAGAAAGTGTTGCGTGAAATGCCCAAAGTTACCCAGCAGTCGGCCCAGCTGACCCAGCAGAGCCTGGAGCCTGCGGTACCGGTAGTGAACAAGCTGCTGGAGGACATGACCAAGGAACTGGACCCCAACGCTGGCAAGGCCGCCGCCCCGGCCAAGAAGTGAGTAGCACGCGATGAGCATGCAGCAACGCATCGAGCAGCAGCTGGCCGCGCTGGCCCCGCAACACCTTGAAGTGCTCAACGAAAGCCACATGCACAGCCGTGGCCAGGAGACTCACTACAAGGCGGTTATCGTCAGCGAGCAGTTCGCCGGGCTCAACAGCGTCAAGCGCCACCAGAAGGTCTACGCGACCATGGGTGAGCTGATGGGCGAGATTCACGCCCTGGCGATCCACACCTACACCGCCGAGGAGTGGGCCCAGGTGGGCGCTGCACCGGCCTCGCCGGTGTGTGCAGGCGGCGGGCACTGAATCCTTTCCGTCGTTCTGGTACAATCCGCAACATCCCAAAGGGGGCCGCTAGGCGGCCCATCGCTGGCAAGCCAGCTCCCACAACTACCCGTGGGAGCCGGCTTGCCGGCGATGGGCTGCACAGCAGCCCCCTGTTTTTTGTCAAACCCGGTCCGCCCCTTACGAGGGCACCTACCTGGAGATACACCGCAAATGTCCCAACCGATCGTCGTGGCGGCGCTGTACAAGTTCGTCACCCTGGAAGACTACGTCGAACTGCGCGAGCCGCTGCTCAAGGCCATGGCCGACAACGGCGTCAAAGGCACCCTGTTGCTGGCCCATGAAGGCATCAACGGCACCGTTTCGGCCACCCGTGAAGGCATCGACGGGCTGCTCGCCTGGCTGCGCAACGACGCGCGCCTGGTGGATGTCGACCACAAGGAATCCTACTGCGACGAGCAGCCGTTCTACCGCACCAAGGTCAAGCTCAAGAAAGAGATCGTCACCCTGGGTGTGCCGGGCGTCGACCCGAACCAGGCCGTCGGCACCTATGTCGAGCCCAAGGACTGGAACGCGCTCATCAGCGACCCGGAAGTGCTGCTGATCGACACCCGCAACGACTACGAAGTGGCCATCGGCACCTTCAAGGGCGCCATCGACCCGAAGACCGAGACCTTCCGCGAGTTCCCCGAGTACATCAAGGCCAACTTCGACCCGAGCAAGCACAAGAAAGTGGCGATGTTCTGCACCGGCGGCATCCGTTGCGAAAAAGCCTCCAGCTACATGCTCGGTGAAGGCTTCGAGGCGGTCTATCATCTTAAGGGCGGCATCCTGAAATACTTCGAGGAGGTGCCTCAGGAAGAAAGCCTCTGGGACGGCGACTGCTTCGTCTTCGACAACCGCGTCACGGTGCGTCATGACCTGAGCGAAGGCGAGTACGACCAGTGCCATGCCTGCCGCCATCCGATCAATGTGGACGATCGCGCGTCGGAGCACTATTCGCCAGGCGTGAGCTGCCCGCACTGCTGGGACAGCCTGAGCGAAAAGACCCGGCGCAGCGCCATCGACCGGCAGAAGCAGATCGAGCTGGCCAAGGCCCGCAACCTGCCACACCCGATCGGTTACAACTACAAAGCCGAGGCCTGATGCATGACTGCACGCCTGCTCTATGTGATGGACCCGATGTGCTCCTGGTGCTGGGGTTTCGCGCCGGTGGCTGCGGCCCTGATCGCCCAGGCGCGTGAGGCAGGCGTGCAGACGCGGCTGGTGCTGGGTGGCCTGCGCACCGGTGGCAGTGCCCTGGATGCGTCGACCCGGCGCTACATCCTCGAGCATTGGCAGGCGGTGGCCGAGGCCACCGGGCAGCCGTTCCGTTTCGAGGGCGCCATGCCCGATGGCTTCGTCTACGACACCGAGCCGGCCTGCCGAGCCCTGGTCACCGCCCGCGAGCTGGACGCCGAGCGGGTTTGGTCGCTGTTGGCGCTTATCCAGGCGTCGTTCTATGAGCAGGGCTTGGACGTGACCACCGCGCCACAGCTGGTTGAGCTGGCCGAGCAGGCCGGCTTCGATCGCGTCGCGTTCGCTGAGGTGTTCACCCGTGCCGACATGCGCGCTGCCACCGCAGCCGACTTCAGTTGGGTGCAAGACCTGGGGATTGCCGGTTTCCCGACGCTGCTGGCCGAGCGCAATGGCCAATTGGCGCTGGTGACCAACGGCTACCAGCCACTGCAGAGCCTGCAGCCTCTCCTCGGCCGCTGGCTACAGCAGGCCGTCTGTGCTTGATCTGCCAGGGTCGCCCGACCCTGTGCCAGGGAAGCCCGCTGCTGTGCCCGATCGCCTGAGCTGGGCGGAAATCCGCCGCCTGGCCCTGCATCACAAGAAAAACCTCTGGACCGCCAACTTGGTCGCCGTTCTGGCGGCCTGCTGCAGTGTGCCGATCCCGCTGCTGTTGCCATTGCTGGTCGATGAGGTGTTGCTAGGCCACGGCGATGCCGCCCTGAAGTTCATGAACCGCCTGCTGCCCGACGGTTGGCAGGTGGCAGCTGGCTACATCGGCCTGATGCTGGTGGTGACACTGGGCCTGCGCCTGTCCGCGCTGGCATTCAACGTGGTGCAGGCCAAGCTGTTCGCGGGCCTGGCCAAGGACATCGTCTACCGCCTGCGCATCCGCCTGATCGAGCGGCTCAAGCGCATCTCGCTCAAGGAATATGAAAGCCTGGGCAGCGGCACCGTGACCACCCACCTGGTCACCGACCTGGATACCCTCGACAAGTTCGTCGGCGAAACCCTCAGCCGCTTTTTGGTGGCCATGCTGACGCTGACCGGTACCGCGGCGATCCTGATCTGGATGCACTGGAAGCTGGCGCTGTTGATCCTCTTGTTCAACCCCCTGGTGATCTATTTCACCGTACAGCTGGGCAAACGCGTCAAGCACCTGAAAAAGCTCGAGAACGACAGCACCTCGCGCTTTACCCAGGCGCTGGCGGAAACCCTCGATGCCATCCAGGAAATCCGTGCCAGCAACCGTCAGGGCTACTTCCTTGGCCGCCTTGGCCTGCGTGCCCGCGAAGTGCGCGACTACGCCGTGGATTCGCAATGGAAAAGCGATGCCAGCGGCCGCGCCAGTGGCCTGCTGTTCCAGTTCGGCATCGATATCTTCCGCGCTGCGGCCATGCTCACGGTGCTGTTCTCCGACCTGTCGATCGGCCAGATGCTGGCGGTGTTCAGTTACCTCTGGTTCATGATCGGCCCGGTCGAGCAACTGCTCAACCTGCAGTACGCCTACTACGCCGCAGGTGGGGCACTGAGCCGCCTCAACGAACTGCTGGCGCGGGATGACGAGCCTCAATACCCGGCAGCCAGCGACCCGTTTGCCGGCCGCGAAACCGTTGGCATCGAGGTGCGCGACCTGCGCTTCGCCTATGCTGACGAACCGGTGCTCGACCACCTCGACCTGTCCATCGCGCCGGGCGAGAAGGTGGCCATCGTCGGTGCCAGCGGTGGCGGCAAGAGCACTCTGGTGCAGTTGCTGCTTGGTCTGTACAGCGCCCAGGCCGGGACCGTCCGCTTTGGCGGAGCGAGCCTGCAGGAAATCGGCCTGGAAACCTTGCGCGAGAATGTCGCGGTGGTGCTGCAGCACCCATCACTGTTCAACGACACCGTGCGCGCCAATTTGACCATGGGCCGCGAATGCACGGATGAAGCCTGCTGGCAGGCGCTACGCATCGCCCAACTGGACGCCACCATCGCAGCCTTGCCGCTGGGCCTGGACAGTGTGGTGGGGCGCTCCGGGGTGCGTCTGTCCGGCGGCCAGCGTCAGCGCCTGGCGATTGCCCGCATGGTCCTGGCCGAGCCCAAGGTGGTGATCCTCGATGAGGCCACCTCGGCGCTGGACGCCGCCACCGAATACAACCTGCACCAAGCCCTGGCGCGTTTCCTCAGTGGCCGCACGACGCTGATCATCGCTCACCGCTTGTCGGCGGTGAAGCAGGCAGACCGCGTGCTGGTGTTCGATGGCGGGCATGTGGCCGAGGACGGTGATCATCAGCAGCTGATTGCCGATGGTGGCTTGTATGCCAAGTTGTATGGGCATTTGCAGCAGACCTGATGATTTGTGGGGCTTGATTCTGCCTTTCACGGATAAATCCGCGCCTCCCCGTTTTTGTAGGGGCGGATTCATCTGCGATGAATCCAGCACCGATCTCTCGTCATAAAATTCCCCGCCACGCGGATGGCAAATGGCCTACGCTGTGCTTGTCTGGGTTGAATCGAGCCTTATCTGCTCTGTGACAGGGACTTCATGAAGGGAAATCGCACGCTAGAGGCGCCAAGGTTGCTGGGTATCATCTGGCCCTTCATCGCCGTTGTAGTCTTCCAGGTCCTGCTGGGCAGCCTCAGCCTTTACGCATTGTCTGCCGTGCGTGCCTATGTCGCGGGCGAGAGCCTGTGGTCCAAGGCCCAGAAAGACGCCATCTACTACCTGAACCTGTATGCCGACAGCGGCGACGAGCGCACCTATGAGCGTTACCGCCAGGTTATCGCCGTCCCCCAGGGCGACCACGTGCTGCGCGAAGTGCTGGACCAGGCCAACCCTGACCTTGAAGCTGCGCGCCGGGCCGTGCTGCAGGGTGGCAACCACCCCGACGACGTCGATCGGATCATCTGGTTCTACCGCAACTTCCGCCAGGTCAGCTACATGCAGACGGCCATCGCCTACTGGAACATTGGCGACGACTACCTGAACAAGCTCGACGTGCTGGCCAACGAAATGCGCGATGGTTTTGCCAGCGGCCAGGCCACGCCCGCTCGCGTCAGTGACTGGCGCGCTCGCATCGTGTTCATCAATGAAGGCGTGACCCCGGCGGCCAAAGCCTTCAGCGATGCCCTGGGCGAAGGCTCGCGCATGCTGTTGCGGGTGCTGCTGATCACCAACCTGTTGACCGCTTTGTTCCTCATCACCATCGCCTGGCGCCGTTCCAGCAAGCTGCTGGCTCAGCGTCAGGCCTTCGCCAGCGCCCTGCAGGAAGAAAAAGAGCGGGCCCAGATCACCTTGCAAGCGATTGGCGATGCGGTGATCACCACCGATGTCGACGGCTGCATCGGCTACATGAACCCCGCCGCCGAGCACCTGACCCATTGGCAGGCCGGCCAGGCCCTGGGCCTGCCGTTGACGGCGCTGTTCAGCCTGGTCGAAGAACACCCCGAGAACGAAGGCGGCACGCTGCTCGATGAGGTGCTCAGCGGCAATCTCAAGGGCGGTGCCGAGCATGCTCGACTGATCCAGCGCCTGGACGGCAGCACCGTGTCGATCAACCTGGTCGGCTCGCCGATCATCAATGACGGGCAGGTGGCCGGGGTCGTGCTGGTGCTGCACGACATGACCCAGGAGCGCCAGTACATCGCCAACCTGTCGTGGCAGGCCACTCATGACGCGCTGACCGGCCTGGCCAACCGCCGCGAGTTCGAATACCGACTGGAGCAGGCCCTCAATGGCCTGGTACGCCAGGCCGGGCGTCACGCGTTGATGTTCCTCGACCTTGACCAGTTCAAGCTGGTCAACGATACCTGCGGCCATGCTGCCGGTGACGAGTTGCTGCGGCACATCTGCGCCGTGCTGCAGTCGGGGCTGCGTGAAGGCGACACCCTGGCCCGGCTGGGCGGTGACGAGTTTGGTGTGCTGCTGGAAAATTGCCCGCCCGAGCAGGCCGAGAAAATTGCCGAGAACCTCCGCCAGGCGGTGCAGAGCCTGCACTTCGTGTGGAAGGGGCGGCCGTTCGTGACCACCGTGAGTATCGGCCTGGTCAACATGGCGCAGGCGCCCACCACCCTGGAGGCGTCCCTGCGCGCGGCCGACATGGCCTGCTACATGGCCAAGGAGAAGGGCCGCAACCGGGTGCAGGTGTACCATGCCGACGACAGCGAGTTGTCCATGCGCTTCGGCGAGATGGCCTGGATCCAGCGCCTGCACGTGGCCCTGGAGGAAAACCGCTTCTGCCTTTATGCGCAGGAAATCGCGCCGCTCATGGCGATCGAAGGCCCGGGCCACATCGAAATCCTGCTGCGCCTGCACGACGAAAGCGGCCGTACCATCCTGCCGGACAGCTTCATACCGGCGGCCGAGCGATATGGCCTGATGACTGCGCTCGACCGTTGGGTGGTGCGCAATGTCTTCCAGGTCATTCGCCAGAGCCTGGACGAAGGCCGGGAAGGGCCGCTGGCGATGTGCGCGATCAATCTGTCGGGGTCGAGCATCGGCGATGACATGTTCCTCGACTACCTGCAGCGGCTGTTCGTCGAATATGCCATTCCGCCGCGGCTGATCTGCTTCGAAATCACCGAAACCAGTGCCATCGCCAACCTCGGTAGTGCCATCCGATTCATCAACGAATTGAAAGGGCTGGGTTGCAAGTTTTCCCTGGATGACTTCTGCGCCGGAATGTCGTCATTCGCCTATTTGAAACATTTACCTGTCGACTTCTTGAAGATCGACGGAAGTTTTGTCAAAGATATGCTGGATGATCCGGTTAACCGCGCCATGGTCGAGGTGATTAACCACATTGGCCACGTCATGGGCAAGCGGACCATCGCTGAGTTCGTGGAAACACCGTTGATCGAGCAGGCCTTGCAGGAGATCGGCGTGGACTACGCCCAGGGCTATCTGATCGAACGACCGCAGGTATTTACCTGCGACAGTCTGCAGCGCCAACGGATTGCTGCACGGCCCCTGCTGCATCGGGCGCCTGGAACCTTTCGCTGAATACATGTCGGCAAGATCACAGGGATCAAGGAGCTGAAAAGTGATTGATGCATTCGTTCGTATCGGGCCGTTGATGGACCCCGCCAGTTACCCCCAATGGGCTCAGCAACTGATCGAAGACTGCCGGGAAAGCAAGCGCCGGGTGGTCGAGCACGCGTTCTACCAGCGCCTGCGCGACGGCCAGTTGCGCCAGTCGACCATTCGCCAGTACCTGATCGGTGGCTGGCCGGTGGTCGAGCAGTTCTCGCTGTACATGGCCCACAACCTGACCAAGACCCGCTATGCCCGCCACCCCGGCGAGGACATGGCGCGGCGCTGGCTGATGCGCAACATCCGGGTGGAGCTCAACCATGCCGATTACTGGGTGCACTGGTGTCACGCACACGGTATACACCTGCACGAGCTGCAGGGCCAGGAAGTGCCGGCAGAGCTCAACGGGCTCAATGACTGGTGCTGGCGGGTGTGCACCACCGAGTCGCTGGCGATTGCCATGGCGGCGACCAACTACGCCATCGAAGGGGCGACCGGGGAGTGGTCGGCGGTGGTCTGCGCCGAGGATACCTATGCCATGGGTTTCCCGGAGGATCAGCGCAAGCGCGCGATGAAGTGGCTGAAGATGCATGCCCAGTATGACGACGCCCACCCGTGGGAGGCGCTGGAGATCATCTGTACCCTGGCTGGCGAGAACCCGACCCAGGGGCTGCGCAACGAACTGCGCAAGGCGATCTGCAAGAGTTATGACTGCATGTACCTATTCCTGGAGCGGTGCATGCAGTTGGAAGGGCGACAGCAGGGGCGTATGCGCCCAGCGCTGGCCGCTGGCTGAGACTGTACCCGCCCTATCGCCGGCAAGCCGGCTCCCACAGGCTCAGCGCCGCTCTCGAGTGCAGGTTGTGGGAGCCGGCTTGCCGGCGATGGGCCAGTGAAAGCAGCACAAGGCTCACTGAGCGTTATTCACCCCGGTGCTGTCCGGCCCCATCAGGTACAAGCCGCTCTCGAGCGCAGGTTGTGGGAGCCGGCTTGCCGGCGATACGGCCAGTGAAAGCAGCACAAGGCTCACTGAGCGTTGAAAGCCTGCCCATTCACCCCGGTGCTGTCCGGCCCCATCAGGTACAAGCCGCTCTCGAGCGCAGGTTGTGGGAGCCGGCTTGCCGGCGATAGGGCCAGTGAAAGCAGCACAAGGCTCACTGAGCGTTGAAAGCCTGCCCATTCACCCCGGTGCTGTCTGGCCCCATCAGGTACAGATACACCGGCATGATCTCTTCCGGCAGCGGGTTGTTCTGCGGGTTCTCGCTCGGATAGGCCTGGGCCCGCATCGCCGTGCGCGTGGCGCCCGGGTTGATGCTGTTGGAGCGCACCGGCGCCACCCCTTCAAGCTCGTCGGCCAGGGTCTGCATCAGCCCTTCGGTGGCGAACTTCGACACGCCGTAGGCCCCCCAGTAGGCCCGGCCCTTGCGCCCGACGCTGCTGGAGGTGAATACCACCGAGGCGTCCTCCGACAGCTTGAGCAGCGGCAGCAGGGTGCTGGTGAGCATGAAGGTGGCATCGACGTTGATGTGCATCACGCGCATGAAGTTGTCGCCGGAAAGCTGCTCCAGCGGCGTGCGCGGGCCGATGATCGAGGCATTGTTGAGCAGGCCGTCGAGGCGGCCGAACTGGTCTTCGATCATCACCGCCAGTTCGTCGTACTGGTGGGGCAGGGCGGTTTCCAGGTTGAACGGGATCACCACCGGCTGCGGGTGGCCAGCAGCCTCGATCTGGTCGTAGACCTCGTTGAGGTTGGCTTCGGTCTTGCCCAGCAGCAGCACGGTGGCGCCCAGGGCGGCGTAGGCCTTGGCGGCGGCAGCGCCGATGCCGCGGCCGGCACCGGTGACCAGGATGACCCGGCCCTTGAGCAGGTCGGGGCGGGCGGTGTAGTCGAACATGTTCAGGTCCTTCACATGGGTGGGTGCGCGATCGATGCAGGTATCAGCAGCCGCACAGGGCGCCGTCGATCACCTTGCGCAACTCCAGCGGGTGGTCCACCACCACATCGGCGCCCCAGTTGTTCGGGTTGTCTTGCGGGTGAATATAGCCGTAGCGCACCGCTGCCGTGCGGGTGCCGGCATCTCGGCCGGACTCGATGTCGCGCAGGTCGTCGCCGACGAACAGGACACTGGCCGGGTCCAGGTCGAGAGTCTTGCAGGCCAGGATCAGCGGCTCGGGGTCGGGCTTGCTGTTCTTCACGTGGTCCGGGCAGATCAGCAGCGCCGAGCGCTCGGCCAGGCCCAGGCGCTGCATGATCGGCTCGGCAAAACGCACCGGCTTGTTGGTGACCACGCCCCACAGCAGGTTGCCTTTTTCGATGTCGGCCAGGAGTTCGCCCATGCCGTCGAACAGCTTGCTGTGTACCGCGCAGTCGCGCTGGTAACGCTCGAGGAACTCCAGGCGCAGCGGCTCGAAGCCGTCGTCGTCAGGGTTCATGGCGAAGGTCGCGGCGACCATCGCGCGGGCGCCCCCGGAGATCACGTCCCGGATCAGCTTGTCATCGATGGCCGGCAGGCCACGTTCGGCCAGCATGGCCTGGCAGATGGCGATGAAGTCCGGCGCCGTGTCGAGCAAGGTGCCGTCCATGTCGAAGAGTACCGCTCGCAAACGCATGCTCATTCCTCGCGCAGGGTCTGGATCATGTAGTTGACGTCGACGTCGCTGCACAGCTTGTAGTGCTTGGTCAGCGGGTTGTAGGTCAGGCCGATGATGTCCTTCACTTCAAGGCCGGCAACGCGGCTCCAGGCACCCAGCTCCGACGGGCGGATGAACTTCTTGAAGTCATGGGTGCCGCGCGGCAGCATCTTGAGGATGTATTCGGCGCCGACGATGGCCAGCAGGTAGGCCTTGGGGTTGCGGTTGATGGTCGAGAAGAACACCTGGCCGCCAGGCTTGACCATGCGGTAGCAGGCGCGGATCACCGAAGAGGGGTCGGGCACGTGCTCGAGCATCTCCAGGCAGGTGACCACATCGAACTGCTCGGGCATTTCTTCGGCCAGGGCCTCGGCAGTGATCTGCCGGTACTCCACTTGCACGCCCGATTCCAGCTGGTGCAGCTGGGCAACCGCCAACGGCGCCTCGCCCATGTCGATGCCGGTGACGCTGGCGCCACGCAGGGCCATGGCCTCGCTGAGAATGCCGCCGCCGCAGCCCACGTCGAGGACTTTCTTGCCGGCCAGGCTGACGCGCTCGTCGATCCAGTTGACGCGCAGCGGGTTGATGTCGTGCAGCGGCTTGAACTCGCTTTCGCGGTCCCACCAGCGGTGCGCCAAGGCTTCAAACTTGGCGATTTCGGCGTGGTCGACGTTGCTCATTGAACAATCCTCTGAATCTTCTACGAATTGCGCCGGAGTATACCCGAGCGCCCAGGCCCGAGGGTCGCTATAATCGCCGGCTTTTGATATCCGAACGACGGGGAGAGGCGATGCGCGAGCGACTTTTGGCGGCGGAGAAGGTGACCGGGATTCGCTGGCAGCACCGCGTCCTGCACCTGCTCGACCAGCGCCTGCTGCCGTCGCAGGAGTGCTGGCTGGCCTGCGACAATGTCGCGCAGGTGGCTGCGGCGATCCGTGACATGGCGGTGCGCGGCGCGGCGGCCATCGGCATTGCCGCGGCCTATGGCCTGGTCCTGGCTCTGGAGGAGCGCCTTGCCGAGGGTGGCGACTGGGAGATGGACTTGGAAGAGGACTTCCTCAGCCTGGCCGAGGCGCGGCCAACCGCGGCCAACCTGTTCTGGGCGCTCAACCGCATGCGCGAGCGCCTGCAGCGGCTGCGCCCCGAGGAAGATGTGCTGGCGGTCATGGAAGCGGAGGCAATGGCCATCCATGAAAGCGACCGCGAGGCCAACCTGACCATGGCCCAGTACGGCATCGAGCTGATTCGCCGGCACCAGGGCAACGCCCAGACCCTGCTGACCTACGGCAATGCCGGTGCGCTGGCCAGCGGCGGCTTCGGTACCGCGCTGGGTGTGATCCGTGCGGGTTATCTCGAAGGCATGGTCGAGCGTGTGTATGCCGGCGAAACCCGGCCCTGGCTGCAGGGTTCGCGCCTGACCGCCTGGGAGTTGGCCAACGAAGGCATCCCGGTGACCCTGTGCGCCGACTCGGCCCTGGCCCACCTGATGAAGACCAAGGGCATTACCTGGGTGGTGGTCGGCGCCGACTGCATCGCGGCCAATGGCGACATGGCCAGCAAGATCGGCACTTATCAGCTGGCAGTGAGTGCCATGCACCATGGCGTGCGCTTCATGGTGGTGGCGCCGAGCACCAGCATCGACCTTAACCTGGCTACGGGTGAGGACATTCCGCTGGAAGAGCGCGACGCCGACGAGCTGCTGGATTATGCCGGAACCCGGGTGGCGCCGGATGTCGAGGTGTTCAACCCGGTGTTCGATGTGACCCCGGCAGACCTGATCGATGTGATCGTGACCGAGCGCGGCATCGTCGAACGGCCGGATGCGATCAAGCTTGCCCAGTTGGTGTGCCGCAAGCGTTTGCACTAGGCAGGTCTTGCCCAATCGCCGGCAAGCCGGCTCCCACATGTACCCCACAGTGTTCGAGCCTGCGGTGAACCTGTGGGAGCCGGCTTGCCGGCGATTGGGCCCGTGCAAACACCCTCATATTCATTGCCTAGCGGCAACCTGCCAGATCTCCCCACCGCCACTGCCTTTGTGATAACATCCGGCAGTTTCCAAGACCGCCCATCACGGCGGCCAATTTTGCGCAGATCCATGGCACAACTCATTGATTTGTCGTAAGTCGTCGCACCCCTAAGCGCTGCGGCGGCGAGCTTCGTTCGGCCCTTGATGGAGCTACGAAGTTTCACCAGAAAAAGGAATCAGGCTTCTCATGGGCGAACTGGCCAAAGAAATCCTCCCGGTCAATATCGAAGACGAACTGAGACAGTCTTACCTCGACTACGCGATGAGCGTGATTGTCGGGCGAGCGCTGCCCGATGCGCGTGACGGCTTGAAGCCCGTGCATCGTCGCGTTCTCTATGCGATGAGCGAACTGGGCAACGACTGGAACAAGCCGTACAAGAAATCCGCCCGTGTGGTCGGTGACGTGATCGGTAAGTACCACCCACACGGCGACACTGCGGTCTACGACACCATCGTGCGTATGGCCCAGCCGTTCTCGCTGCGCTACCTGCTGGTCGATGGCCAGGGCAACTTCGGTTCGGTCGACGGCGACAACGCCGCAGCGATGCGATACACCGAAGTGCGCATGGCCAAGCTGGCCCACGAGCTGCTGGCCGACCTGCACAAGGAAACCGTCGACTGGGTGCCCAACTATGACGGCACCGAGCAGATTCCGGCGGTCATGCCGACCCGTATTCCCAACCTGCTGGTCAACGGTTCCAGCGGTATCGCCGTGGGCATGGCGACCAACATCCCGCCGCACAACCTCGGTGAAGTCATCGACGGCTGCCTGGCGCTGATCGACAACCCGGAAGTCACCATCGATGAGCTGATGCAGTTCATCCCCGGCCCTGACTTCCCGACTGCCGGCATCATCAACGGCCGCCAGGGCATCATCGAGGCATACCGCACCGGCCGTGGCCGCATCTACATGCGCGCACGCTCCGAAGTCGAAGACATCGACAAGGTCGGGGGCCGCCAGCAGATCGTCGTCACCGAGCTGCCGTATCAGCTGAACAAGGCACGCCTGATCGAAAAGATCGCCGAGCTGGTCAAAGAGAAGAAGATCGAAGGTATCACCGAGCTGCGCGACGAGTCCGACAAGGACGGCATGCGCATCGTCATCGAGCTGCGTCGCGGCGAGGTGCCGGAGGTGGTGCTCAACAACCTCTACCAGCAGACCCAGTTGCAGAGCGTGTTCGGCATCAACGTCGTGGCACTGATCGATGGTCGCCCGCGCCTGCTCAACCTCAAGGACCTGCTCGAAGCGTTCGTCCGTCACCGCCGTGAAGTGGTGACCCGCCGTACCGTGTTCGAGCTGCGCAAGGCCCGCGAACGCGGCCACATCCTTGAAGGCCAGGCGGTTGCGCTGTCCAACATCGACCCGGTCATCGCCCTGATCAAGGCTTCGCCGACGCCGTCGGAAGCCAAGGAAGCGTTGATTTCCACTGCCTGGGAGTCCAGTGCCGTGCAGGTCATGGTCGAGCGCGCCGGCGCCGACTCCTGCCGCCCGGAAGACCTGCCCGAGCAGTATGGCCTGCGCGACGGCAAGTATTTCCTGTCGCCGGAACAGGCCCAGGCGATTCTCGACCTGCGCCTGCACCGCCTGACCGGCCTGGAGCACGAGAAGCTGCTGGCCGAGTACCAGGAAATTCTCGAGCAGATCGGCGAGCTGATCCGCATCCTCAGCAGCGCCGAGCGCCTGATGGAAGTGATCCGCGAAGAGCTCGAAGCGATCCGTGCCGAATACGGCGATGCCCGTCGCACCGAGATCCTCAACGCCAGCCACGACCTCAACTACGGCGACATGATCCCGGAAGAAGAGCGTGTGGTGACCATCTCCCACGGTGGCTATGCCAAGACCCAGCCGTTGTCCGCCTACCAGGCCCAGCGCCGTGGCGGCAAGGGCAAGTCGGCGACCGGCGTCAAGGACGAGGACTACATCGAGCACCTGCTGGTCGCCAACAGCCACGCCACCCTGTTGCTGTTCTCCAGCAAGGGCAAGGTGTACTGGAAGAAGACCTACGAGATCCCAGAGGCCTCCCGCGCTGCGCGTGGTCGCCCGCTGGTGAACCTGCTGCCGCTGGAGGAGGGTGAACGCATCACCGCCATGCTGCAGATCGACCTCGAGGCCTTGCAGCAGAGCGCTGATCCGGACGAAGAGCTGGAGGACGGCGACGAGGGCGTGATCGAAGGTGAAGTGGTAGAGGTCGAAGAAGTCGACGAAGAAGACGGCGACACCCTTGAGTGGGTGGCTGAGCCGACCGGCGCCTATATCTTCATGGCCACCGCTTCCGGTACCGTCAAGAAGACTCCGCTGGTGCAGTTCGCGCGTCCTCGCTCCAACGGCCTGATCGCCCTGAAGCTCAAAGAAGGCGACACCCTGATTGCTGCGGCCATCACCGATGGTGCCAAGGAAGTCATGATGTTCTCCGACGCCGGCAAGGTGATCCGCTTCGCCGAAAGCGTGGTTCGCGAGATGGGCCGTACCGCCCGTGGCGTGCGCGGCATGAAACTGGGCAAGGGGCAGCGCATCATCTCCATGCTGATTCCGGAGTCCGGCGCGCAGATCCTCACCGCTTCCGAGCGTGGTTTCGGCAAGCGCACGCCGCTGTCGAAGTTCCCGCGTCGCGGGCGTGGTGGCCAGGGTGTGATCGCCATGGGCACCAAGGGCCGCAACGGGCTGCTGATCGGTGCCATCCAGGTGCAGGAAGGCGAAGAGATCATGCTGATTTCCGACCAAGGCACGTTGGTGCGCACACGGGTGGGTGAAGTGTCCAGCCTGAGCCGCAACACCCAGGGTGTGACGCTGATCAAGCTGGCGACTGACGAAACGCTGGTTGGCCTGGAGCGTATCCAGGAGCCTTCCGAGGACGAACTCGATGACCTGATCGAGACGGACGCGGAAGACGTCGAGGCCGATGCGTTGGACGATCAAAGCGCGGGCGCCGAAGAGGCACCGCAAGAGTAAGCAAGCGCAACAACCCGAGCGGGGCGACCAAGGTCGCCCCGTTTGACTGATAAAGCTAGGCCATTGGGGCGGCTGTGCGGCCCATCGCCGGCAAGCCGGCTCCCACAGGTACCGCGCAAGCCTTGAGATTTGCGCCCCCTGTGGGAGCCGGCTTGCCGGCGATGGGCTGCGAAGCCGCCCCAATGCAGGCACCATCGAATTACGATTTTGTTCTATTTGGCAGAGCGAGAGTGGATGTGAGCAAACGAGCCTTTAACTTCTGCGCAGGCCCTGCCGCGCTTCCTGAAGCTGTCCTGCAGCGTGCCCAGGCCGAAATGCTGGACTGGCGTGGCAAGGGCTTGTCGGTGATGGAAATGAGCCATCGCAGCGACGACTACGTGGCCATCGCCGAGAAGGCCGAGCAGGACCTGCGTGACCTGCTGTCCGTCCCCTCGAACTACAAGGTGCTGTTCCTGCAGGGCGGTGCCAGCCAGCAGTTCGCCGAAATTCCGCTGAACCTGCTGCCGGAAGACGGCACCGCCGATTACATCGAAACCGGCATCTGGTCGAAAAAGGCCATCGAGGAAGCGCGTCGCTTCGGTAACGTCAACGTCGCTGCCAGTGCCAAGCCCTACGATTACCTGGCCATCCCTGGCCAGAACGAGTGGAAGCTGAGCAAGAACGCCGCTTACGTTCACTACGCATCCAACGAAACCATCGGCGGCCTGCAATTCGACTGGGTGCCTGAGACTGGTGACGTACCGCTGGTGGTCGACATGTCGTCCGACATCCTCTCCCGCCCGATCGATGTGTCCCAGTACGGCCTGATTTACGCCGGTGCGCAGAAGAACATCGGCCCGAGCGGCCTGGTGGTGGTGATCGTGCGTGAAGACCTGCTGGGCCGCGCCCGTAGCAGCTGCCCGACCATGCTCGACTACAAGGTTTCGGCCGACAACGGCTCCATGTACAACACCCCGGCGACCTATTCCTGGTACCTCTCGGGCCTGGTGTTCGAGTGGCTCAAGGAGCAAGGTGGTGTCGAGGCCATGGAGCAGCGCAACCGTGCCAAGAAAGACCGCCTCTACGGTTTCATCGACGCCAGCGAGTTCTACACCAACCCAATCAGCCACAACGCCCGTTCGTGGATGAACGTGCCGTTCCGCCTGGCTGACGAGCGCCTGGACAAAGCCTTCCTGGCCGGCGCCGACGCCCGTGGCCTGCTCAACCTCAAGGGCCACCGTTCGGTGGGCGGCATGCGTGCTTCCATCTACAACGCCCTGGGCCTGGAGGCGGTTGACGCCCTGGTTGCCTACATGGCCGAATTCGAGAAGGAGCACGGCTGATGTCCGATCAGGAGTTGAAGGCGCTGCGTGTACGCATCGACAGCCTCGACGAGAAGATTCTCGAGCTGATCAGCGAGCGTGCTCGTTGTGCTCAGGAAGTGGCCAAGGTCAAGACCGCTTCGCTGGCCGAAGGCGAAAAGCCTGTGTTCTACCGCCCCGAGCGCGAGGCTGCCGTGCTCAAGCGCGTCATGGAGCGCAACAAGGGCCCGTTGGACAACGAAGAGATGGCGCGGCTGTTCCGCGAAATCATGTCGTCCTGCCTGGCTCTGGAAGAGCCGCTGAAGATCGCCTATCTCGGCCCTGAGGGTACTTTCACCCAGGCCGCGGCGATGAAGCACTTCGGCCACGCCGTGATCAGCCGCCCGATGGCGGCGATCGACGAAGTGTTCCGCGAAGTGGCGGCCGGTGCCGTCAACTTCGGCGTGGTGCCGGTGGAAAACTCCACCGAAGGCGCGGTCAGCCACACCCTGGACAGCTTCCTCGAGCACGACATGGTGATCTGCGGTGAAGTGGAGCTGCGCATTCACCATCACCTGCTGGTGGGCGAGAACACCAAGACCGACAGCATCACCCGCATCTACTCCCACGCCCAGTCCCTGGCCCAGTGCCGCAAGTGGCTGGACGCGCATTACCCGAATGTCGAGCGGGTGGCGGTGTCGAGCAATGCCGAGGCGGCCAAGCGCGTCAAGGGCGAGTGGAATTCGGCGGCGATCGCCGGCGACATGGCGGCCAACCTGTACGGCCTGACCCGCCTGGCCGAGAAAATCGAGGACCGCCCGGACAACTCCACGCGCTTCCTGATGATCGGCAGCCAGGAAGTGCCACCGACCGGTGACGACAAGACCTCGATCATCGTGTCGATGAGCAACAAGCCAGGTGCCTTGCATGAGCTGCTGGTGCCGTTCCATGAGAACGGTATCGACCTGACCCGCATCGAGACGCGGCCGTCGCGCAGTGGCAAGTGGACCTACGTGTTCTTCATCGACTTCGTCGGCCACCATCGAGACCCGCTGATCAAGGCCGTGCTGGAGCAGATCAGTCAGGAGGCCGTGGCGCTGAAGGTGCTGGGGTCGTATCCGAAGGCGGTGCTTTGATTCGAGGCCGTTGGGGCGCTGTGCGGCCCATCGTCGGCAAGCCGGCTCCCACAGGGATCGCGCACACCTCAAGGTTTGCGCTGTACCTGTGGGAGCCGGCTTGCCGGCGATGGGCTGCGAAGCAACCCCCTTGCGGTCTCACAGTTCCGTCTTGATTTCTGAACAGGGTTCGCACTCGTGGTCAATGCTGTAACAAACAAACCCGCACCAATCATCGACCGCCTGGTCGTCGTCGGCCTCGGCCTGATCGGTGGCTCCTTCGCCAAGGGCCTGCGCGAAAGCGGCCTGTGCCGCGAGGTGGTCGGCGTCGACCTGGATGCCCCTTCGCGCAAGCAGGCCGTGGCCCTGGGCGTGGTCGATCGCTGCGAGGAAGACCTCGCCGTCGCTTGTGTCGGCGCTGATGTCATCCAGTTGGCCGTGCCGATCCTGTCCATGGAGAAGCTGCTGGCCCGTCTGGCACAGCTCGACCTGGGCAAGGCTGTCATCACTGACGTCGGCAGTGCCAAGGGCAACGTGGTGCGCGCCGCCCGGGACGTGTTCGGCGAGCGCCTTTCGCGCTTCGTTCCGGGCCACCCGATCGCCGGCTCCGAGCAGAGCGGGGTAGAGGCCTCCAACGCCAGCCTGTTCCGTCGCCACAAAGTCATCCTCACGCCGCTGGCGGAAACCGACCCGGCCGCCCTGGCCCTGGTCGACCGCCTGTGGCGTGCGCTGGATGCCGATGTCGAGCACATGCCGGTAGAGCGTCACGACGAAGTGCTGGCCGCGACCAGTCATCTGCCGCACCTGCTGGCATTCGGTCTGGTCGATTCGCTGGCCAAGCGCAATGAAAACCTCGAGATCTTCCGGTACGCTGCGGGAGGTTTCCGCGATTTCACGAGAATCGCCGGTAGCGATCCGACCATGTGGCACGACATCTTTCTCGCCAACCGCGAGGCTGTCCTGCGCACCTTGGACACATTTCGCAGCGACCTCGACGCCTTGCGCGACGCGGTCGATGCTGGGGACGGGCACCAGCTGCTGGGTGTATTCACCCGCGCACGCGTTGCCCGCGAGCATTTCAGTAAAATCCTGGCCCGCCGGGCCTATGTGGACGCTATGAACGCCAACGATCTGATTTTCCTGGCCCAACCGGGTGGCCGCCTGACCGGGCGAATCCGCGTACCGGGCGACAAGTCGATTTCCCACCGTTCGATCATGCTCGGCTCGCTGGCCGAAGGCACGACCGAAGTCGAAGGCTTCCTCGAGGGTGAGGATGCCCTGGCGACCCTGCAGGCGTTCCGTGACATGGGAGTGGTCATCGAAGGCCCGAACCATGGCCGCGTGACCATCCATGGCGTTGGCCTGCACGGCCTGAAGCCGCCACCCGGGCCGATCTACGTGGGTAACTCCGGTACCTCGATGCGCCTGTTGTCGGGCCTGCTGGCCGGCCAGCCGTTCGACGTGACCATGACCGGTGACGCCTCGCTGTCCAAGCGCCCGATGAACCGCGTGGCCAACCCGCTGCGCGAAATGGGGGCGGTTGTGGAAACCGGCCCGGAAGGTCGCCCACCGCTGACCATTCGCGGTGGCCACAAGCTCAAGGCGTTGACCTACACGCTGCCGATGGCCAGCGCCCAGGTCAAATCGTGCCTGCTGCTGGCTGGCCTGTATGCCGAAGGCAAGACTACCGTTACCGAGCCTGCACCGACCCGTGATCACACCGAGCGCATGTTGCGCGGCTTCGGCTACTCGGTCGAAAGCAACGGCCCGGTCGCTTCGCTGGAGTCGGGTGGCAAGCTCACTGCAACCCGCATCGAGGTGCCGGCGGACATCTCCTCGGCAGCCTTCTTCCTGGTAGCCGCTTCGATCGCCGAAGGCTCCGAGCTGGTGCTCGAGCACGTCGGCATCAACCCGACCCGCACTGGCGTGATCGACATCCTGCGTCTTATGGGTGGCGACATCACCCTGGAGAACCCGCGTGAAGTCGGCGGCGAGCCGGTTGCCGACCTGCGCGTGCGTGGTGCCAAGCTCAAGGGTATCGAGATCCCCGAGCATCTGGTGCCGCTGGCCATCGACGAGTTCCCGGTACTGTTCGTGGCTGCGGCCTGCGCCGAAGGGCGTACCGTGCTGCGCGGTGCCGAAGAGCTGCGGGTCAAGGAATCCGACCGCATCCAGGTCATGGCCGACGGCCTGATCACCCTGGGTGTGAAGTGTGAGCCGACCCCGGACGGCATCATCATCGACGGCGGCCCGCTGGGCGGCGGCGAAGTGCACGGCCACGGCGACCACCGTATCGCCATGGCCTTCAGCGTTGCTTCGCTGCGTGCCAGTGCGCCGATCCGCATCCACGATTGCGCCAACGTCGCTACGTCGTTCCCGAACTTCCTCAAACTGTGCGCCGAAGTCGGCATCCGCGTCGCCGAAGAGGGCAAGTCGTGAATTCGCAAGCACCGGTCATCACCATCGACGGCCCGAGCGGTTCGGGCAAGGGCACCGTTGCAGGCCTGCTGGCCCGCGAGCTGGGCTGGAAGCTGCTGGACTCCGGCGCGCTGTACCGCCTGCTGGCGTTCAACGCCAGCAACCACGGCGTCGCCCTCACCAACGAAGAGCTGCTCAAGGCCTTGGCCGCCCATCTGGATGTGCAGTTCATCGCCGCCGAGCCGGGTAAGCTTCAGCAGATCATTCTTGAAGGCGAGGATGTCAGCAATGTCATCCGCACCGAGACGGTCGGTGCCGGTGCTTCGATGGTGGCGTCGCTGCCGGCGGTGCGTGAAGCGCTGCTGCAGCGTCAACGTGCCTTCCGTGAGGCTCCAGGGCTGATTGCCGACGGTCGCGACATGGGTACGGTGGTGTTTCCGGACGCGCCGCTGAAGGTTTTCCTGACCGCCAGCGCCGAGGAGCGTGCCCGTCGCCGCTACCTGCAGTTGAAGGGCAAGGGTGAAGATGTTAGTCTGTCGAGTCTGCTAGATGAGATTCGTGCGCGCGATGAGCGTGACACCCAGCGTGCAGTGGCCCCGCTCAAGCCAGCGGCCGATGCCATTCAGCTGGACTCTACCGAGTTGTCCATCGAGCAGGTGTTGCAACGGATCAGAAGCGAGCTCGCCCAGCGCGACTTGGTCTGATCGCCAGGAAAGCCGGCAGGGGCACCAGTCAACGTCCTGCCTGTTTTCCTTTACTTAACGAAACCCACATTGTCTGGAATGTGGCTATGGGCGTCTGTTTCGCCCGAATCTACAGGAATTAAAATGAGCGAAAGCTTTGCAGAACTCTTTGAAGAAAGCCTGAAAACCCTCAATCTTCAGCCGGGTGCGATCATCTCCGGTATCGTTGTCGACATCGACGGCGACTGGGTTACCGTACACGCTGGTCTGAAGTCCGAGGGCGTCATCCCGCTCGAGCAGTTCTACAACGAAGCTGGCGAGCTGACCATCAAGGTCGGTGACGAAGTTCACGTTGCGCTGGACGCGGTCGAAGACGGCTTTGGCGAAACCAAGCTGTCCCGTGAAAAAGCCAAGCGCGCCGAGTGCTGGATTGTTCTGGAAGCAGCTTTCGCCGCCGAAGAAGTGGTCAAGGGCGTTATCAACGGTAAGGTTAAGGGCGGCTTCACTGTCGACGTTAACGGCATCCGTGCGTTCCTGCCGGGCTCCCTGGTTGATGTCCGCCCTGTGCGCGACACCACCCACCTGGAAGGCAAAGAGCTGGAATTCAAGGTCATCAAGCTGGACCAGAAGCGCAACAACGTTGTCGTTTCCCGTCGCAGCGTGCTGGAAGCCGAGAACAGCGCCGAGCGCGAAGCCCTGCTGGAAACCCTGCAGGAAGGCCAACAGGTCAAAGGTATCGTCAAGAACCTCACCGACTACGGCGCCTTCGTGGACCTGGGCGGCATCGACGGCCTGCTGCACATCACCGACATGGCCTGGAAGCGCATCAAGCACCCGTCGGAAATCGTTAACGTTGGCGACGAAGTCGACGTACGCGTTCTGAAGTTCGACCGTGAGCGCAATCGCGTTTCGCTGGGTCTGAAGCAGATGGGCGAAGATCCGTGGGTAGCTATCACTTCGCGTTACCCAGAAGGTACTCGCGTACAGGCTCGCGTTACCAACCTGACCGACTACGGCTGCTTCGCTGAGCTGGAAGAAGGCGTTGAAGGTCTGGTACACGTTTCCGAAATGGACTGGACCAACAAGAACATCCACCCGTCGAAAGTCGTTCAGGTTGGCGACGAAGTGGAAGTCATGGTTCTGGACATCGACGAAGAGCGTCGTCGTATTTCCCTGGGCATCAAGCAGTGCAAGTCCAACCCATGGGAAGACTTCTCCGGCCAGTTCAACAAGGGTGACAAGATCACCGGTACCATCAAGTCGATCACCGACTTCGGTATCTTCATCGGTCTGGACGGCGGCATCGACGGTCTGGTTCACCTGTCCGACATCTCCTGGAACGAAACCGGCGAAGAAGCCGTGCGTCGCTTCAAGAAGGGCGACGAGCTGGAAACCGTCATCCTGTCGGTTGACCCAGAGCGCGAGCGCATCTCCCTGGGCATCAAGCAGCTGGAAGACGATCCGTTCTCCAACTTCGTTGCTGTCAACGACAAGGGCGCTATCGTCAAGGGCATCGTGAAAGAAGTTGACGCCAAAGGCGCCATCGTCACCCTGGCCGACGACATCGAAGCCACTCTGAAAGCTTCCGAAATCAGCCGTGACCGCGTTGAAGACGCGCGTAACGTCCTGAAGGAAGGCGAAGAGATCGAAGCCAAGATCATCAGCGTTGACCGCAAGTCCCGCGTAATCAGCCTGTCGATCAAATCGAAAGACGACGCTGAAGAGCGTGAAGCCATCCAGAGCCTGAAAAACGCTCCGGAAGCGGCTGCCGATACCACCATGGCTGCGCTGCTGCGCGAAGCAATGGCCAAGCAGAACTGAGTTCTGTTTGATCGGTAAAAAAGGGTGGCCTTCGGGCCACCCTTTTTTTATGCCTGATTTCCCTCGCGCCAGCGTTACCCCTTGTGGGAGCCGGCTTGCCGGCAATGGGCTGCGAACCAGCCCTGCTCTAGTTTCCCTGCGCCCCGATCTTGAATTTTTTTATTAAGTCAAGATCCGCCCTGTTCAAATCCCTCCGAGCGTGCTACAAACTGATTAAGCAATGATCTAGCTGCTTGATAACGAAGGGAAAAATATGACGAAGTCGGAGCTGATCGAACGTATTGTCACCCATCAGGGGCTGCTTTCGTCCAAGGACGTAGAGCTGGCCATCAAGACCATGCTTGAACAGATGTCCCAATGCCTGGCCACTGGTGATCGTATCGAGATCCGTGGTTTTGGCAGCTTTTCCTTGCACTATCGCGCACCGCGGGTTGGGCGCAATCCCAAGACCGGCCAGTCGGTCGAGCTCGAAGGCAAGTTCGTGCCGCACTTCAAACCGGGCAAGGAGCTGCGTGATCGGGTTAACGAAGAAGAACACGAGCACCCCTGAGCGATGAAGGAGCAGTTTGATGCGTAACCTCAAGCGCGCCCTGGCGGCGTTGTTCGTACTGCTGCTGGCGGCGGTAGTGCTGTTTTTCGTGCTGGAGAATCAGCAGGCCGTATCGCTGGTATTGTTTGGCTGGTCGGCTCCAGCCTTGCCGGTAGCGGTGCCGGTGCTGGCAGCCCTTGTGGTAGGCCTGGCGGTGGGGCCTTTGCTCGGTGCTTACGGCGTGCAGCGTAGCAAGCGCAAGATTCGGGCATCAGCGCGGCAGGCGGTATTGGACGGTAATTAAGGCAAATTCCTGCAGCTATATAGGAAGCGACGCCTGTGCGTGCAGCCTGCGAAATGGAGTAATGGGCGCCCCTTCAACGGTCCAGGCGAGCGTTCAGCAGTATGCAATTTCCCAGCCTTACCCACCATGGTGGCACCCGCGGCGTTACAGGTTCTTGCCACCAACTCCACCTGGATTCAGTAACCAGTCTGCTGGTCGATTGCGGCATGGAGCAGGGGGCGGACGCAGCGCCCTGCGGCGCGTCAACCGCGCTTGATTTTGACGTGGCGGGTATCCAGGCCCTCGTTGTCACCCATGTGCACCTCGACCATGTTGGTCGTATCCCCGCGCTGCTTGCCGCGGGCTTCCGCGGCCCCATCCTCTGCAGCGAGCCCTCTGCAAAGTTGCTCCCGCTGATCCTTGAGGACGCGTACAAGCTGACCATCAGCAGCGAGCCAGCCCAGGTGACGCATTACCTGGCGTTCATTGCCGAGCTGATCGTGCCGATTCCCTTCGGGCAATGGCACTCTGTGGTCGACAAGCCCAGCCTCACGTGCCAGATCCGCCTTCAGCGCGCCGGCCATCTGCTGGGTTCTGCTTACGTGGAGTGCGAGGTGGTCCAGTCAAAGGGCAATCACCGCATCGTCTTCTCCGGTGATCTTGGTCCCGAAGGCAACCCGCTGCTGCGCCCTCTGCAGCCACCAGAGCGAGCAGACCTGCTGGTACTGGAAAGTACTTATGGCGACCGCCTGCATTCAGACCGCAGCAATCGCCAGCAGCAGCTCGAGCAAATCATCGAGCGCGCTCTGCAAGACCGCGGCACTATTCTGATTCCCGCCTTCAGCCTGGGTCGCACTCAGGAATTGCTGTTTGAGCTAGAAGCCATCCTCCATCGCAAGGCATTGCTGGGTGACCCTCCCGTGATACCCGGGGGCGGCACCTTCGCCTGGTCGCAACTGCCAATCATCCTCGACTCGCCGTTGGCGCAACGCATTACCGCCGTCTACCGGCAACTACATGTCTATTGGAATGACGAGGCCAAGGCGTTGATGAGCCAAGGGCGCGACCCGCTAGGGTTCAATCAGCTGGTATGCGTCGACACCCATGCCCGCCACCAGCAGGTGGTCAACTACCTGAAAAGTACCGGGCGCCCAGCAATTGTCATCGCCGGCAATGGCATGTGCTCAGGAGGCCGCATCGTCAATTACCTCAAGGCCATGCTGGGCGACCCACGGCATGAAGTGCTGTTCGTGGGGTATCAGGCCAAGGGTACCCCGGGCGCAGTGATTCAAGCGAGTGAGGGTGCGGAGGGTTTTGTGCAGATTGACCTGGATGGGGGTATGTATGACATTCGGGCCAAGGTGGCGACATTGGGCGGTTATTCGGGGCATGCGGATCAGGCGGGGTTAGTGAGGTTTGCGCAAGGTTGTGGGGCTCGACGTGTGGTGCTGGTGCATGGTGAAATGCGAGCGAAGCAGGCGCTGGCCCGGGCCCTGAAGGGTGCATTTGAGCATGAGGGAAATGAGGTGGGCGTCACAATAGCGCAATGACCATTGGGCGGGAGGTGCGATGCCTGTCGAAAAGTGAGGAACTTCTGTGGGAAGGTTCCCTCGAACACTGATTAATGCGAAGTGAGTGGGGTGCGGCGGGCATGTTGGCAAAATGCCGCTACGCTTGAGCTGGGAGGGCTAGACCGCTTTCCGCGGGGGCGGAGGCGGGGCTTCTTGATAACGCAATCAGACGGACCCAAGGAAAAAAAGACTAAATGCGCAATGAACGCGAGCGCCTGAGTGGTAGCGACGAGATAGACCTGATTGAGCTTGTGCAAGGCGTTTGGCGGCAGAAGATTTGGGTGGGGCTGGTAGCAGTACCGATCATTTTGTTGGGCGTTGCGTACATCAAGCTTGTATCGCCCGTGTATGAGGCGAAACTCTACATTCAACCACCTTCTCAGAATGAGATTGCTCAGCTCAACTTCGGGCGGGGTCAGGACACTGGGCTGGCCCCGCTCGGCGTCAAAGACGTATACAACATATACCTCAGGGCCCTGCAGTCTGAAGCGGTGCGTGACAAATTCTTCCGCAATGAATTTCTCCCCACGCTCACCGAGCAGGAGCGAGCCGGCTCGCGGGACGCTTTGTATGCCCAGTTCAACAGCATGATGAAGGTCGCCCAGGCGGGTAAGGACACGCCTGATCTGTATGTGCTTACGGCGAACGTGGAAGATCCGCGCCTGGCGGCAACTTGGGTTTCCAACTACGCGGAAATGGCAGCGGAGCGGGCGAAGAACGAGCTGCTTAGTGGTGCTCGGAGCGATATTTCGATCATGGCCGACAACCTTGAGCAGCGGATCAAGGCCTCGCGGGCCAGTGCTAGCAGCCAGCGCGCCGATCAGATAGCGCAACTCAAGGAGGCGCTGCGGGTCGCTCGTTCAATCGGCCTGGAAAAACCACCCATCATTGCCGATACGCTGTCCGGTGAGGTGTCCGCAGGCATGAGCGGGGCGCTGACCTACATGCGCGGATCCAAGGCGTTGGAAGGGGAGATCGCCAACCTTGAATCTCGCGCATCTGATGACCCGTTCATTCCCGATTTACGGGAAACGCAAGAAAAGCTGAATTTTCTCCGTAACCTGAAAATTGACCCGTCGCTGGTTGCTATGTATCAACAGGACGGTGCAGTTTCTCAGCCTGATAAACCGGTAAAGCCGCGAAAAGCCATCATCCTGTTGCTATCGATCCTGGCGGGTGTAGGGCTCGGTGTGCTGGTGGCGCTCAGCCGAGATTTCTGGTTGCAGCGCAAGGCGACGAGCGGTGGGGAACTTCTTCGCTGAGAATTGGTCGCAAATCGTTGTTGTCGGTTGCCGAAGGTGTAACAATGCACCTTCGTCGCCGATGACATGGATTACTGGAAGAGCGAGCACGATGCTGATCTGCCCTGCCTGTCTTGGTTAAACCCACTGCAATGCAGGCAAGCAATGAACAGTATCGCACGCGTCCCTTCTACGGCCGTTTCTGGCGAAATCGACCTTTTCCGTATTTTCCGTACACTCTGGCGCAGGCGCGTGCTCATCGTTGGAATAGCGGTTGCCTGTGCGGTCATCGGGGCTGCAATCGCTTATACGATCACGCCTGTTTACGAGACGTCCACAACGCTTAGGCCTGTCGCGTTGAACCAGCTGGACGCCCTCAACCGCTCGAAAATCTACACGCTGCCTCCGACCGATGCATTGAAGAGGGTCGGTGCCACGTTGGATTCCTACAACGCGCGCCTGGACTTTTTTCGCTCAAGGCCCGACCTCGTTGATTTCTTTCAAGCTGAGGGCCAGAGTCTTGAGCAGGCGTTTGACGACTTCAATAAATCGGCGCTTAGCGTAGTGCAGGCCGACCCGAAGAAAACCGATTTGCTCAGCGACTTCATCGGCCTGAGAATGCGTTACGAGAAAGCAATTGACGGCCCCGGCATACTCAATGATTTTGTCGATTACGCAGTGGAGCGCGAGCGTGCTCAGATTTCAACAGATATGGAAATTATTCGTGCCAACCGTTTGGCAGAAATCGATGCGAAACTGAACTCTGCAGTATCGGAGTATCAAGTTGGCAATGAAAGTCGTATTGCCCGCCTTGAAGAAGCCGACGCCATCAAACGTGCGCAATTGAACGATGAGCTCAGGGCGTTGCGTGCGGAGTTGAAGTTGCGGCGCGAGGCACGGTTGGCAGAACTTGACGAGGCGATCGGTATTGCCAGAAGCCTGGGCTTGAAAAGACCCTCGACCCCGTCGTTAATGGCTGATGAGCAAGTCGCAGCCGGCAGTGTAATTCGCACGGAAGTCAATGGTCGCCCCGTGCCGCTGTACTTCATGGGTACTGAAGTGCTTGAAGCTGAGCGTTCTGCTCTGCGTAAACGTTCATCCGATGATTTTGTCGAGCCCCGGATCGGCCAGATACGCAAGGAATTGATCATGCTGTCGACCAATCGCAAGGTCGAGGCCATCAAGTCTCGGGCCGGCGAGGAGGTGTTTCTCGAGGGCATCGAAGCGCTGCGAGTCGAGCGCGCCCGCTTGCAGGCGGTCGATACTCAGCTAAAAGGGTTGCAGTTGGTCAGTGTCGACCAGCGTGCAGTGGCATCCAGCAAGCCGATCAAGCCACGCAAAACACTTATCGTCCTAGCCGCATTGATCGGTGGATTGGTTTTCGGGGTGGTCATCGCCTTGCTGCGTGGTGCCTTCAAGGATCATTTGCGGCAGCTGCGAGTCCTTGAAATCAAAGGCTCAGCCCACCGTGTCCTGCCGGATGACGTATCCCAGAATCCGAGCGCTCGGCTGGCAGGTGCTTAGGCCTGAGGGCTTGCTGAGTGATGTTATTTTGCCGGTGTTTTCGGGCCTGTATGTCAAGTGAAAACTCTGATGGAACACGGCAGCCTAACCGCCTATGATTGTGGCGCCATTCATTATAGGCAGCCAGTGTGCTGCTTTCCCTGGCGAGATGGGCCGAGCGCTTTTTTCGCGGCAGCGTGGCAACAGCACGCTGCCGCCGAATGGATTCACTCGACTGACGAATGAATCGATGAAGGTTCAATAACCCGTTATGCAGTCGTGAAACGGGCAAGTAAATTCAAGGTGAGTTGGAAAGCATGACAGATATGAATGCGGTGGTAGAAAAGTTCAAAAGCCGGCAGGCCTTGATTGGCATCGTAGGTCTGGGTTATGTCGGGTTGCCGCTGATGCTGCGTTACAACGCCATTGGTTTCAACGTGCTCGGTATTGATATTGATCAAAGCAAAGTTGATAAGCTCAACGCGGGCCAAAGCTACATTGAGCATATCCCCGCTGCCAGCATCTCCAAGGCGCGTGAGACCGGTTTTGAAGCCACCGTTGATTTCAAGCGTGCTAGCGAGTGCGATGCACTCATCCTCTGTGTACCGACGCCTTTGAACAAGTATCGCGAGCCAGACATGAGCTTCGTGATCAATACCACCGATGCGATCAAGCCATACCTGCGCGCCGGCCAGGTGGTTTCGCTGGAAAGCACTACCTACCCTGGTACCACCGAAGAAGAGTTGCTGCCACGTGTACAGGAAGGTGGCCTTGTAGTAGGTGAGAACATCTACCTGGTCTACTCGCCAGAGCGTGAAGACCCGGGCAACCCGAACTTCGAAACGCGCACCATCCCGAAAGTCATCGGTGGCCATACACCCAACTGCCTGGAAGTAGGTATCGCCCTTTACGAGCAGGCGATCGACCAGGTCGTACCGGTCAGTTCCACCAAGGCAGCCGAAATGACCAAGCTGCTGGAGAACATCCACCGTGCCGTGAACATCGGCTTGGTCAACGAAATGAAGATCGTCGCCGACCGCATGGGCATCGACATTTTCGAAGTTGTCGATGCTGCGGCGACTAAGCCTTTCGGTTTCACCCCCTACTACCCAGGCCCGGGCCTGGGTGGTCACTGCATTCCGATCGACCCTTTCTACCTGACCTGGAAAGCGCGCGAATACGGCTTGCACACCCGCTTCATCGAGCTCTCCGGTGAAGTCAACCAGGCCATGCCCGAGTACGTGCTGGGCAAGCTGATGGATGGCCTGAACGACGCGGGCAAGGCACTGAAGGGCAGCCGCGTGCTGGTCCTCGGCATCGCCTACAAGAAGAACGTGGACGACATGCGCGAGTCGCCATCCGTGGAAATCATGGAACTGATCGAAGCCAAAGGCGGCGTGGTTGCCTACAGCGACCCGCATGTACCTGTGTTCCCGAAAATGCGCGAGCACCACTTCGAACTGAGCAGCGAACCGCTCACTGCCGAGAACCTGGCAAGCTTCGACGCCGTGGTACTGGCCACCGACCACGACAAGTTCGATTACGCCCTGATCGAAGCCAAGGCCAAGCTGATCGTCGACAGCCGCGGCAAGTACCGCACGCCGACCGCCCACATCATCAAGGCCTGATCGGCGTTGCCAGCAAATTGATCCGCCTTGCCCCTGATGGGGCAGGCGGAATCATTCGTCTTCAAAGGAAGCCTCATGAAAAATTTTGCTCTCATCGGTGCTGCAGGCTACATCGCTCCTCGCCACATGCGCGCCATCAAGGACACCGGCAATCGCCTGGTTTCTGCGTACGACATCAATGACTCGGTCGGCATCATCGACAGCATCTCGCCGCAGAGCGAGTTCTTCACCGAGTTCGAGTTCTTCCTCGACCACGCCCATGGCCTGAAGCGCGACCCGGCAACCGCCCTGGACTACGTCTCGATCTGCTCGCCCAACTACCTGCACCATCCGCACATCGCCGCAGGCCTGCGCCTTGGCTGTGACGTGATTTGCGAGAAGCCGCTGGTGCCGACCCCGCAGCAACTGGACCAGCTTGCCCTGGTCGAGCAGGAAACCGGCAAACGCCTGTTCAATATCCTGCAACTGCGCCACCACCAGGCAATCATTGCCCTGAAGGACAAGGTCGCCCGTGAGAACAACCCGCACAAGTATGAAGTCGACCTGACCTACATCACTTCCCGCGGCAAGTGGTACCTGCAGAGCTGGAAAGGTGACCCTCGCAAGTCGTTCGGTGTTGCCACCAACATCGGTGTGCACTTCTACGACATGCTGCACTTCATCTTCGGCAAGCTGCAGCGCAACGTTGTTCACTTCACCTCCGAGCACAAGGCTGCCGGTTACCTGGAATACGAAAAAGCGCGCGTACGTTGGTTCTTGTCGGTCGATGCCAACGACCTGCCAGATTCGGTCAAGGGCAAGAAGCCAACCTACCGTTCGATCACCGTCAACGGCGAAGAGATGGAATTCTCCGAAGGCTTCACCGACCTGCACACCACCAGCTACGAAGAGATTCTCGCCGGCCGTGGTTACGGCATCGAGGATGCGCGTCACTGCGTGGAAACCGTCAATACCATTCGTAGCGCACCGATTGTTGCGGCGGCGGACAACGAAGGGCATCCGTTTGTCCAGGCGCTTTACCGCTGACGCGCAATACGCAGTAGGGGTGGCGTCTCGCCACCCTTTTTTTAGTTTTTAGCAGGATCGCCAGCCAGCGTGTCGAACGATAATTTCAATAAGCCGGACGATACGGGTGAAACGCACATGAAGCGCGGTATTCGCCTGGATGTTCAAGGTTTGCGTGCAGTCGCAGTACTGGCGGTTTTGCTCTATCACGCCAATAGCAGCTGGTTGAAAGCCGGTTACCTGGGCGTCGATGTTTTCTTTGTCATTTCCGGCTTCATCATCACGGCGTTGTTGACTGAGCGTAGCGACAGGATTGACCTGCCAGCGTTCTACGCGAGCCGAGTCAAGCGCATCCTGCCAGCGTATTTCGTGATGCTGGCGGTCGTTGGTGTCGTGTCGGCGATCCTGTTTGTTCCCGCTGATTTCGCATTCTTCTTCGAAAGCCTGAAGTCTTCGGCGCAGTTTACGAGCAACCATTATTTCGCTGGCTTTGGTAGTTACTTTGCACCGCGCGCTGATGAGCTGCCGTTACTGCATACCTGGTCGCTGGCCATCGAGATGCAGTTCTACCTGTTTTTCCCGTTATTGATCGTTTGTCTTCCAAGGCATTGGCGGCTACCGGTTTTTGCTTTGCTGGCGGTCGCCTTGTTTGCCTGGCTTGGCTACCGAGCGCTCGGTGGCGCGCGTGAGCAGTTGTACTTTGCACTGCTGGCCCGGATTCCAGAGTTTATGGTTGGTGCTGTCGTCGCCCTGCTGATGCGCCAGCGAGAGTTGCATACCAGGTTCGCCAGTTCCTTAGGTGTACTCGGGGCGCTGCTATTGGTGTGTGCGTTACTGGTCATTGAAAAGCAACAATTCCCAGGGTTGTGGGCAATTCTGCCTTGCGTTGGCGCAGGGCTGATCATCGCGGCGCGTCGAGGCCCGGTAAGCACGCTGCTTGCCACGCGGCCAATGGTTTGGCTGGGTGGAATTTCCTACTCACTTTATCTGTGGCATTGGCCAGTTCTTGCATTCATTCGCTATTACACTGGGCAGTACGAGCTGACGTCAGCCTGGTTGCTGTTTTTCGTTACCGCGTCTATTGGGCTGGCATGGCTGTCCTACCGATTTGTTGAGACTCCGGTCAGAAAGGCTTCCGGCTTCTTACGGCAGTTACCTAAGTGGGCAATCGCCGCCAGTGTGCTTGTGCTGTTGGCATGGGGTATGCCACGAGTGAACGAGTCTTTGGTTGACCCATTACCTGTCGAGCTGACTCGCTATGCGGCAGCAGAAGCGATCTGCCACGGGAGCTGGGTGGGTGAGTGCAAACGGGGCAAGCCCGATGCTGACGTTTCTACCTTGGTCATAGGCGATAGTCATGCTGCCCAGTTGAACTACTTCTTTGATGAAGTGGGCAAGCAGGAGGGGGTTGCTTATCGTGTACTTACTGCCAGCAGTTGCGTTCCGATTCCCGGTTTCGATGTTGAGCGCCTGCCACGGTGGGCGCAAAAAGCCTGCCTTGAGCAGATCCAGGCAGTAGCACGAGAGCTGCCGAAGGTAGAGCAGGTGATCGTTGCAGGCATGTGGCAGTATCAGATGCAAAGCGCGCCATTCACCAAAGCGCTGGCCGACTATCTGCTGTCCATAACCCGAGCGAACAAGAGCGTTGTAGTGCTTGCCCAGGTACCGATGTTCGAGACGGATGTCCAGCGGGTGAGACGCTTTACCGAGCTAGGTCTGCCGGCGCCATTGACCTTAAATCCTCAGTGGCAGGCAGCCAACCAGCAGGTAAAGGACATTGTCGACCGCACGCCAGGCGCACGTTTTCTGGATTTTTCCAAAAGTGAATTCTTTGCAGCTGCCCCGTATGAAAAGGGGGTGCTGATCTATCGTGACAGTCACCATCTCAACGAGGTGGGCGCTACTCGTTATGGGCGCTATGCGGCGCAGCAATTGCAGCAAGCTTTCGATCAACCTCAGCCCAATGTGAGCCTGAAGCCATGAATTTCTATCAGCATCCAAGTGCGATCGTCGATGAAGGAGCACAGATCGGGGACAATTCCCGTGTCTGGCACTTTGTCCATGTGTGTGGGGGCGCTCGGATCGGGGCCGGTGTTTCACTTGGCCAGAACGTTTTCGTGGGCAACAAAGTCGTGATCGGCGATCAATGCAAAGTCCAGAACAATGTCTCGGTATACGACAACGTGACACTCGAAGAGGGCGTTTTCTGCGGCCCCAGCATGGTGTTCACAAACGTCTACAACCCACGCTCCCTGATCGAGCGCAAGGACCAGTATCGGGACACCTTGGTCAAGAAAGGTGCGACGCTCGGGGCCAACTGCACTATCGTCTGCGGCGTGACCATTGGCGAGTACGCCTTCGTCGGCGCTGGCGCGGTCATCAACAAGGACGTGCCTGCCTACGCACTCATGGTGGGTGTGCCGGCCCGACAGATTGGCTGGATGAGTGAGTTCGGCGAGCAATTGCAACTGAGTGAGCAGGGGGAAGCCATCTGCTCGCACACTGGGGCGCGCTACGTCCTGAACGGCAAACAACTGAACAAGATGGATGTTTGAGCATGATTGAATTCATTGACCTGAAAAGCCAGCAAGCACGCATCAAGGACAAGATCGACGCCGGCATCCAGCGTGTCTTGAGCCATGGTCAGTACATTCTTGGCCCTGAAGTTGCGGAGCTGGAAGATCGACTGGCTGCGTTCGTGGGCGCCAAATATTGCATCACCTGCGCCAACGGCACTGATGCCTTGCAGATTGTGCAGATGGCGCTGGGCATTGGCCCAGGCGATGAGGTGATCACACCAGGCTTCACCTATATTGCGACCGCGGAAACCGTTGCGTTGTTGGGTGCCAAGCCTGTGTACGTGGATATCGATCCACGCACTTACAACCTGGACCCGCAACTGCTCGAGGCTGCGATTACCCCGCGTACCAAAGCCATCATCCCGGTATCGCTGTATGGCCAGTGTGCCGACTACGATGCGATCAACGCCATTGCAGCCAAGTACGGCATCCCTGTGATCGAGGATGCGGCGCAGAGCTTTGGTGCTTCTTACAAGGGCAAGCGCTCGTGCAACCTGACCACTGTGGCTTGCACCAGTTTCTTCCCGAGCAAGCCGCTGGGTTGCTACGGCGATGGCGGTGCAATCTTTACCAACGACGAAGGGCTGGCCACTGTCATTCGCCAGATCGCTCGCCACGGCCAGGACCGTCGCTATCACCACATCCGTGTGGGGGTGAACAGCCGTCTAGATACGCTGCAGGCTGCTATTCTGCTGCCCAAGCTCGAGATTTTCGAAGAGGAAATCGCACTGCGCCAGCAAGTGGCGGGATGGTATGACGCAGCGCTCAAGCAAGCCGGCATCGACTCTGCGCCCTATATTGAGGTCGGTAACGTCAGCGCTTATGCGCAATATACTGTTCAAGTGGATGATCGCGATGCTGTCCAGAAGCGGCTGCAGGCTGCTGGCGTACCCACTGCGGTTCACTACCCCATCCCGCTCAACAAGCAACCAGCGGTAGCGGACGAGCACGCGTTGCTGCCGATCGGTGACCAGGTTGCAATGCGTGTGATGAGCCTGCCTATGCATCCGTATCTGGATGAGGTGTCCGTCGCTACCATTTGTGCTGCGTTGACGAATTAACGGATGTACGTTCTCGCTCGAGTCGACAGGTCTCTCCTGTTCAATGCTTTCTTGCTGTTCGCCTACTTTGTTGCTGTGGTGTGGGTGAACAACAATTACATATACATTCTCTATGAATATATGGGGGCGGCAAAGAAGCCAGTCGATTTCGGGCTGATTTCATATCTGATGGTCCTGGCATTCGTATGTGCATTGCTGTGTGGCGCTGAGATACGTAGGCCAGGTGATCTACTGGTTACGCTGTTGATTGTGGTTCTTGTTCCACATGCATTGGTGCTGAACGGGGCAAATCAGTTTTCGCTGGGTGCCGAGCCGTGGTCGGGTGCGTCATTGGCGGTACTCATCGGTATTCTGATCATCGGTACGGTAAACAAAATTAGGTTTCACTCGAGTGAAAGTCCACCGCGCGAAGATCAAGGAAGGCGAGTACTAGCGCTGTTGTCGGTAATCAATTTGGCGGTGCTGGCTTTCATACTTGCGAAGAGTGCAGGCTACTTCTCACTGGATTATTCGGGGCAATACCTGCGACGGGCTGCAGCGAGGGAAGTATTTGCTGCCGGCTCAGCCAATGGATACCTTGCTTCGATTGGCACTCAGGCGTTTTTCCCAGTGCTGCTTGCCTGGGGGGTATACAAGCGGCAGTGGCTCTATATCGCCTTGGGGATGGTCAATGTACTGATCTTGTGGGGCGCGTTCGGTCAAAAGTATCCGTTTATCGTGTTGTTCCTGATCTATGGCTTGATGATGTACTTCCGTCGGTTTGGCAAGGTCAGGGTTTCCTGGGTGATCGGTGCGCTGTTGTCGCTACTCCTGATGGGGGCTTTGGAACACGAAGTGCTCGGTTACTCATTCCTGAACGACTACCTATTGCGGCGGGCATTTATTGTTCCCTCCACCTTGCTAGGTGCTGTGAATCAGTTCGTCGCGGAATTTGGCGCCAATTATTACAGCGACACCCTGCTAGGGGCATTGGTCGGGCAGGGGCGTGCTGAGACGCTGACGTTCCGTTTAGGTACCGAGGTATTCAACAACCCGAGCATGAACGCAAACGTGAACTTTTTCGCGATTGCCTACATGCAGTTGGGTTATATAGGTGTAGTGACAGAGTCGTTATTCGTAGCGGCTATCGTTATGATCATGAATTTTCTCTTTTCAAGGTACCATGCCTTTATCGCCATACCGATCGCCTTGCTGTTTACCACCAAGATTCTGGAACAGTCCTTGTTGACCGTGTTATTGGGATCAGGTGTGTTCGTGATGTTGCTTGTCATGATGCTCATTTCGTTTCCGTTTAAAGTGTCATCGAGGATGTCTTCATGAGCGCAGGCTTTATCGGGCGTGTGGCGCGCGTGCTGGTGGGCACACTTGGCGCGCAACTTATTACCATTGGTGTCACGTTTCTGCTGGTGCGTTTGTATTCGCCGGCAGAAATGGGAGCATTCAGTGTGTGGCTTTCGTTCGCTACTATCTTTTCTGTAGTGGTGACGGGACGTTATGAACTCGCGATTTTCTCTACTGCTGAGCCGGCTGAATTCCACGCCGTTCTCAAGCTTGTTCTACAGCTGATTTTACTGATCTCCACCCTCGTCGCCGTGTTTGCAGTCCTGGCTGGACGGGTGTGGAGCATCGTGCCTGAGGTGGTCGGTAGTTACTGGTTCGCGCTGGCACTGGTTTCGTTAGGGTTAGGTGCGAACAAGCTGGTCGTGTCATTGCTCACCTACCAGCAGTCCTTTAACAGGCTGGGGATCGCGCGGATCAGCCTCGCGGCTTGTATTGCCATTGCCCAGGTTTCGGCAGCTTATTTTGCCGGGGGCGTATCCGGGTTGGTATATGGACAATTGATTGGTGTCGTCGCGGCTACGGCGTTAGCGGCGATCTGGGTCGGCAAGCCGCTCATCGTGGCTTGTGCTGCTACACCTTGGAGTTCGGTGCGTCAAGTCGCGAAGCAATACATCAATTTCCCTAGATTCTCTTTGCCTGCCGACCTGATAAATACGGTCGCCAGCCAGATTCCGGTGGTACTCTTGGCGGCGAAGTTCGGTGGAGAAACTGCGGGCTGGTTCGCGTTGACCCTGAAAATGATGGGGGCTCCTATCTCCTTGTTGGCCGCTTCTGTGCTTGATGTCTTCAAGGAGCAGGCTGCCCGCGACTACCGCGAGACGGGAAGTTGCCGAGCCATCTTTATCAAGACGTTCAAGCTGCTCGCGGTGCTCGCGCTTCCTCCGTTCATAGCTTTCTGGTTTGTAGGCGAATGGGCATTCGGCTTCATCTTTGGCGACGCCTGGGCCGAGTCGGGGCGCTACGCAGTGCTGATGATTCCGCTGTTTTACATGCGATTCGTCGTCAGCCCCCTCAGCTACACGATCTACATCGCACAGCGGCAGAACCTGGACCTGATCTGGCAGGTGGCTCTGTTGGCCTTGACGTTTGCATGCTTTTTCCTGCTGGATAGCGTGGATTCGGTGCTGTGGTTCTACTCCATAGGCTATGCAATCATGTATTTCATCTATTTTTGGATGTCCTTCTACTGCACCAAGGGAGATGCCAAGTGATCATCGTTGTTGATTATGGCGTAGGGAACATTGCTTCAGTCTTGAATATGCTGAAGCGAGTGGGTGCTACAGCCAAGGCATCGAACAGCCGTGAAGATATCGAGCGCGCCGACAAGCTCATTTTGCCTGGCGTAGGCGCGTTCGATGCTGGCATGCAGACACTGCGCAACAGTGGCCTGATAGAAGCGTTGAACGAACAAGTGCTGGACAAGCGTAAGCCGGTGATGGGTGTATGCCTGGGTAGTCAGATGCTCGGCAATGGTTCTGAAGAGGGGCGCGAGCCTGGTTTGGGCTGGATCGACATGGACATCGTTCGCTTCGAAAAGCGTGACGGGCGCAAGGTCCCGCATATGGGATGGAATGAAGTCGCTCCACAGTTGAGGCATCCCATCCTGGCAGGTATCGATGAGCTAAGCCGTTTCTATTTTGTCCATAGTTATTACATGTTGCCACGACACGCAGAGAATACCCTGCTGACGGCCAATTACGACCAGCAGTTCACCGCCGCTGTGGTCAAGGACAATATTTTTGGCTTCCAGTTCCACCCGGAAAAAAGCCACAAATTTGGTATGCAATTGTTCAAGAATTTCGTGGAGTTGGTCTGATGGTGAGGAGGCGCGTCATTCCCTGCTTGTTACTCAAGGATCGCGGCCTGGTGAAGACCGTGAAGTTCAAGGATTCGAAGTATGTCGGCGACCCCATTAATGCTATTCGTATCTTCAACGAAAAAGAAGTCGATGAATTAGTGTTGCTTGATATTGAAGCTTCGAAGTTGAAGCGGGAGCCCAACTACGAACTCATCGCCGAGGTGGCCGGTGAGTGCTTCATGCCGATCTGTTACGGGGGGGGAATCAAGACCTTGGCACAGGCGGAGAGGGTATTTGCCCTCGGCATAGAAAAAATATCCATCAACACTGCCGCGCTCGACGATGTGACGCTCATTCGGCAAATCGCTGACAAGTTCGGCTCGCAAAGCGTTGTGGGGGCCATGGACTGCCGCAAGGGATTCTGGGGGGGGTATTCGGTATACTCGGAAAATGGCAGCAAGGACACCAAGCGTTCTCCTGTAGAATGGGCGCAGGCTTTGGAGTCAGCGGGCGTGGGTGAAATTTTCCTCAACTCTGTAGACCGTGACGGTACACAAAAGGGTTTTGACACCGAATTGGTGGAGAGCATCGTTTCACAGGTGCACGTTCCCGTTATTGCATGCGGTGGTGCGGGTTCTACGGCGGATCTGATCGAACTCTTTGAGCGTACTGGCGTCTCGGCCGTGGCCGCGGGAAGTCTTTTTGTTTTCCACGGCAAGCACCGCGCTGTGCTCATAAGTTATCCAGACATCAACAGGTTGAGTGCCGGGTAAGCTTCAAATATCCGAAAGGTAGCGTACCAGCCTCTTAGCGCCTTCGCCTGGCAGGCTGTACAGTGCCTCTATTGTCATAAGAATTCAGGCATGGGTGGTGGGAGTTCCGCGAGCCAAGCCGAAGAAAATCGTTTCAGGAGGTTGTTAGTGGTCAAGGTATGTTCGCGCTGTGTCATGGATACATCTGACGCTGAAATTGTGTTCGATGATGCGGGAGTGTGCAATCACTGCCATAAATTTGACAACGTCCAGTCCAAACAGCTTTTCACCGATGCGAGCGGTGAGCAGCGTCTGCAAAAAATCGTCGATCAGATCAAGAAAGAAGGTGCGGGCAAGGATTACGACTGCATCATTGGCCTCAGTGGCGGGGTAGACAGTTCTTACCTTGCAGTTAAGGTCAAGGACATGGGATTGCGTCCGCTGGTTGTGCATGTGGATGCAGGTTGGAACAGTGAACTCGCCGTAAGCAATATTGAAAAGATTATCAAGTATTGCGGCTATGACCTGCACACCCATGTCATGAACTGGGAGGAAGTCCGTGATCTGCAGTTGGCTTATATGAAAGCTGCTGTCGCCAACCAAGATGTACCGCAGGATCACGCGTTTTTCGCTAGTATGTATCACTTCGCGGTAGAGAATAATATCAAGTACATTCTCAGTGGTGGTAATCTCGCTACCGAGGCGGTGTTCCCTGACACCTGGCACGGCAGCGCAATGGACGCTATCAACTTGAAAGCCATTCACAAACAGTATGGCGAGCGGCCACTCAAGGATTACAAAACCATCAGTTTTTTGAATTACTATTTTTGGTATCCCTTTGTCAAGGGAATGCGTACGGTGCGCCCTCTGAATTTCATGAATTATGACAAGGCGAAGGCGGAAGCGTTCTTGCAGGAGACGATCGGCTACCGCTCCTATGCGCGCAAACATGGCGAGTCCATATTCACGAAGCTGTTCCAGAACTATTACTTGCCCACCAAATTTGGTTACGACAAGCGCAAGCTGCATTACTCGAGCATGATCCTGTCCGGGCAGATGACGCGTGACGAAGCCTTGGACAAGCTTGCCGAGCCCCTTTACGATGCAGCGGAATTGCAGTTGGATATCGAGTATTTTTGCAAAAAAATGCGCATCAGCAAGGCCCAGTTTGATGAGCTGATGAATGCGCCGATTCACGACTATTCCGATTTCGCCAATTGGGACTCGCGACAGCAGGGGGCGAAGAAACTTCAGTTATTGATTCAGCGCCTGCTGGGTCGACGCATCAATGTCTATTCCTAAGGGCTGGAACTGACATGGCAAAAATTGCTCATCTGACCTCGGTTCACTCCCGTTATGACATTCGGATCTTTCGCAAACAATGCAGAACGCTAGCCCAGGGCGGGCATGAGGTTTATCTGGTTGTGGCCGACGGGAAGGGCGATGAGGTCAAGGACGGTGTACAGATCCTGGATGTGGGGACACTACCCGGTCGTCTGAATCGGATTTTCAAAACTACCCGTAATGTACTCAAGCGCGCGTTGGCCCTGAGTGCTGATGTCTATCACCTGCACGATCCTGAGCTCATACCCTTGGGAAGCAGGTTGAAGAAAAGCGGCGCGAAAGTAATTTTTGACTCGCACGAAGATGTGCCTAAGCAGTTGCTGAGCAAACCGTATCTGCAGCCATTGGCGCGCCGGGTAGTGGCCGCTTTGTTCTCGGGTTATGAGAAATACGCCTGTAGAAAGCTGGATGCCATTCTTACTGCAACGCCGCACATCCGTGATAAGTTTAAAAGCATCAATGGCAATGTTTTGGATATTAACAACTTCCCCATGTTGGGTGAGTTAGATGCCATGGTGCCTTGGACCAGTAAAAAGGATGAGGTTTGCTACGTCGGTGGTATAACTTCCATCCGCGGTATTCGTGAAGTGATCAATAGTCTTGAATTATTGAAAACATCTGCACGCTTGAACCTGGTAGGGCGTTTTTCCGAACCGACCGTGGAGCGTGAGGCAAGAACGCTGGATGGCTGGAAAGCTGTCAATGAGCATGGGCAGTTAGATCGCCATGAGGTTCGGGAGGTTTTGGGCAACTCGGTAGCGGGGCTGGTGACATTCCACCCGTTGCCCAATCACATCGATGCTCAGCCCAACAAGATGTTCGAGTACATGTCATCGGGCATTCCGGTAATCGCTTCGAATTTTCCACTCTGGCGGGAGATCATCGAGGGGAGCAATTGTGGGCTTTGCGTAGACCCCTTGAAGCCTGCTGCCATTGCCGAGGCAATCGACTACCTGGTGACGCACCCGGATGAGGCGGCAGCGCTAGGACGAAATGGCCAGCGCGCAGTCAACGAACGCTATAACTGGGATCTGGAAGGGCGCAAATTGTTGCAGTTCTACTCCGATCTACTGAATAAGTGAGAATTTGAATGAAAGTTTTGACCATCATCGGTGCTCGCCCGCAGTTCATCAAGGCAAGTGTAGTCTCTAAGGCGATCCTTGAGCAGTCCAGTCTTTCGGAAGTCATCGTTCATACCGGCCAGCACTTTGATGCCAATATGTCGGACATTTTTTTCGAACAGCTCGGCATTCCCAAGCCTGACTATCAACTCGATATTCACGGGGGGACTCATGGGCAGATGACAGGGCGCATGCTGATGGAAATTGAATCCGTCATGCTGAAAGAGAAACCAGACCGTGTCCTGGTATATGGCGATACCAACTCTACCCTGGCCGGCGCCTTGGCTGCTGCAAAATTGCATATTCCCACCGCTCATATCGAGGCTGGGTTGCGCAGCTATAACATGCGGATGCCCGAGGAGATCAACCGAATCCTGACCGATCAGGTCAGTGATATCTTGTTCTGCCCAACCGATGTTGCAGTCGAAAACCTGCGCAAGGAAGGCTTTGAGGAAAAGCCGATCAAGATCCTGAATGTTGGGGACGTCATGCAGGACAGCGCGATGTTCTTTGCGCAGCGTGCTACAGCGCCCATCGGTCTCGATCAGCAGGAAGGCTTTGTCTTGACCACCTTGCATCGCGCTGAAAATACGGATGATCCTGTTCGACTGGCGTCGATTGTCCAGGCTTTGAACGAGATCAACCGTAACGTCGCACCTGTCATTCTTCCGCTGCATCCTCGTACCCGCGGCGTGATCGAGCGTCTGGGACTGAAGCTGGAAGTACAGGTCATCGATCCAGTTGGCTATCTGGAGATGATCGGACTGTTGCAGCGTTGTGGCCTGGTGCTCACCGATAGTGGCGGCGTTCAGAAAGAAGCGTATTTCTTCGGTAAGCCTTGCGTGACCATGCGTGACCAGACTGAATGGGTCGAGTTGGTAAGTTGTGGGGCCAACGTCCTGGTAGGTGCAGATCAACAAAAGATCGTGGCGTCTGTAAGCACCAGCATGGGCAAGCTGATTCAGGATGATGGCCAGCTTTACGGTGGGGGGCAAGCAGCTTCCAGAATTGCCGATACCTTGGCTCGGCTCTGAAGCCCGGTTTCACGCATCCAATATAGGATATAGCTAGTTTCATGAATGTCTGGTATGTACATCCCTACGCAGGCGGCCCGGGAATCGGTCGGTATTGGCGCCCTTATTATTTTTCTAAGTTTTGGAATCAGACAGGGCACCAATCAACCGTCATTACAGCAAGCTATCACCATTTGCTTGAGCCTGACGAGAAGCGACGGGGGACGCAGCATGTAAACGGAGCGCATTATTCGTACGTGCCGACACTGCGCTACCTGGGCAACGGTGTGGGGAGAATGCTCTCCATGTTCGTATTTGCCTTGATGCTGTTTCCGTTCTGCTTGTTTAAAGCGTTCAAACAGGGGCGACCAGACGCGATCATCTATTCTTCACCTCATCCATTCGGTGTGATCAGCTGCTGGCTTGCCGCACGTTGCTTGGGCTCGAAATTCGTCTTCGAAGTGCGGGATATCTGGCCTTTGAGTCTGATCGAACTCGGCGGGCTGAAGGCGACAAATCCTCTGGTGCGTGTTACTGGCTGGATAGAGCGCTTTGCATATGCCAGGTCCGACAAGGTCATTAGCCTGCTGCCCTGTGCGCAGGCTCACATGGTCGACAAGGGCTTGCGTGCGGAAAAGTTTCTCTGGATACCCAATGGCGTAGACAGCGCAGATATCTGCTCGCATTCCGACATGCACGCCAACGCTTTCGTGCAGCATGTCGCGAGTCTCAAGCAGCAGGGTGTTTTTGTCATTATCTATGCGGGTGCACACGGTGAGCCTAACGCACTGGAAGGTTTGGTGCGTTCTGCAAAGCTGCTGGTGGGAAGCGCGGTGCCCATCAGAATAATCCTTGTGGGCAAAGGAGAGCGCAAGGCGCAGCTCAAGGAGATCGCAGCGAGCGATGCCAGTGGATTGATCGAGTTCTTCGATCAGCAACCCAAGGAAGCCGTGATGGCTGCACTGAAGCTGGCATCGGCAGGATACATCTCGCTCAAGTCCGAGCCAATTTTCCGATTTGGCGTAAGCCCGAACAAGTTGTGGGACTACATGCTGGTCGGCTTACCGATCATCTTTGCCTGCAAAGCAGGTAATGATCCTGTTGGTGATTATCGCTGCGGGGTGACGGCTGATCCTGACTCTGCAGAAGATATCGCTGCAGCTGTGTCCAGGCTTCTGGGATTATCCGAGGCGCAACTGCGGGAGATGGGGCATAACGGACATGCTGCAGTGCTGGAGCATTATACCTACGAGCGGTTAGCCATGAATGTGTTGGCTGGGCTTGAGGATGGGCGGCTTACATGAAGCGAGTGATGGTAACGGGGGCTTCAGGCTTCGTCGGAGAGAGCCTGTGCAGTGAGCTTGTCCGGGCGGGTTATTCAGTTGTCGGTATCGTGAGGCATATTCAGAATCGGATTCCGTCGGTTGAATATATCGAAACGGATCTGACCCATGCAGATTCGCTCGCCCATGACTTCCCAAAGGTTGACTGCATCATTCATCTTGCGGGGCGTGCGCATGTCTTGAACGATGAGGCAGAAAATCCGCTTCAAGCCTTTCGAGAAGCAAACCGCGATGCCACAGCCCGCTTGGCCAATCGCGCACTCAGTGCAGGCGTAAAGCGCTTTGTTTTTGTCAGTTCCATTGGCGTAAATGGCAACCGAACGGAACAGTGTGCATTTACAGAGGCAAGTCCTCCGCAACCACATGCCCCCTACGCGATATCAAAGCTGGAAGCCGAAATCGAATTGGCTGCTCAACTGGAAGCCAAGGGAATGGAGCTGGTGATCGTCCGGCCTCCTTTGATTTACGCTTGTGATGCGCCTGGGAACTTCGGAAGGTTCATGCGGCTTATCGCCAAAGGATTTCCCCTGCCGTTGCGTCATGTCGGTAACTCGCGAAGCCTGATCTCACGAAACAACATGGTGGGCTTCCTGAAGCTGTGCATCGACCACCCTGGCGCTGCAGGCGAATTATTTCTGGTTGCAGATGGCCAGGATGTTTCCACTGCCGACATGGTCACGAGCCTTTGCCAAGGCATGGGAAAGCGTCCGCTGCTTATCCCATGTCCTGCCGCTCTGCTCAGGGTGGCGCTAGGGCTCCTGGGCAAGGCAAATATGTATGATCAGCTTTGTGGCTCACTTCAAATCGATGCGTCCAAAGCGCGTCGGTTGCTTGGATGGCGCCCCGAAGACACGACACCTGCTGCGCTGCAGGAGGCTGGCCGGCAATTCATTCATCGGCACAAAAAAGCTAAATGAGCGCCGGGAATTCGCATAATAACGCTGATAACAGCATTGGGTTCTGGAAAGGGTTTCCGTTTAAATGATGATCTGGTCTATAGCATCCTTGGCAGTATTGATACTGTCATTCATTGCCACGTGGGGCCTGCGTCGGTATGCGCTGACGGCAAAGCTGATGGATGTGCCCAATGCCCGTAGTTCGCATACCCTGCCCACGCCAAGAGGGGGAGGTGTCGCGATCGTCGCTGCATTCCTGGCGGCCCTGCTGTGGATGCTGGTATCTGGCCATATCGACCAGCATTGGGGGTGGGGGTTGATCGGGGCAGGTGCTGGTATCGCTCTTCTCGGTTTCCTTGATGATCATGGGCACATCGCAGCGCGATGGCGCTTGCTTGGCCATTTTCTCGCTGCAATATGGTTATTGATCTGGGTCGGCGGTTTTCCCCCTCTTGATGTATTCGGGACTGCTGTTGAACTCGGTTGGATCAGGCATGTGCTTGCCGCCTTTTATCTGGTGTGGATGCTCAATCTTTACAACTTCATGGACGGCATCGATGGTATCGCCAGCGTGGAGGCAATTGTCGTGTGTACCGGTGGGGCCCTGATCTACTGGCTCACTGGACACGCAGCGCTTGGGGGAGCGCCGTTGCTTCTCGCTTTCGCCGTTGCAGGTTTTCTGATCTGGAATTTCCCGCCAGCAAGAATTTTCATGGGCGATGCAGGGAGTGGGTTCCTTGGGGTGGTGATCGGGGCTCTATCGATTCAGGCGGCCTGGGCAGATCCTTCGCTCTTTTATAGTTGGTTGATCTTGCTTGGCGTTTTTGTCGTGGATGCCACCTGGACCCTGGTCCACCGTCTGGCGAGAGGCGAAAAGGTCTATGAGGCTCATCGTAGCCATGGCTATCAATTTGCCGCCCGCCGTAACGGTCGCCATCTGCCGGTGACACTGGGTGTTCTGTTCATTGATCTGTTGTGGCTGCTGCCGTTGGCAGTAGCGGTTGCCTTAGGTTGGTTGGATGGCTTGGTCGGCGTGCTGATTGCCTACGTTCCCTTGGGCATACTGGCGATTTTTTACAAGTCGGGCAGCGCAGAGAAATCCTGACCTGCGGTGAGGGCGGGACTCTAGTAGAATGATGGCAATGACGCCCGTCAGGGACTGTCTGATTGAGGAAGTTGACATCTGCAACTTGCTGTAGCTGCTCAGGTGAGGTTGAGTCGGATGATGGACAAATTTAGGTCACGGATGTTGGCGTTGCCTCGTCGCTATAAAAGAGCGATTCAGGTCGTAACAGATATTATATTGGTATGGTTGGCAATGTGGGCGGCGTTTGTTGTCCGCCTTGGTATTGATGATTTTATTGATACGGTTGTCAATCACGTGTGGTTGTTCGCCGCAGCGCCGGTCGTTGCTATCCCGATTTTTATCCGGTTCGGTATGTACCGTGCTGTCTTGCGGTATTTTGGTAACGATGCCTTGATTTTGATTGTCAAGGCGGTAAGTTTGTCCGCTTTGATATTGTCTCTTATCGTTTATTGGTACAGTAACCATAAAGTTATCGTGCCTCGCTCTATCATCTTCAACTATTGGTGGCTCAGTCTTGTACTGTTGGGCGGGCTGCGCCTGTTGATGCGTCAGTATTTCATCAAAGACTGGTATGCGACGACACAGCATGTCCCGTTCACCAATCGCCATGACAATTTGCCCAAGGTAGCAATTTATGGCGCCGGAGCGGCGGGTAACCAGCTTGTCGTCGCACTTCGGATGGGGCGCATGATGCGTCCTGTCGCTTTCATCGATGATGATGAAGATCTGGTGGGGCGAGTCATTTCCGGACTGCAAATCTTTCGAGGAAATGACATTCAGAAAATGATCGATATCACCGGGGCGGATGAGATTTTATTAGCTATTCCTTCTGCCAGTCGTGGTAGGCGCAAGGAGATACTCGGTGCCCTCGAAAATTTTCCGCTGCATGTTCGAAGCATTCCGGGATTCATGGATCTGGCCAGTGGTCGAGTTAAAGTAGATGATATTCAGGAGGTGGACATCGCCGATTTGCTCGGTCGTGATTCAGTCCCTGCGCAAGAAGACCTGCTGGCCCGCTGCATCAGTGGGCAGATAGTCATGGTTACCGGTGCTGGCGGGTCGATCGGCTCCGAACTTTGTCGTCAGATATTGGCACTGAGACCGAAGGTGCTGCTGCTGTTCGATCATAGTGAATTCAATCTTTATAGCATCCTGAGTGAGCTTGAGCAGCGAGTAAATCTTGAGTCCCTGCCAGTGCGAGTATTGCCATTCCTGGGGTCAGTAAGGAATCAGGGCCAACTGGCTGAGCTTATGACCATGTGGCGCGTGAACACTGTATATCACGCTGCCGCGTATAAACACGTTCCAATGGTAGAGCACAATATCGCCGAAGGTATTTTCAACAATACCATGGGTACGCTCTCTGCCGCGCAGGCTGCGCTGCAGGCCAATGTGGAAAACTTCGTCCTCATCTCAACCGACAAAGCTGTGCGTCCTACCAATGTGATGGGCAGTAGCAAGCGCTTGGCTGAGTTGATACTTCAGGCTTTGAGCCGAGAGCTTGCCCCGGTGCTGTATGGCGCTGACGCCAAAGTGGCGAGTGTCAACAAAACTCGGTTCACGATGGTGCGGTTTGGCAATGTTCTAGGGTCTTCGGGGTCGGTGATTCCACTCTTCCACAAGCAGATAAAGAACGGTGGCCCCCTTACGGTGACACACCCGAAAATTACCCGTTACTTCATGACCATCCCGGAGGCCGCGCAGTTGGTCATCCAGGCAGGTTCCATGGGGCAGGGTGGTGATGTTTTTGTACTGGACATGGGGGAGCCGGTTACCATCGCTCGGCTGGCCGAAAGAATGATTCATCTTTCCGGGTTGAGTGTGAAATCTGAAAAGAACCCGCGTGGTGATATTGCCATTGAGTTCACAGGGCTTCGCCCCGGGGAAAAGTTGTATGAGGAGCTTCTTATTGGCGACAATGTCGTCCCCACTCCTCATCCCATGATCATGAGTGCTGATGAAGACTTTTTACCTTGGGATGTGCTGAAGGAGAGGATCGATACTTTACTGTCGGCTGTTTCTCTCGAAGATTTTGGAGGTGTACGGCAGATCCTCAGGGAAACTGTCAATGGTTACACCCCGCATGGTGAAATTGTTGACTGGGTCCACCTTCAGCGTCGTCAGGATTCTTAACTACATACGTAGAGTGGCGGGGATGCTGGCAGGCGAGCGCGCTCTTTTGTAAATTGAAAAATTTGTTGAAGCTAGGGAATGTACGCTTAAAAATGAAAATTGCCTTTTTTTTGATTTCGATGCTGGCAGCGCTTGGTACAGCGCAGGCATCGGGGAAGTCTCTTGCTGCCGGTTCGGACGCAGAGCTTGCTCCCTATCTTTGGTCCTGGATGGATCCCGTCTCATTCACTGAGGAAGGATTGAAAAAGACTGTTGCAAAAAAAGATCCTCTCCGACCTTTTTTTTTAGCGTTTCGCTTATTAACCATTTACGAACGTACTGGTGATCAAAAGTCCCTTGAGAGCGCCAAGCGCACCCTGGATTACATGTTGGACGAGTACCAGCCAGCTGCACGAAATGCAGAAGGGATTCGCTGGTATTATGGATTCGATTATGACAAAGGGATTAAGGCACCATGGTGGTCGGGAATGGACGGCTTCTTTGGACCAATGACGCTTTTTGCGGGTTGGCAGGTGACCGGAGACGAGCGATATCGTGAGGCTGCTTTGAAGAGCGCCAAACTCATGTTGGAAGATCCGACCAAAGGGGGAGTGCTTTGGCGTGATGGTGGCTCATGTTGGATATCCGAGTACTCATGGAACGGTATGACTCGCGATAAGGAATACCATGTGCTTAATGGCCACCTTTGGGGGCTACAGGCGTTGTACATGCTTGCTGATGCTTCCAAGGACAAGGAGTTGAACGAGGCCTATCAGTGTGCGAGGGCAGGGACGGTCGAAAGATTGCATGACTACTATAACCCGGCCGGAAACTGGACTTGGTATCAACTTGTGCCAAAGGTTATCAATCCGACTCATTACAATACCATTGAGCTCGCTCAGTTTCGTGCGATGGCGTTGCTGACTGGTGATCCTGTTTATGATGAACCTTCTAAGCGCCGCGCAGAAATTTTCAAGAATGCCTATCCATTATCCTTGGTTAAAACCAAAAAGGGACTGGAGGTTCAGTTTTCTATGATGGGGGCGCCTAATTCCTATTGGACCGATACATACCCCGTTACGGTAAGTTGCTCCGTAGGCGGTAAAGAAGTGAAAGCAACCAATGCGAAAGTTTATAGTAAGGATCCGCTGGCTGATCGATTGATTTTGCGTTTGCCTGTCAAGGCCAAACCTAAAGCTTGTCAAGTTTCCATTCACAGCGGTGTTGATGTACCAATATATGAGCAGAAACAGTTTGACGTGGTTCAGTCAACCAGCAATGGTGATATTCCTGTCGCTTATACAGTGGCGCTGCAAGCAGCCGTAACCGACGATGGAAAAATTCTGGTCACTCCTGCATCGGGTGAAAATGCAACTGCTGGCGAGGGCAGAATTGTATTGAACGTGGATCGCGATGTATTGCCATCTCAGACACTCGCGCTTGTCATGACGTCAACTGAAGATGCTGTATTAGGTCTTATCGTAGATGATATAAAAGGACATCGGGCGTCTAGGTATTACCCAAGCCTTAAAGCCGGGAAAGACCATATTGTTGTCCTGAATATGCTCGGCTTCGATAAGGGGTCTGAGCTCGACAAACATATTTCAAAATTGTCGCTTCGGGTATATACGAAACCAGGAGCTTCTCCTTTAAAGGTTTCGATCAAAGAACTCACAGTTATCAGAAATACACTGGATCTGGCGGATTTCATGACTCGCCATGCTGATGCGAATTTTCCTCAGCAGTAATTAATAGAGTTAAAGCCCTGCATGGAGGTGGGGCTTTGTTCTAAGTGTGATGAAAGGTTCTTCAGTGTGTAAAGAGATGGTTGCATGTGAGTGGTAAGATCTCTCGCCTTCTTTGGCTGTTGTACCTAGGTTGGCGCTAGTCTACATACTTTTAATATTGATGGCGCTTTATCGTTATTTTCTTCGCATGTCTTACTGAAGAGGGATCGAATTGGTCTTTCGCTGCGCCGGATTTTAGAGGGTTTACGTTGGGGGTATGCAAAAAATGCGGACGCCACACGGATGAGTCGAGCGAAGCCTGGTTTACACATCCAACCGCACTGTCTGCTTCACCATTTGGGATTTGGATGATAAGGCACTGTGAGTGCATTTCATGCCTTCCAGAAAGTTTCGGCACTTTTTAATATCGGTTTAAACCTCACTGCAAGCTCTATAAAAGCTCGGGTCCTGATGCATGGCGAATGCGTATGTCGACATCTAGTACAGAGCCCACCTTTGGTCGCCAAGGCCTAAGGTGGAATTTGCACTTTCATGCGATCTTGCCGATGTTTGAACTCAAATTTTTATGGGCTGGGGATGTTTGTTGTCTGAACGTTTTCTTCCAGAGTCATTTCATCGCCAAGTGTCGGAGCATGAAAGGTCACTAAGTAGTGGTCAAGATTATTGAGGTCCCGACCAAAGTCAACAGCGACTTCTTGAGTGTTCCACTTGAAATCTTCAACCTCATACGAGGCACCTGAACTCAGTTTTACCCAGCGAGAAGTGCTCGTTGCCGGCTTCCCAAGCCTATCAGTCAACATCTCTTTAACCAGATACAAATTACCGGCTTTCCCCGTCAACACCAACTGCCTGACCCCACCATCAACAACGGTGGCAAACAGCTTATAACCCGGCGAAATAGGCAGATACGGTAACCCCCGCACCTCAAAGCGCCCCGGTTTCTTGGTTTCAACCCGGCAAGGCTCGTCGGGACTGTCATCTCCCGCCGCACACTCCGGTACTTCGGCCAAGAAGTCTCCCTGCAGATCAACCCCCAGGAACGCACTAGGCGTCACCACCCGGTCACCGACCTGTGCTGACTGTGCCCAAACAGGCACGGAAGCAAACAAGGCCGCAAGTGCGACCGTAGAGGTAATGGATGTCATGGACTGTCCCTGTAAGCCAAGTGGGCTTTTCCTGAGAAGGGTTCGTATTCTGCCCCGCTGGCAATGACAGAACAACTGTCAAAACGTGAACAGCGTCTTACCGCCACACACTTGCAGCATTCCCGTCTAGAATTGCGCCAGCTATCTTCAAACCGAAACACACGAGAAGCGTTCTAGCCTATGACAATCCTGGTAACCGGCGGTGCTGGCTTCATCGGTGCGAATTTCGTCCTGGATTGGGTAAGCCAGTCAGGCGAAACCCTCGTCAATCTGGACAAGCTGACCTACGCCGGCAACTTGCAGAGCCTGGCCAGCCTGGAGGGCAACGCGCAGCATGTTTTCGTGCACGGTGATATCGGTGACGGCCCGCTGGTACAGCGCCTGCTGGCCGAATACCGCCCCCGTGCCGTACTCAATTTTGCCGCCGAGTCGCACGTCGACCGCTCCATCCACGGGCCGCAGGCCTTCGTCGAAACCAACGTGGTGGGTACTTTCCAGTTGCTGGAAGCGGTGCGCGGTTACTGGCAAAGCCTGCATGAGGCTGATCGCGCCGAGTTCCGTTTGCTGCATGTGTCAACCGACGAGGTCTATGGCTCGCTGACAGCCGGGGAGCCGGCGTTTACCGAAACGCATCAGTACCAGCCAAACAGCCCTTATTCTGCAAGCAAGGCGGCCAGCGATCACCTTGTGCGCGCCTACCACCACACCTACGGCCTGCCCGTGCTGACCACCAACTGCTCGAACAACTACGGGCCACTGCATTTCCCGGAAAAACTCATTCCCCTGATGATCGTCAACGCACTGGCCGGCAAGCCGCTGCCGGTGTATGGCGATGGTCAGCAGATTCGCGACTGGCTGTACGTCAAAGACCATTGCAGCGCCATCCGCCGGGTGCTGGAAGCCGGCACGGTGGGCGAGGTGTACAACGTTGGCGGCTGGAACGAGAAGCCCAACCTCGAGATCGTCAGGTGCGTTTGCACCTTGCTGGACGAACTGCGTCCGCGGGCTGACGGCAAGCCCTATGCGGCGCAGATCACCTACGTCGCCGACCGCCCTGGCCACGACCGACGCTATGCCATCGATGCTCGCAAGCTGGAGCGCGAGCTGGGCTGGAAACCGGCCGAGACCTTCGAAACCGGTATCCGCAAGACGGTGCAGTGGTACCTGGATAACGCCGCCTGGGTCGAGGGCGTGCAGTCGGGCAGTTATCGCGAATGGGTAGAAAAGAACTACAGCGGCCGTTCAGGGAAGCACGACACATGAGCACGATCAAACCACGCAAAGGCATCATTCTGGCGGGCGGCTCGGGTACGCGCCTGCACCCGGCGACACTGGCGATTTCCAAGCAGCTGCTGCCGGTGTATGACAAACCGATGATCTACTACCCGTTGACCACGCTGATGCTGGCGGGTATCCGCGACATCCTGATCATCTCCACGCCGATGGACACACCGCGCTTTGAGCAGTTGCTGGGCGATGGCCACCAGTGGGGCATCAACATCACCTATGCGGTGCAGCCTTCGCCGGACGGCCTGGCACAGGCCTTCATCATTGGTGAAAGCTTCATCGGCAACGACCTGTCGGCGCTGGTGTTGGGGGACAACATCTACTACGGCCACGATTTCCACAAGTTGCTCGACGGTGCCATGGCGCGTAGCGAAGGGGCGAGTGTATTCGCCTACCATGTGACCGACCCCGAGCGCTACGGCGTGGTCGAGTTCGACGGCCATGGCAGGGCCGTCAGCCTGGAGGAAAAGCCACAACAGCCAAAGTCCAACTATGCGGTGACCGGGCTGTATTTCTACGACCAGGACGTGATCGAGATGGCCAAGGGGCTCAAGCCATCGCCACGTGGCGAGCTGGAGATCACCGACATCAACCGACTCTACATGGAGCGCGGACAATTGTCGGTGGAGGTCATGGGCAGGGGCTATGCCTGGCTCGATACCGGCACCCATGATTCATTGCTTGAAGCCAGCGGTTACATCGCCACCCTCGAGCGCCGGCAGGGCCTCAAGGTCGCATGCCCGGAAGAAATGGCCTTCCGCCAGCAGTGGATCGGTGCGGAGCAGTTGCAAGCGCTGGCCGAGCCGATGCGCAAGAACGGCTATGGCCAATACCTGCTGCGCCTGCTGCGTGATCCTGTCCTGCAGGGTTGAAGGTATCGTGCACGCCTGCCGTAGGATGTTTCTTCGGCAGGTGTGCAACATGCTGTGACGTCTGATTTGGTAACCATTGCCCGCTGGGAACAACTGCCTGTGTGCCGCTAGTTTGTAGGTGCAGCCAAGGAAACTGGCTGTCCGAAACCTCAACTCACAGGAGTGACCCTCATGCGCAATACCGTCCTCAACTACCTGCTATTGCCTCTGTTCGCCGGCTTGTCGTTTTCCCTCAACGCGGCGCCGGGGGCTGCGACGGTGCCGACTGAGCCAGTACCGCTGGTTAGCCAGGTACAGGCGTCGGTGCAACGCTTGAACTTGAATGCCGCCGATGCATCGACGTTGCAGAAGGAACTGAACGGGATTGGCAAAGCCAAGGCCGAGGCGATCGTGGCGTATCGGGAGGCCAATGGGCCATTCGCCACGGTGGACGAACTGCTCGAAATCAAGGGAATAGGCAGCGCGCTGCTGGAGCGAAATCGCGACAGGCTAATGGTGGAGTAGTGGTGTAATCGCCTGCTCCTTGTGGGATCCGGCTTGCCGGCGATCGGGCCAGCCCGGTTTCTTGTCTGTGCTGGCCTCATCGCCGGCAGCCGGCTCCCACAGGGGGCTCCGATCTCGGTTATCGGTCCTGCGCATCCTTGGCATCCGCCTCGGCATTACGCTCATGCACCTTGCGCAGCTGCTCCTCGGTCAGTGGCAGTTTCTTCGCCGTATCGCGCAGCATCATCAGCCCGCCAACAATCGAGCCGAGGGCTATGATGAGTATCAGCCAGGCATACCAGGGCATTGTCGTTCTCCTGTGAACATTGCGGGCGTCGCTTGTATGAAATTTGAGCGATAGCCCTGACCATTGGTTCAATTATAGGAGCCACGCCCGGCCGGGCCAATTCTGATGACCCGCGGCCCCCAAAGCCTGTGCCACTTCGTTTACAATGCGCGCCGATTTCGACTTGCCAAGAGACCCGACCATGTCCGCCTGCCAGACGCCCCTGATCGTCGCCCTGGATTTCCCCACCCGTGACGCCGCCCTCAAGCTCGCCGACCAGCTCGACCCAGCCCTGTGCCGGGTGAAGGTGGGCAAAGAGCTGTTCACCAGCAGCGCTTCGGGCATTGTCGAGACCTTGTGTGCGAAGGGCTTTGAAGTGTTCCTCGACCTCAAGTTCCACGACATTCCCAACACCACCGCCATGGCTGTCAAGGCAGCGGCCGAGATGGGTGTGTGGATGGTCAACGTGCACTGTTCCGGTGGCCTGCGCATGATGTCGGCCTGCCGCGAAGTGCTGGACAAGCGCAGCGGCGCGCAGCCTCTGCTGATCGGCGTTACCGTGCTGACCAGCATGGAGCGCGAAGACCTGGCGGGTATCGGCCTGGATGTCGACCCACAAGAGCAGGTATTGCGCCTGGCGGCGCTGGCCGAGAAGGCAGGCATGGACGGCCTGGTGTGCTCGGCACTGGAAGCACCGGCCTTGAAGGCTGCGCATCCGTCGCTGCAATTGGTCACTCCGGGTATTCGCCCAGCAGGTAGCGCGCAAGATGACCAGCGCCGCATTCTGACCCCGCGCCAGGCACTGGATGCAGGTTCCGATTACCTCGTGATCGGTCGTCCGATCAGCCAGGCGGCCGACCCAGCCCAGGCGCTGGCGGCGGTGGTGGCCGAGATTCGCGGCTGAATCACCCCCAAAAAAATGGGGCTGCAATGCAGCCCCATTTTTTTTATTCCGTCCTTCAGGCAATAACCAGAGGCGGGAACGACTTGACCAGGTCGTCCAGCGCCTTGATCTGCGCCAAAAACGGCTCCAGCTTGTCCAGCGGCAGCGCGCTCGGGCCATCGCACTTGGCCTGGTCCGGGTTCGGGTGCGCCTCCAGGAACAGGCCCGCCAGGCCAACACCCATGCCAGCACGGGCCAGGTCGACGACCTGCTCGCGGCGGCCACCCGAGGCAGCGCCCGACGGGTCGCGGTTCTGCAGGGCGTGGGTCACGTCGAAGATGATCGGCAGGTTGTCGCAGGTGCGCTTCATCACGCCGAAACCGAGCATGTCGACGACCAAGTTGTCGTAGCCCATGCAGGTGCCGCGGTCGCAGAGAATCAGCTGGTCGTTACCGGCTTCCTTGAACTTCTGCACGATGTTCTGCATCTGCGAAGGGCTCAGGAACTGCGGCTTCTTGATGTTGACCGGCTTGCCGGTCTTGGCCAGGGCAACCACCAGGTCGGTCTGGCGGGCCAGGAAGGCGGGCAGCTGCAGCACATCGACCACTTCGGCGACGGGCGCGCACTGGTGGATCTCGTGCACGTCAGTGATGATCGGAACGCCAAACTCGGCCTTCACTTTCTCGAAGATGCGCAGGCCTTCTTCCATGCCCGGGCCACGGTAGGAGTGGATCGAGGAGCGGTTGGCCTTGTCGAAGCTGGCTTTGAAGACATAGGGGATGCCCAGCTTCTGAGTGACGCGCACGTACTCTTCACAGGCCTTGAGGGCCAGGTCTTCTGATTCGAGGACATTGATGCCGCCGAAGAGGACGAAGGGTGCGCTGTTGGAGCACTCGATGGTCGGGGTGATCTTGATCATGTTCTTTCTCTGCAAATCCCAGTCACTGGTTTCAGTGGCGATGGGTGATCTTACAAGATCTGGGTGAGCAAAGCTTGCGCGATCCCTGTGGCAACCGGCTTGCCGGCGATTAGGCTCCGAGCCGATGTTGGCCTGGACCGGCCTCATCGCCGGCAAGCCGGCTCCCACAGAGGAGAGGTGCTTTCGGGTTAGACCTTCAGCACCAACTTGCCGAAGTTCTCCCCGCTGAACAGCTTGAGCAGCGTCTCGGGGAAGGTCTCCAGGCCGTCCACCACATCTTCCTTGCTCTTGACCTTGCCGCTGGCCAGCCACCCGGCAATCTCTTGCGCGGCCTTGCCATAGTCCTTGGCGTGGTCCATCACCACGAACCCTTCCATCCGCGCGCGGTTAACCAGCAGCGCCAAGTAGTTGGCCGGGCCCTTGACCGCTTCCTTGTTGTTGTACTGGCTGATGGCGCCGCAGATCACGATGCGGGCCTTGAAGTTGATGCGGGTGAGCACCGCGTCGAGGATCTCGCCGCCCACGTTGTCGAAGTACACATCCACACCCTTGGGGCATTCGCGCTTGAGGCCGGTGAGCACGTCCTCGGCCTTGTAGTCGATGACGCCGTCAAACCCCAGTTCGTCCTTGAGGTACTGGCATTTCTGCGCGCCACCGGCGATGCCGACCACGTGGCAGCCCTTGAGCTTGGCGATCTGGCCAACGATGCTGCCGACCGCGCCCGCTGCGCCGGAGATGACCACGGTGTCGCCGGCCTTGGGCTGGCCAACGTCGAGCAGGGCGAAGTAGGCGGTCATGCCCGTCATGCCCAGTGCCGAGAGGTAGCGCGGCAGTGGGGCGAGGCTTGGGTCGATCTTGTGCAGGCCCTGGGGTTCGCCGGTGAAGTAGTCCTGCACGCCGAGAGCGCCGCTGACATGGTCACCCGGCTTGTAGTCGGGGTGTTCGGAAGCCACCACCTCGCCCACGCCGAGGGCGCGCATCACCTGGCCGAGCGCCACGGGTGGGATGTACGACTTGCCTTCGTTCATCCAGCCGCGCATGGCTGGGTCCAGCGACAGGTACAGGTTGCGCACCTGGATCTGGCCCGCGGCAGGCGCGTCGGCAGGCACCGTCTCGAAGGTGAAGTCGTCGCGGCGCACGGCACCGACCGGGCGTTTGGCTAGCAGGAAGCGGCGGTTGCTCTGGGTCATGGCAGGTCCTTTTCGCAGTAGGCGGAGCGGTCAATTTAACGTGCTGATGCAAACGGGTCCGCAAAATCACTGGTAAGCATGGTAGCCCAACCGTTGCCCTGATGATGCTGCCCAGCCGGGTGGTGGGCTGACTAGACTCATGGCCGATATTTCAAGATCGGGAGCAACCCATGAGCATGACCTTTTCCGGCCAGGTAGCCCTGGTCACCGGTGGCGGGGCAGGTATTGGCCGTGCAACGGCGCTGGCCTTTGCCCGCGAGGGGCTGAAGGTGGTGGTGGCCGACCTCGACCCGGCGGGCGGCGAGGCAACGGTGGCGCAAATCCTTGCGGCGGGCGGCGAGGCGCTGTTCGTGGCGTGCGATGTGACCAAGGACGCCGACGTGCGCCATTTGCATGAGCGGGCCATCCAGGCCTACGGCCGCCTGGACTACGCCTATAACAACGCCGGTATCGAGATCGAACAGGGCCGTCTGGCCGAGGGCAGCGAGGCAGAGTTCGATGCCATCATGGGGGTCAACGTCAAAGGCGTGTGGCTGTGCATGAAGTACCAGTTGCCGCTGCTGTTGGCGCAAGGTGGCGGGGCGATCGTCAACACCGCGTCGGTAGCTGGCTTGGGTGCGGCGCCGAAGATGAGCATCTACAGCGCCTCCAAGCATGCGGTGATTGGCCTGACCAAGTCGGCGGCTATCGAGTATGCCAAGAAGGGTATCCGGGTGAATGCCGTGTGCCCGGCGGTGATCGATACCGACATGTTCCGCCGCGCCTATGAGGCCGACCCGCGCAAGGCCGAGTTCGCCGCCGCCATGCACCCGGTCGGGCGCATCGGTAAGGTCGAGGAGATTGCCAGTGCCGTACTCTACCTGTGCAGCGACGGTGCGGCGTTCACCACCGGGCATAGCCTGACGGTGGATGGCGGGGCTACCGCAATCTGAGTGATCCGGTGACGGGCTGCGGATCAATGTCGCTAACAGGCAGGACACCCGTGCCCAAGCCTTGCTTCAGCATGCAGGGCGACCTTCAGCACGCTGAAAACGACACGTACATAGCGATTTGACACTATTGTGGCGTCAAACGCTTGTGCGTGGGGCGGCAAGGTTGCCACGCTTGGCCCTCGGGAAAACCTGACAAGGTGAAGGGGGATCGGCGATGGCGGCGAGCAGGCACGGTGTTCTGGCCAACCTGGGCATGGCCCGCAAGATGGGCCTGGGTTTTGCCCTGGTATTGCTGCTGACCCTGGCAGTGGCGGCCATCGGCATCGCCGCCTTGCACGGTGTCGGCCAGCGCTTCGACAGCCTGCGCGAACTGGGCCAGTTCAACACCGATCTTTTGCGCTTGCGCCAGCACGAGCAGGCCTTCGCCTTGCGCTCCGACAGCGAAGAGGCCGAGGCCTTGCGCAGCGGCTTGCGCAACTTGGGCGAGCGTGTCCGTAGCATGCCGGCGCTGGCCGACGCCGAAGCTGAGCTGGGGGCTTATGGCCAGGCATTCGACGCCTTCGTCGAGGTGGTGCAGGCCAAGGAGCTGGCGCTGGACATGGCCAGTTGGTCGGTGTCCAGCGTGGCCAACAACCTCGATGTGATGCAGGCGGGCTTGGCCGATGATGGCGCCTACACCCTCAAGCAGTCCCAGGGCCAGCAAGGCAGTGAATTTCTCGAACAGTCCGCGCAGGTGGCGCAGGTGTCGCGGCTGATGCTGCAGGCCATGGACCAGGCTCGGGTGCGCCTGGAGCAGAGCCGCAAGGGCGAGGCGGACGCCAGCCAGGGGCGTATCGCCCAGACAGTCGAGGCTGCCGCCTTGGTCGATCAGCTCAAGGCGAGCGTTGCCGATGCCGGTTATCAGGGTGTGTTGGGCGAGGTAGCCGGGCACATCGCCAGTTTCTCCGACAAGCTCAACGAATACACCGACCTGCTGGGCAAGGAGCAAGGCCTCAAGGCGCAGTTGCAGGCCAGTGCCGAGCAGGTCACTCGGCGGGTCGAGCAAGCCTACGTTGGCCAAGAGCAAGTAATGCAAGGCGAGCTGACCCGCAATGCCATGGCCATCGCTGCGGCGACCGGCCTGGCACTGCTGGTGGGCGTGCTGGCCGGCTGGTTGATCACCCGCGCGGTGGTCGGCCCGCTCAAGCGTGTGATCGCTCGGGCCCAGCGCATTGCTGGCGGGGAATTGGGGCTGGAGCCTGAGGCGGCGCGTAATGATGAAGTCGGCCAGTTGCTGCAGGCCATGCAGCACATGGCCGCTGGCCTGTCGGGCATCGTCAGTGGTTTGCAGCAGGGTATCGAGCAACTGGCAGGCAGCGCCCAGGCGCTTTCGGCGGTCACCGAGCAGACCAACCGCGAAGTGGGCAGCCAGAAGGAAGAGACCGAGCAGGTGGCCACTGCCATGCAACAGATGACAGCCACCGTGCACGATGTGGCGCGCAATGCCGAAGAGGCAGCGCTGGCCGCCCAGGCTGCCGATGCCAAGGTCGATTCCGGCCAGCAGGTGCTGCGTCAAAGCATGCAGCGCATCGAGCAACTGGCGGCGGCGGCGGAAACCGCCAGTGCCGGCATCGACAGCCTGAGTGCCGAAATCCATACCATCGGCGATGTATTGGCCGTGATCAAAAGCGTGGCCGAACAGACCAACCTGCTGGCGCTCAACGCGGCAATCGAAGCGGCGCGGGCGGGCGAGCAAGGGCGTGGCTTTGCGGTGGTGGCCGACGAGGTGCGGGCCCTGGCCCGGCGCACACGGCAATCGACCGAGGAGATCGAGCGGCTGGTTGCTAGCCTGCGCGGCAACGCCCAGCAGTCGGTGTCGCAGATACGCGGCAGTGCCGAGCTGGTGCGCCTGGCCGTGGCTGACGCGCTGCACACCGAAAGTGCCTTGGGCAGCATTGCGGCGGCGGTGTCGTTGATTCAGCAGATGAACCAGCAGATTGCCGCGGCTGCCGAACAGCAGAGTTCGGTGGCTGAAGAGATCAGCCGCAGTGTCACGCAGATTCGTGGGAGTGCCGATCAGGCGGCGTTGGCTATGCAGGACAATGCGCGGTCCAGTATCGAGCTGGCGCAGTTGGGCAGCGACCTGAAGGGGATGGTGGGGCATTTCCGTTTGTGATCGCTGCATCGGCCCTATCGCCGGCAAGCCGGCTCCCACAACGGATCCATCGCCCTTGTGCCAGCCGGCTTGCCGGCGATAGGGCCGGTACAGTCAACCCTGCGGTCAGGCCCTGCGCGGGCTGAGAATCAACAGGCTCAGAACTCCTGCCACAATCCCCCAGAACGCCGACCCGATCGAGAACAGGGTAAACCCCGATGCCGTCACCATGAAGGTAATCAGCGCCGCCTCTCGCTCGCGCGCCTCGCCCATGGCCACTGTCAGCCCATTCATGATCGAGCCGAACAGCGCCAGTGCGGCAATCGACAGCACCAACTCCTTCGGCAATGCCGCGAACAATGCCGCCAGCGTCGCCCCGAACACCCCGGCAATCCCGTAGAAAATCCCGCACCACACGGCCGCGGTGTAACGCTTGCTCGGGTCTTCATGGGCATGCGGCCCGGTGCAGATGGCCGCGCTGATCGCCGCCAGGTTGACCCCGTGCGAGCCGAAAGGCGCCAGCAGCAGTGAAGCAAACCCGGTGGCCGAGATCAGCGGTGAGGCTGGTACCTGGTAACCATCTGCGCGCAGCACCGCCACCCCTGGCATGTTCTGCGAGGTCATGGCTACCACGAACAAAGGGATACCGATACTGATGGTCGCCGCAAGAGAGAAACTCGGTGTGGTCCACACCGGCGTTGCCACTTCCAGCCTGAAACCGCTGAAGTCCAGCAGGCCCAGTGTGCCGGACAGCGCCGTGCCCACCAGCAATGCGGCCAGCACGCAGTAACGGGGCGACAGGCGCTTGACCAGCAGGTAGCTGAAGAACATCCCCAGCACCAGCAGCGTGCGGTGCTGCGCGGCGACGAAGATCTCGCTGCCGATCTTGAACAGGATGCCGGCCAGCAAGGCCGACGCCAGTGACGCGGGAATACGTTTGACCAGGCGCTCGAAGCTGCCGGTCAGGCCGCAGATGAGTACCAGTATCGCGCAGGTAATGTAGGCGCCGATGGCTTCGGGGTAGCTGACCCCGCCCAGGCTGGTGATCAGCAGCGCCGCGCCAGGTGTCGACCAGGCGATGGTGATCGGCGTGCGGTAGCGCAACGACAGGCCGATGCTGCCCACCGCCATGCCGATCGACAGCGCCCAGATCCAGGATGAGATTTGGGCGCTGGTCAGGCCCGCTGCCTGGCCGGCCTGGAACATCAGCACCAGTGAGCTGGTATAGCCGGTGAGCATGGCGATGAAGCCGGCGACCACCGCCGACGGGGAGCTGTCTGCCAGGGGCCGCAGGCGTGCGGAGGTGGCATCGGTCATGGGATGAGTCCTTGTCCATGTGTAAGCAGTTTTTTCAGACTAACGCGGGCACACGTGATCCTTGTCATACAGCGGGCATTGCTTTTAGCCGTACAGTCGCCAACTATTGGGCCCTGACGCGCAACTGCATGGGAGGGGAGGGGCATGTACAAGGTCTATGGCGATTACCAGTCCGGCAACTGCTACAAGGTCAAGCTGATGCTGAGCCTGCTGGACCGGCCGTACGAGTGGCACCCGGTGGACATTCTCAAGGGCGAGACCGAAACGCCCGAGTTCCTGGCCATGAACCCCAACGGCAAGGTGCCGGTGCTGCAGCTCGAGGACGGCACGTGCCTGTGGGAGTCCAACGCCATCCTCAACTTCCTGGCCGATGGCAGCGAGTTCCTGCCCAGCGAGCCGCGCTTGCGGACCCAGGTGCTGCAGTGGCAGTTCTTCGAGCAGTACAGCCATGAGCCGTACATTGCCGTGGCGCGGTTCATCCAGTTCTACCTGGGCCTGCCGGACGAGCGTGTGGAGGAGTACCGCAAGCTGCACAAGGGCGGGTACAAGGCGCTGAGGGTGATGGAGCGGCAGTTGCAGATGACGCCGTACCTGGTGGGCGACCAGTATTCGATTGCCGATGTGGCGCTGTATGCGTACACCCATGTGGCGCATCAGGGTGGGTTCGAGCTGGCGGATTATCCGGCGGTGCGGGCCTGGCTGGCCAGGGTGGCTAGCCATCCGCGGCATGTGCCGATGGTGGACTGAGACTGTACCGGCCTCATCGCCGGCAAGCCGGCTCCCACAGGTAACCCACCGCTCTCAGGCTTGGTGGCGTACTTGTGGGAGCCGGCTTGCCGGCGATGAGGCCGACGCGATGTATCAGACCGACGCGAACCGCTTGTCCAGGTAGGCAATGATGGCCTTGGACTCATACATCCAGGTCACCTGGCCTGCCTCTTCGATGCGCAGGCACGGCACTTTCACTCGCCCGCCACCTTCGAGCAGCGCCTGGCGGTGCACCTCGTCATTCTTGGCATCGCGCAGCGCCACCGGCACGTTCAACCGGTGCAGGGTGCGGCGGGTCTTGACGCAGAATGGGCACGCATGGAACTGGTACAGCGCAAGGCCCTTGGCCTGTTGCGCGACGTGGGCCTGGGCCGTGGCATCGCGCTTGCGCTTGGCCGGGCGGCTGATCCAGTCGCCGAATACGATGAGCTGGCCGAGGCCGACCCGCAAGGCTTTGACGATCATGGGCAACTCCTGAAAAGAAAAAGCCGACCCCACAGGGTCGGCTCGGGTCACGCGCCGATCACTTGATCAGGCTGAGGAACTCGCTGCGGGTGGCGGCGTTTTCGCGGAACTCGCCGAGCATCACCGAGGTGAGCATGGTCGAGTTCTGCTTCTCGACACCGCGCATCATCATGCACATGTGCTTGGCTTCGATGACCACTGCCACACCGGCAGCGCCGGTGACCTGCTGCACGGCCTCGGCGATCTGGCGGCTGAGGTTTTCCTGGATCTGCAGGCGGCGGGCATACATGTCGACGATTCGTGCGACCTTCGACAGGCCCAGCACCTTGCCCTTGGGCAGGTAGGCCACGTGGGCCTTGCCGATGAAGGGCAGCATGTGGTGTTCGCACATCGAGTACAGCTCGATGTCCCGGACCAGCACCATTTCGCTGTTGTCGGAGGTGAACAGGGCGCCGTTGGTGACTTCTTCCAGCGTCTGCTCATAACCGCGGCAAAGGTACTTCATGGCCTTTGCAGCCCGCTTGGGCGTGTCGAGCAGGCCCTCACGGGAGACGTCCTCGCCGAGTTGGCTGAGGATCTCGGTATAGTTCTGTTCCAGGGACATGGATCTACCTGTGGGAAAAAATCGCAAAAACGAAGGGTACGGCGGCAAAGCCTACGCTGCAAGCGTGGCGTTACTCGTCGCGGCCTTCCATCATGGTTCGCTTGAGCATTACATACACCGCCCCGGTGCCGCCGTGGCGGGCCTGGCAGGAGGTAAAGCCTAGCACTTGGGGGTGCTGGCGCAGCCAGGTGTTGACGTGGCTCTTGATCATCGGCCGCTTGCCGTCCAGGCGTGCCGCCTTGCCGTGGGTCACGCGCACGCAGCGCACTTCCAGCTTGGTGGCCTCGGCGATGAAGTCCCACAGGGTCTCGCGGGCTTTTTCCACGCTCATGCCGTGAAGGTCGAGGCTGCCTTCGAAGGCGATCTGGCCGAGCTTGAGCTTGCGGATCTGGGTTTCCTGCACGCCGTCGCGGCGCCACATCAGCTCGTCTTCGGCGCCGACGTCGATGACGAACTGGTCGGACAGCCCGTCGATCACCAGCGGCTGGTCACTGCGCACGGTCGCGGCCTGGCGCAGGCCGGCCAGCTGCTTGCGGTCGGCCTTGGGTTTGCCGACATCGGCGCGATCGTGCTTGATCGGCTTGACGCCGCGCACCTCGGCGCTGAACAGGGAAAAATCATCGTCTTGCATGCTGCCTCCACGTGGGCGGCGTAGTTTACGCCATCAGCCTTGTGGCGTCAGTACCGGCCTCATTGCCGGCAAGCCAGCTCCCACGGGTGCGCCACAAAGCCTGTGGGAACCGGCTTGCCGGCGATAGGGCTAGAGAAGCTGTTCAGTCGTGCTTTTTCATCAGGTGCGGCGACAGGTTCAGCTCTCGCCCGCGACGCAAACGAATACGGCTGCGCCGCCAGAACCTCACCCCGAAGTACAGCAGCAGCAGCCCGGCCACCGTGATCACCGCAGCCAGCGGCCGGTTGGCATTGAGTTCGGCCAGGGCCGTGTAGTTGCCGAGCAGCCCGGCGAAGCCGGCCATGGCCAGCAGCACGCCGAGCGTGGCGAGCAGGGCCGACAGGCCAGCCGCCAGGCGAGCGCCCCAGTTGCGCGGTTCGCGTGGGCGCAGGCGTTTGGCGTCGAAACTGCCTTTTAGCTTCATTCCGATTTCCTCTGTGGACATCGGGAATTGGACCGGCCGCCTGCCTTCGGGTTCCGCCTGGCTGCCGGGCGGTCAGATCAGGCTGGCGGTCGGGGCGACACAGGCGAAGTTGTCGGCCATCACGGCCATTTCGCATTCATGAATCTGCGCGGCGGGAATCACCCGATCCTTCAGTGCCAGGTCGCGGGTTGCCGACCCGTCTTCCACCAGGGTGCAACGATAACCATAGTCCTTGGCCCGGCGAACCGTGGTGCTGACACTGGAATGGCTCATGAAACCGCAGACGATCAGGTCCAGGTGACCCAGCGCCTGCAGGGTTTCGTGCAGCTTGGTGTTCTTGAATGCGTTGGGCATGCGTTTTTCGATGACGATTTCACCCTCGCGCGGCTCCAGGCCAGGGATGAACTCGCCGGCCGGGCCCTGCGGGTCGAAGCGGCCGCCAACGGTGCCGAGGTGGCGGACATGGATGATCGGACGGCCAGCCTTGCGGGCGGCGTCGAGCAACCTGGCGATGTTGGCCACGGCCTCGTCCATGCCCGACAGCGCGAGAGGGCCACTGAGGTACTCTTTTTGCGCATCGATGATGATCAGGCTGGCTTGGCTCAGCTTGGCCGGCGGGTAGTCGCGGCCAGTGAGGCGGAACATCGTGGTTGGAACGGACATCAAGGGCTCCTTGGGTAGGGCTTTTGTATACCTATTCTCCCTTGCCTTGGCGCCAATGGGAATGGTTGACATCGTAAGCGGCGTGGTTACTGGCCTGTGGCTAGCTGCAGGGCGATTCGCGGCAACAAATGTGCGGGTAGGGCTGTTAGACTTTTGTCCGGTCTGAATAGGAGTACCCCGTGATCACATCTCGTCTGCGCACGTTGCGCGACCATATCCGCTGGGCGGTCAGCCGCTTCCATGAGCACGAGCTGTTCTTCGGCCACGGTGCCGACAATGCCTGGGACGAAGCGCGCCTGCTGGTGTTGGGTGCCGTGCACCTGCCGTGGGAGGTGGCCGACAGCTACCTGGACTGCCAGCTCGAGGACGATGAGCGTGTACGCCTGCAGCACCTGCTCAAACGCCGCATCGAAGACCGTGTGCCGACCGCCTACCTGTTGGGCGAGGCGTGGTTCTGCGGCATGTCGTTCATCGTCGACGAGCGCGTGCTGGTGCCTCGTTCGCCGATCGGCGAGCTGATCGAGAAGCGCTTCGAGCCTTGGCTGGCCGCCGAGCCTGCGCGCATCCTCGACCTGTGCACCGGCTCCGGTTGCATCGGTATCGTTGCCGCCGAAGTGTTCCCCGAGGCTGAAGTGGTGCTGGCCGACCTGTCCTTCGAGGCGCTCGAAGTGGCCAACCAGAATATCGAGCGTCATGGCCTGGAAGAGCGCGTGTACACCGTGCAGGGCGATGGTTTCGGCGGCCTGCCGGGGCAGCGTTTCGATTTGATCCTGTCCAACCCACCGTATGTGGATGCCGAGGATTTCGGCGACATGCCGGCGGAGTATCACCATGAGCCGGAAATGGGCCTGGCCTGCGGCAATGACGGCCTGGACCTGGTGCGGCGGATGCTGGCCGAGGCGGCCGAGCACCTGAGCGAGAAGGGCTTGCTGATCGTCGAGGTGGGCAACAGCCAGGTACATGTCGAGGCGCTGTACCCCGAGGTCGATTTCACCTGGCTGGAGTTCGAGCGCGGTGGGCATGGGGTGTTCATGCTGACTGCCGAGCAGTGCCGGCAGCATCAGGAGTTGTTCAAGGCTCGCGTCTGAGGGTGAATCTGGGGCTGCCTTGCAGCTCAATCGCCGGCAAGCCGGCTCCCACGAGGTCGGCGGTGATCTGATGTGGGAGCCGGCTTGCCGGCGATGCAGGCGACACGGTCTAGCGGGTAGCGATCCAGATCAGCAACCCCGCCTGAAACACCGCAAATGCAACCAGGCAAGTGATGGTAAAGCGCAATCCGCTGTCCTCACGCCGGTACTTGGCCACCCGCTCATCCCGCTCGCGCAACTGCGCCTCCTTCTCCAGCAACTGCTGCTCGGCCTGCTGCAACATGCCAGCGGCTTCCAGCATGTCCACCCGTTGCACCTTCTCGGTATTCCAGCCGTTCTTGAGCTGGCCGACGGTCGTCTCCACGGTGCTGCCCTTCAGGTGCTGCGGGTCGGCATACACCACCTCGAAACCGGTGGCGGTCAGGAAGCGATCCCGGCGCAGGCGGGTGTCTTCGTTCAGCGCATCCCGGTTCGGCAGCGCCATGCCTTCGACGCGGTAGTTCGACCATTTGCGCTGCAGCCACTGCACGGCCTGGCCCATCATGAAACGGCCGAGGCCACGGTTGAGGGGCTCCAGTTGCAGGCCGCTGTCGCTGCCGATGCGAACCAGGCGTTCGGCATGATCGATGCGCACATCCAGTTGGTTCTGTTCCTTGCGCACCTTCTGCCCTGGCAGACGAATCTCCATACGCAGCAGGCTGTGGTTCTTATCGTGGCGCTCGGCGTGGCCGAACTCGACGAAGCGCAGCGGCCGAGCACCGCTGTTGCGGTCGGTGGGCAGCGGCGCCAGGCGCAGGAGCTGGAAGTGTTCGACGGTAAGGTCGGCCCAGGGGAGTGGGGCGCTTTCCGGGGCTTGCGGCTCTTCGGCCGGCTCTACGGCAGCGGGTGCATCGGTCATCAGGGTGTTCTCGCATACAGGCCAATACCGAGCTTATCGGCCGTATCGCCCAGGACGTGAGGCCATTGTGCAGCGATCTCCTCAGGCCGAGGGCAGTTGGTGAATAAAGCTCACCACGCGCTCACCCAGCTCCCGCGCCAGGGGCAGCTCCGGGTTGAGGTAGCTGTCGCGCTGCAGGCGCATTTCCTTGGGGCTAATGCGCAACATGTGGTTCATGCCGTCGATCAGCACCAGCTGGGCGTCCGGCTTGGCCGCCTTGAGGCGCTCGGCATCGACCACATCCACCTGCACGTCATTACGGCCCTGCACGATCAGGGCAGGCATGGGCAGGCGGGCGAAGGCTTGCGCCGGGTCCTGGCGGAACAACGTGATCAGGTAGGGCTGCACACTGGGCCGGAATACCTGGCGTAGGGGCGCAGGCACATCCAGGCTGGTCTGCCCCGCTTGCAGGCGGTCGAGCAGGGCATTGCTGCGTTCGAGCTGCGCCGGTGGCAGGCGCCGTGCCAGTTGCTCACGCACCACATCCGCCATCGGCCGGCCGCTGCCGGCCAGGGTGATCACCGCGCTCGCACCGGCTTGCTCGGCGGCCAGGCTGGCGATCAGTGCGCCTTCGCTGTGGCCGAGCAGGATCAACGGGCCGAAGCGAGGGTCGGCCTTGAGCTTGCGGCTCCAGGCGACCACGTCGGCCACGTAGCGCTCGACGCTGAGGTTGCGTTCATCGGGTGTGGCCGGCTGGCTGGCGGCCACGCCACGCTTGTCGAAGCGCACGCTGGCGATGTGTTCGTTGGCCAGCAGCAGGGCCAGGCGCTTGAGGTTGTCGATGCGCCCCGAGGCCGGGTTGTTGCCATCGCGGTCGGTCGGGCCGGAGCCTGCGATGATCAGCACCACCGGCGGTGGCGTGGCCTGTTGCGGCAGCAGCAGGCTGCCGTGCAGCACGCCCTGGCCGGTGTCCAGGTCGATGGGCCGTTGCAGCACGGTGGGGGAGGCGGCCTGGGCTAGGCCGGCGCAGAGCAGGAAGAGCAGGGCGACGAGGCGCGACATCATGGGGGACTACATGGGTGAGATAGCGGTTTGACACTGTCCTTGCTGGAAGGTTCGGAGGTTGGGGTGTGGCGTGTTGCCTCATCGCCGGCAAGCCGGCTCCCACAGGTTCTCTGCCGCCCTCGAGGGCTTGTGGGAGCCGGCTTGCCGGCGATGAGGCCGGTACAGGCGAGCATTCCTGGTGAAATTTTCCGTATACTGCCGCTTTCGTTCACTTCAGGCAGACTCGCGGAGCGTCCATGTCCGGCAATACCTACGGCAAGCTGTTCACTGTCACCACCGCTGGCGAAAGCCATGGCCCGGCGTTGGTCGCCATTGTCGATGGCTGCCCTCCGGGCCTGGAGATCTCCCTCGCCGACCTGCAGCACGACCTCGACCGGCGCAAGCCCGGCACCAGCCGGCACACCACCCAGCGCCAGGAAGCCGACGAAGTGGAGATCCTCTCCGGCGTCTTCGAAGGCCGCACCACGGGGTGCTCGATCGGCCTGCTGATCCGCAACACCGACCAGAAGTCCAAAGACTACTCGGCCATCAAGGACCTGTTCCGCCCGGCCCATGCCGACTACACCTACCATCACAAGTACGGCATCCGCGACTACCGCGGCGGTGGCCGTAGTTCGGCCCGTGAAACCGCCATGCGCGTGGCGGCCGGCGCCATCGCCAAGAAGTACCTGGCCACCCAGGGCATTCAGGTGCGCGGTTACATGAGCCAGCTGGGCCCGATCGAAATTCCGTTCAAGGGTTGGGAGTCGGTGGAGAACAACGCCTTCTTCAGCCCCGACCCGGACAAGGTGCCTGAGCTCGAGGCTTACATGGATCAACTGCGCCGTGACCAGGACTCGGTCGGGGCGAAGATCACCGTGGTTGCCGAAGGCGTGATGCCGGGCCTGGGTGAGCCGATCTTCGACCGCCTCGATGCCGAGCTGGCCCACGCCCTGATGAGCATCAACGCGGTCAAGGGTGTGGAAATCGGCGCAGGTTTCGCCAGCGTCGCCCAGCGCGGTACCGAGCACCGTGACGAGCTGACCCCGGAGGGTTTCCTCAGCAACAACGCTGGCGGCATTCTCGGCGGTATCAGCTCGGGTCAACCGATCGTCGCCCACCTGGCGCTGAAGCCGACTTCCAGCATCACCGTGCCGGGCCGCTCCATCGATGTTCACGGTAACCCGGTCGACGTCATCACCAAAGGCCGCCACGACCCGTGCGTGGGCATCCGCGCCACGCCGATCGCCGAGGCGATGATGGCCATCGTGCTGATGGATCACCTGCTGCGCCACCGTGCGCAGAATGCCGAGGTGAAGGTCGGTACTCCGGTACTGGGCCAGCTCTGATTCGTCTTTGCCGGCCCTATCGCCGGCAAGCCGGCTCCCACAGGGTCACCACACATCAGTGGGGGTAACTGTGGGAGCCGGCTTGCCGGCGATAGGGCCGGTACAGGCAACCACCCTTCAGGCAGAGCCCCGATGAACCCGATCCCCTACTGGCGCCTGTCCAGCTTCTACCTCTTCTATTTCGCCCTGCTGGGCTCGACGGCCCCCTTCCTGGCCCTCTACTTCGATCACCTCGGCTTCCCACCGGCTCGCATCGGCGAACTCATAGCAATCCCCATGCTGATGCGCTGCATCGCCCCCAATCTGTGGGGCTGGCTGGGCGATCGCAGCGGCCAGCGCCTGCTGATCGTGCGCCTGGGCGCGCTGTCGACCCTGGCCACCTTCTCGCTGATCTTCTTCGGCAAGAGCTACGCCTGGCTGGCGCTGGTGATGGCCCTGCATGCCTTTTTCTGGCACGCGGTACTGCCCCAGTTCGAAGTCATCACCCTGGCCCACCTGCACGGCCAGACCTCACGCTACAGCCAGGTGCGACTGTGGGGCTCGATCGGGTTCATCCTTACCGTGGTCGGCCTGGGGCGGTTGTTCGAATGGTTGAGCCTGGACATCTACCCGGTTGCACTGGTGACGATCATGGCCGGCATCGTCGCCGCCAGCCTTTGGGTGCCCAACGCTCAGCCGGCGGAGCAGGGGGAGCGGCCGGGCGCGGGCGGATTCATACGCCAGTTGCTGGCCCCAGGGGTGGTCGGCTTCTATGTCTGCGTGGCGTTGATGCAGCTCAGTCACGGGCCGTATTACACCTTTCTCACTCTGCACCTGGAGCACCTGGGCTACAGCCGTGGCGCCATCGGCCTGCTGTGGGCGCTGGGGGTGGTGGCCGAAGTGCTGATGTTCATGGTCATGAGCCGCGTCTTCGCCCGCTTCAGCGTGCAGCAGGTGCTGCTGGTCAGCTTCCTGCTGGCAGCGTTGCGCTGGTTGCTGCTGGGTAACCTGGCGGCCGAGCCGGCCGTGCTGATCTTCGCTCAGGTGCTGCATGCGGCCACATTCGGCTGCTTCCATGCCGCGTCCATTGCCTTCGTGCAGGCCAGTTTCGGGGCCCGCCAGCAAGGCCAGGGTCAGGCGTTGTACGCAGCGCTGTCGGGTACGGGCGGTGCGCTTGGGGCGTTGTACTCGGGCTACAGCTGGAAATTGCTGGGGCCGCCCTTCACCTTTGGTATGGCCAGCGCCGCAGCACTGGCAGCAGCCGTTATCATTGCCACTCGTTTGAAATCGACCAGGACAAGCCGCTGATGAGCATCCTCTGTGTTTTCCACCCGTCCAGCCCGGACTTGCCGAACAAAGTGCTGACCCACCACGACGATATCGCCGCGACGCTGGCCGAGCAGGGTGTGCGCTTCACTCACCAGCCGCTGGTCCACCGCGTGCGGCCAGGCACGGGCGAGCAAACGGTGCTGGACGAGTGCCGTGAGCTGCTCGACCAACTGATGACTGCGCACGGCAGTGTGGCCTTGCGCGTACTTGATCGTGACGGCGCGCAGCCGGCGCAGGTCGACCTGCGTGACGAGCACGTCCATGACGCCGAAGAGGTATTTGCGGTAATGACTGGCCGAGCGCAGGTTGGGATGCGCCTGGGTGACAACGTGTATGCGCTGTTGTGCGAGAAGGGCGACCAGCTGGTAGTGCCGGCCAAGACGCGGCGCTGGGTGGAGCTGGGGGATAATCCGTTCTGTGTGGCGCTGCGGCTATTCGCCAGCGAGCAGGGTGTGGAGCCACGGTTTACCGGGGATGAAACGGCCCGGGCGTTCCTCGGGATCGATGAATTGTAGTGTCTGACCGGGCCTCATCGCGGATCAATCCGCTCCTACGACGGTGCCCCGCCATCCCTATGGGCAATGCAGCAACCGTGCGTAGGAGCGGATTTATCCGCGAGAGGCCGGCACAGACAAACTCAACGATAGGTCGGCAGAGCAAACCGCTGCTGGCTCTGCAGCATCGAAATCACCGGCAGTTCACTGGCCTGTTCAGCCAAGTCACGGCGAATGGCGCTGATCGCCCAGGACAGCTGTTCGGCGCTGTGCAGTTGCCCGTAGGTCAGTACCCGGCGGGTCACTTTGCCGTCAGCGGCGCGAAGGGTCAGCAGGATGCCACCATCGGGGCGAGGCTGGGTGGCGACCTGGTAGGCCGAGAACACCGAGACGAACTTTTCCTGGATGAGGTCCATATCAACTCCTGACTGTAAGGTGGGCAGACGTGAGTTGATTGTTGCAGTGACCGTGCCAGCTTCTGTGATTGATAAAATTCCTTTAAATTCAATTGCTTATGATATTTCTCTAGAGCATGTATCGTGCAGGCTGCATGGTCGTGCATTTTGCACAGTGCATTTTGCACGAAGGGGGCAGACCCTATCGGCCCCATAGATTCTGAACCTTTGACCCTGTGGCCGTGCCTGACAAACACTTGGGCAATCTTTTCTGCCAGGAGGTTCCAGATGTCCGAACAACACGCTCCCGCCGCCATGACCGATGATGAGACAGCGGCGTTCGCCGAACAGGTATTCGAGCGCGCCCGCCAAGGCGACTCCGTCATGCTCGAGCGGCTATTGGCCAGCGGCCTGCCGGCCAATCTGCGTAACCACAAGGGCGACACCCTGCTGATGCTGGCCAGTTACCACGGCCACCATGACGCAGTGCAGGTGCTGCTGGCGCACGGCGCCGACCCGCTGATCGCCAACGACAACGGCCAGTTGCCGATTGCCGGTGCGGCGTTCAAGGGCGACCTGGCAATGATCCGCGTGCTGCTGGAGCACGGCGTGCCGGTGGACGCTGCCGCTCAGGACGGGCGCACCGCACTGATGCTCGCGGCCATGTTCAACCGCGGCGAGATCCTCGACTACCTGCTGGCCCACGGCGCCGACCCGGCGCACCAGGATGCCCGTGGTGTCACCGCACTGATGGCGGCCCAGACAATGGGCGCGGTAGAGGCAGCGGCACGCCTGCAGGCGCTGGCCGGCTAACCGTTCGGGGGCGTTTGCGGCTATCCTTGGCGACTTTTCACCTGTCGCAGGCCCCCGTTCATGAAAAACCAGTTGCTCGAATTCATCCGCCTCATCGCCGCTGGCTGCATGCGCGATGAAGACATCGAGCGCATCGCCGACGAGGCCGCCCAGGCCTACGCCGACCCCGTCGCTTTCCTGGCCGCCAACCCCGACATCAACTACGACGACAGCTTCCCGATCCCGCTGGGTGAGTGGGTGGTGCTCGGCAGCCTGCCCGATACCGTGGTGTTTCAGGCCGACAGCTATCAAGAGCTGTTCCAGCACATCAGCGACTCCTTCGACAAGACCGTGCCGTTCACCCTCAAGCCCAAGCAATTGGCGCGCACTGAGCCGCTGACTGCGCTCAACCGAATCCAGGTACAGATGGGCGCGCTGAACAAGGAGGCAGGTGGGTACGTGCTTCTTAACTTCAGCCAGTTGCTCGATGACGAGCTGCAGATGGTGATGGTGGGCCAGCACGACCTGGCGCGCGTGCTGGAGCTGGGCGGCGAGGTAGGTATCAAGGTGGAGCCGGCGCTCGAGGCGTTGAAGGTTGCTGTTCACGTCTGAGTGGCTGGGATGGTTGCACTGCCCCTATCACCGGCAAGCCGGCTCCCACAGGTAAACCACAGCTGTTCCTTGTGGAAGCCGGCTTGCCGGCGATAGGGCAGCCATGGCCAACCCAAACCCTCAGCCCAGCGCCGTATCCAGAAACATCATCACCGCAAAGCCACCCATCAGCCCCAAGGTCGCCGCCGTCTGGTGTCCATTGCGATGGGTTTCGGGAATCACCTCGTGGGAAACCACGAAAATCATCGCTCCTGCCGCCAGCCCCATGCTGATCGGGTAGGCCAGAGCGAAGCCGGTGGAAATTCCCAGGCCGATCACCGCGCCCAACGGTTCCATCAGGCCCGACCCGATCGCCACCAGTGCCGCCTTCAAGTTCGAAAGCCCGGTGGCGCGCAATGCCAGGGCCACGGCCAGGCCTTCGGGGATGTCCTGGATGGCGATGGCACTGGTCAACGGCAGGCCGATGTTCATGTCGCCATTGGCGAAGCTCACGCCGATGGCCATGCCCTCGGGCAGGTTGTGCAGGGTGATCGCCAGCACGAACAGCCATACCCGGCTGATGCGCTCCGCCTCGGGGCCGCAGGGGCCTGTGCTTTCGTGTTCATGCGGGGTGAAGCGGTCCAGGCCGAGCATCAACAACACGCCAAGGCCCATGCCCAGTACCACGGTAAAGGCTGCGGCCGGCCCGTTGCCGGTGATCTCGCGGGCGGCATCCAGGCCCGGCAGAATCAACGAGAAGGAGCTGGCCGCCAGCATCATGCCGGCGGCGAAGCCCAGCATCACGTCCTGGCTGCGGGCGCTGACATCGCGCAGCACCACGGCCAGGACCGCGCCCAGTGCCGTGGCACCGAAACCGGAAAGGCCGCCGAGCACCGCCAGGTGCAGGTTGTCGGCATGGTCGCCATGAATGGCGTTCCAGAAGCTCGCCGCCAGCAGCACGATCACTGCCAGCAGGCTCACGCCCAGGCCGGCGCTGAGCCACGGAGTGTTGATCGCCTGCTGCCGCCAGGCGTTCAGCAGGGAAGGCGGGGCGGTGCTTTGGGTGTGGGCTGGGGGCATGGGCACCTCGAACTGATGGATACAGGCAGTCTATCCAGTGACCGGCGTGGGTGGCCAAGGATTCCCTTCTATCGACCTGATAGCTGACTATGCTCAGCCTCATCAGCCTTCAATGGGAGTGATTGGCATGGGTTCGACGTTCAATGGCCTGGTCGGCCTGATCATCCTGGCCCTGGATATCTGGGCAATTCTCAATGTGATCAAGAGTGGCAGCGAAGTGGGGATCAAGGTGCTGTGGATCCTGCTGATCGCCTTGTTACCGGTGCTAGGGCTGGTGATCTGGGCAATCGCCGGGCCGCGGGGCAATGTACGGGTCTGAAATGCCCGTCACAGACAAAATCAGCAACAGAGCCGTGACAAAATTTTCACATTGGTTTAAACAGAATCCGCACCCGCACAATGCTGCGTTGGTCTAGCACCAGCGCCATCTCCGCAAACCCGCAATCCTAGGACTTCCTCTTTCATGGCTAACACGGATGCCTTGAAGCAACAGGGCGCGCGAGCTTTCACGCCGACCTTGAAATCGCACCTGGCCTATACGCTGCTCAGCGGCCTGGTAATCATGTTGATGCTCAGCCTGGTGCGCCTGGCGCTGCTGGTCTACAACAGCGACATGATCGGCGACACCCCTTACTCGACAGTCGCCGAAGGCTTCCTCAACGGCCTGCGCTTCGACCTGCGCGTAGTGGTGTACCTGAGCATCCCGCTGCTGCTGGCGATTCTCAGCCCATGGGCCATGGCCCAGCGCGGCCTGTTCCGTTTCTGGCTGACGCTCTCCTCGAGCGTGGTGATGTTCCTCGGCCTGATGGAGATGGACTTCTACCGCGAATTCCACCAGCGCCTCAACGGCCTGGTCTTCCAGTACATCAAGGAAGATCCGAAAACCGTGCTGAGCATGCTCTGGTACGGTTTCCCGGTGGTTCGCTACATCCTTGCCTGGCTGTTCGGCACCTGGCTGCTGAGCCTGCTGTTCAAAGGCATCGATCGCCTGACCCGGGGCAATGGCCTGCAACGTGTGGCTCCCTGGTACAACCGTCTGGCAGTGTTCATGGTGATCCTGCTGGTGGCCGTGGTCGCCGCCCGTGGCACCCTGCGCCAGGGCCCGCCCATGCGCTGGGGTGATGCCTTCACCACTGACTCCAACTTCGTCAACCAACTGGGCCTGAACGGCACCCTGACCCTGATCGACGCTGCCAAGAGCCGTTTCGGCGAAGACCGCGCCAACATCTGGAAGCCGGTGCTCGATCAGAACCTGGCCACCCAGACCGTGCGCGAGCACCTGCTGACCCCCTACGACACCCTGGTCGATGCCGACGAGGCCGCCATCCGCCGTGACTTCGTGCCGCCGGCCGAGCGTACCCTGCCGATCAAGAACGTCGTGGTGATCCTGATGGAAAGCTTCGCCGGCCACTCGGTAGGTGCACTGGGCAGCCCGAACAACATCACCCCGTACTTCGACAAGCTGGCCAAGGAGGGTCTGCTGTTCGACCGCTTCTTCTCCAACGGCACCCATACCCACCAGGGCATGTTCGCCACCATGGCCTGCTTCCCCAACCTGCCGGGCTTCGAATACCTGATGCAGACGCCGGAAGGCGGCCACAAGCTGTCCGGCCTGCCAGCGCTGCTCAGCGCCCGCGACTACGACGATGTCTACGTCTACAACGGTGACTTCGCCTGGGACAACCAGTCCGGTTTCTTCGGCAACCAAGGCATGACCACCTTCATCGGCCGTAACGACTTCGTCAACCCGGTGTTCTCCGACCCGACCTGGGGCGTGTCCGACCAGGACATGTTCGACCGTGGCAACGAGGAGCTGGCCAAGCACGACGGCAAGAAGCCGATCTACGCGCTGCTGCAGACCCTGTCCAACCACACGCCATATGCGTTGCCAAAAGACCTGCCGGTCGAGAAGGTCACAGGCCAAGGCCGCCTGGACGAGCACCTGACCGCCATGCGCTACTCCGACTGGGCCCTGGGCCAGTTCTTCGAGAAAGCGCGTAAGGAGCCGTACTTCAAGGACACCCTGTTCGTCATCGTCGGTGACCACGGTTTCGGCAACCAGCAGCAGGTCACCGAACTCGACCTGGGCCGCTTCAACGTACCGCTGTTGCTCATCGCTCCGGGCATCCAGGAGAAGTTCGGCGCGGTCAACCACACCGTGGGTACCCAGGTCGACATCGTGCCGACCATCATGGGCCGCCTCGGTGGTGAGGCCCGCCACCAGTGCTGGGGCCGCGACCTGCTCAACCTGCCTGAGGGCGACCAGGGCGTGGGCATGATCAAGCCGTCGGGCAGCGAGCAGATCGTCGGCCTGGTGCAGGGTGATCGCATCCTCATCGAGTCGAAGGACATGACCCCGCGCATGTACCGCTACCAGCTGGGTCGCGAGTTCAAGGCCGAGCTGATCGAGAGCCCGGACCAACCGGAGATGCTCAAGAAGCTCGAGGCATACATCCAGACCGCGACCAAGAGCCTGCTGGACAACACTGCCGGTGTCGTGCACGGCACACCTAAGTAAGTGAATCCATCGCCGGCAAGTCGGCTCCCTGTGGGAGCAGGCTTGACGGCGATGGGGCCACCCCTGAATGCAACTGACTGAACAAACCCCCTGGCCCACGGTCAAGCTATTACAGGCATCACCCCCGATGTTCTCCGCTTGAGGGCTATTCGATGAAAGAGTGGGAAGTCATCTTTGCCGACCAGAAAGGCGAGCCGACCACACTGCTGATGCACGGTGAACAGTGCCCCAGCGAGGAAGAAGCGGCCCGCGCCATTCGTTCGCATCTGTTTCCGGTCATGGATGAGCTGGACCTCAACGACTTCCAGGACCGCGCCCCATCCCCTACTGCACGCTGGCTCAAGGAGCAGAACGGCGTGATCATCACCAGTATCAAAGCAGCTTCCTGACCCACAGGTTGGCGTGGTGCCCATGCAGGCACTACGCTGGTGGGAGGTGTCGGCCTTTTCTGCGGGGCCACACCCATTCGGTTCGCGTCTTGCATCAGCTCGATCTGCCGGTCGTTTCGGCAGGTGCGTAGTGCACGGAAAGTCTATCCATCGCTTTATTCGGGAGGACGATTCATGAGCAGCCAGAACGACGATATCAGCAGCAATGTCCTGCGCCAGATGAAAGCTGGCGGTTTCGACTTCACCCGTATCCATCCCATCGAGTTCTACGCGGTATTTGCCGACGAAGCCAATGCGCGCCGGGCGGCTGGGCAGTTTCGTGGCGAATCGCTCAATGCCCAGGTCCACGAACGGGATGATGGCGTGTGGCACCTGGAGCTGAGCAAGGTCATGTATGCCACTTACGGCGGCATCGGTGACTTCGAGGAAGCGTTCGAGCAGGTTGTTTCACCTTACGGCGGAGAGGTCGAAGGGTGGGGCGTCAAGCACGAACGGCCGATTGCCTGAATACCCAAAAGGGGCTGCTCTGCAGCCCAATCGCCGGCAAGCCGGCTCCCACAGGTACTGCGCAGCACTCAAGAACTGCGCGGCACTTATGGGAGCCGGCTTGCCGGCGATTCGCCCTCAAGGCTTGCGCTTGGCCATATGCCCCAGATAAGCCAACAAGGCATCCAGCTCCTGCTCGCTCAACACGCTTTCGGCAAAGCCCGGCATCCGCGCCTGTGGCCACCGCCGCAAGCTCTGCGGGTCGCGAATGTACTGGCGCAGGAACGCCGGCTGGAAGTATTCGGTCGGGTTGTGCGGCACATTCAAGTCCGGCCCGAACTGCGCATCGCCCGCGCCATTGAGCCGGTGGCAGGCCAGGCAGTTCTGCTGGAACAAGGCAAAACCCTGGCGCACACGGTCGCCAGTCGGCAGCTTCGGGTCTGGCAGCAATGCCGGGAAGCGTTGTTCGACAGGGGCCAGACGGCGGATCGTGGTGATCTGGAACGGCCACTGCTCTGGGCGGATGCCGCTTGCCTGAGGGTCGGTCCACACCAGGTAGAACGGCCCGGCACTGGGTTTGCCATCGCCCAGCGGGGGCCACGGTTTGGCCGAGTCTTCGACTGCCAGCCAGGCGCGTGCCGGGCCGTTCTGCAGTAGCGGTGCGGCGGGCATCTCGGCGGCGAAGCCATCCAGTGCCACGGCCTGCAGGTGGTCATCGGCACCAATGCCCGGCAACAGCGTTGCAAGTGGCACCGCGCGATAGCGCATGGGTCGCTTGTAGGAAACGTCTTGGTCGATGCTGATTTCGCGGGCCTGCGGCAGGCTCATCAATTCGGTACTGTCCAGCTGGCGTGGCGCGCCACCCAGTTCCAGGTGCAGCTGCGCCGCCGACAGCGGCAGGCTCGATAGCAAGGCAAGCAGGGCAAGGCAACGGTGCATGGGCAATCTCCGACCATCAAGGCCGGCAGGTTACCTGTGCATTGCCTGAGAAGGCCACAGCCACCGTCATCCGAACAAGCGTGTAAGGTTCGGCAGAATCAGCAGCAGCGTAGTGGCGAACAGAATGAGCCCAGCTTGGCGAAGTTTCGATTGTCTGAACATGGCGGACCGCCTTCTTGTTGTTATTCCTGAATACCCGTTGGCTTCCCTGTCGCGCTTCGGGTCGATCACAGTGGCGTGATGCACGCCGATACTGCATGCCTCTTTGAAATCGATATACAACCAACAGTAGGGGCTGCGTCATCCCTGTTTCAGAACCCTTTGTTCTATTAGTTCGAATTAAAATCGCGTCGTGCTATGAGGCCATTGGCCATTTCGCTGGCACGTCCTGACTAGACGCCCGCGAAACTGCCATCGACAGTCCGACAAAATGTGACCGTTCGTCAGTGCAGCCTACTTGCTTGTACGTGCCTTTCGCGTCAGTCTTTACACCAGATTCCCACCCATGTCGTTCAGGACTATCCCTATGTCGTTACGCATCTGCATCCTTGAAACCGATGTCCTGCGACCGGAGTTGACCGCGCAGTACCAGGGCTACGGAAGGATGTTCGAGCAGCTCTTCTCGCGGCAGCCGATCGCAGCCGAGTTTTGTGTGTACAACGTGATGAACGGCGACTACCCCCCGACGGCGAACGCTTCGATGCCTACCTGGTGACCGGCAGCAAGGCTGACTCGTTCGGCGACGATCCGTGGATCCAGACGCTGAAGGCGTACCTGCTCAAGCTGTACGGGCGTGGCGAGAAGCTGCTGGGCGTGTGCTTCGGCCACCAGTTGCTGGCCCTGACCCTGGGTGGCAAGGCCGAGCGTGCCGACAAAGGTTGGGGCGTGGGCATTCACCGTTATTCGCTGGCGGCCCATGCGCCGTGGATGGATCCGGAAGTGTCCGAGCTGACCTTGCTGATCAGCCACCAGGACCAGGTGACCGAACTGCCAGAGGGCGCCACGGTGATCGCTTCGAGCGATTTCTGCCCGAACGCGGCTTATCACATTCGCGACCAGGTGCTGTGCTTCCAGGGTCACCCTGAGTTCGTTCACGACTATTCGCGGGCGCTGCTCGATGCGCGTCAGGATTACCTGGGTGACGAGGTGTACCACAAGGCGGTGGCGAGCCTGGCTACCGAGCACCAGGGTGACTTGGTAGGGGAGTGGATGATGCGTTTCGTCCAGCAGTCGGGCAAGGCCAAGGACAGCGCGGCCTGATCATATGCAGCCCAATCGCCGGCAAGCCGGCTGCCACAGGTACCGCACCGAACCCTGTGGGAGCCGGCTTGCCGGCGATGAGGCCTTTACAGCCACCCAGATTTCTTGAAACTGGCAAAAAGCCCCGCACACCCCAGCCCGATCACCCCAAGCACCCCGAAATACCCGTAATGCCAGCCCAGCTCTGGCATGTTCTGGAAGTTCATCCCGTAAATCCCGGCAATCGCCGTAGGGAATGCCAGGATCGCCGCCCAAGCCGCGAACTTGCGCTGCACGATGCTTTGCCGCGACGACTCCAGCAGCATGCCGATCTCGATGGTCTGGCTGGCGATGTCGCGAATCCCGGCCAGGTCTTCCATCTGCCGCGTGACATGGATCTGCACATCACGAAAGTACGGGCGCATGTTCTTGTCGATGAACGGGAAACTCAGCCGCTGCAGTTCCTCGCTCACTTCCACCATCGGCGCCACGTAGCGCCGCAGCCGCAGGAGGTCGCGGCGCAGACCGTGCAGACGGCGAATGTCTTCTTCCTGCAGTGAGCCGCCCAGCACGCTTTGCTCCAGCTCCTCGATTTCGCCATGGATCGCCTCGCTGACGGGCTGGTAGTTCTCGGTAACGAAGTCGAGCAGGGCATACAGCACGAAATCCTCGCCATGCTCCAGCAGCAGCGGCCGCGCTTCGCAGCGCTGGCGCACCAGGGCATAGGATTTCGAGTGGCCGTTTCGGCAGGTGATGATGTAGCCGTTGCCGGCAAAGATGTGGGTTTCGATGAACTCCAGCTTGCCTTCATGGCGCACTGGCGAATAGGTGACGATGAACAGTGCATCGCCGAAGGTTTCCAGCTTGGGCCGGCTGTGCTTTTCCAGCGCGTCCTCGATGGCCAGTTCGTGCAGGCCGAACTGCCGCTGCAGGTTGGCCAGCTCTTCGGCGTTGGGTTCTTCCAGGCCTATCCAGACGAAATGCCCCGGCTTGCGTGCCCATTCGCTGCCTTCGTCGATGCTGATGTTGGTGACCTTCCTGCCGGCGGCGTACACCGCCGATGCCACGACTCGACCCATGGTGATCCACTTGTTCGGTTGCACACGGGTTACAGCTTGGGCTGTAGTGGTCTGTAAGGCAACCTAGTGGTGAGGCAGTTCACCTTCCATGCGGTCGATGCACTGCTGCATCTGCGTGCGGCACTGATCGATCAGCGCCGGCAGGTCCTGCTGGTTGAGCCCGGCAGTGGCAATTGGCGGCAGCGAACGCACGATCACCGTGCGCTTGCGCCAGCTATTGAGGCCAAGGCGCCGGGTATAGCGGCTGACGCACACCGGCACGATCGGCACGCCGGCCTCGATGGCCATGTGGAAAGCACCTTTCTTGAAGGCCAGCAACTGTTCCCGAGGGTTGCGCGTGCCCTCCGGGAAGATCCAGATCGAGGTGTCGTCACGCAGGATGCGGGTAGTCACCTGCATGGCCTTGCGTGCTTGGTAGGCATTGCTGCGGTCGATCAGCACGTTACCGCCGAGCCAGAACAGTTGGCCGAACAGCGGAATCCAGCCCAGGCTCTTCTTGCCGATGGCGACGGTGCGTTGTGGCACCACGTGGCCCAGGATGAACAGGTCGAAGTTGGATTGGTGATTGGCGATGATCACGCAGCCTGGCGGCTGGTCCCACAGCGGGCCGACTTCGGTCTTGACCTTGATGCGCATCAGCCAGGTGGCCGGGATGCTGTACAGGCGGGCGAATACGCGGCTGTTGTCGCGGTTGAAGGGGCGCAGCAGGCCGATCAGCAGGCCGATCACACCGACGAGGAGAAAGTGCAGCGCCAGCAGGAGCATGCGAAGGGAGTAGAGCATTGTACAACTCACACCAGACAGTCGCGGCGCAGTGTACGGCTGTGCACTGGTTGGGGCAAACCTTGGTGTGTGTTCTGTAATGGCCCTATCGCTGGCGAGCCGGCGATAGGGCACAGCAGGTCAGCCCATATGCCCCTGATCCAGCACGATCGCTTCATCCAGGGCATCGAGCAGCCCCTTGCGCACTTTCAGCTTGGTGTTCTTGTGCGCCAGCATGTTCAGCTTCTTCAGCTCACGCGCCGTAGCCAAGGCTGTTTCCAGCAGCTGTTCGGCCGGCACTACCTTGTCCAGGAATCCGGCATCCAGCGCATCTTTGGGGTCGAACATCTCGGCATTGATCACCGAGCGGTGGAAGGCCGAGCGGCGCAGGCGGTCGCGTGCCAGTTCGATGCCGGCGTGGTGCATGGTCATGCCGATCTGCACTTCGTTCAGGCCGATCTTGTAGGGGCCTTCGACGCCGATGCGGTAGTCGGCCGACAGCAGCAGGAAAGCCCCTTTGGCCACCGCATGGCCAGGGCAGGCCACGATCACCGGGAACGGGTGCGCCAGCAGGCGACGGGCCAGGGTGGAACCGGCGGTGACCAGGCCGACCGCTTGCTGCGGGCCCGAGGTCATCACCTTGAGGTCGTAGCCGCCCGAGAGGATCCCCGGCTGGCCGGTGATGATCACCACCGCGCGTTCCTGGGTAGCACGGTCCAGTGCGGCATTGAATGCAGCGATGACATCGGGAGAAATCGCGTTGACCTTGCCGTTGTTCAGGGTCAGGGTGGCGATGCCGTCTTCGGCGTGGTAAGTAATCAGCTCGCTCATGACAGAGTCCTTTAGGTGGCGTGGCGACGACGTTACCCAGCGGCGGGGATCAGGTAAAGCAGCAAGACTGACCGGCCAGTCAGCGGGCAGGCGCCACGCCTTGCCGCACCGGGGCAGAGCGATCCCGGGCCGTAAAAGCGCAGGCGAGATTGGCAGCATTGCCCTGGCAGCCTGGGTTTTTCAGTGGATGGGCTTAAATGCATGAAAAATTTGAAAAAAATGCTTGCCAAAGAAAAGCGCTTCCACTAAATTAGCGCGCCTCGACAGGGTGAAAGCCTTGAAGAGAAACGGTGAAGTGTCCGAGTGGTCGAAGGAGCACGCCTGGAAAGTGTGTATACGAGAAATCGTATCAAGGGTTCAAATCCCTTCTTCACCGCCACATTCTGCGAAGAGCCCCCGAGCTGAAGAGTTCGGGGGCTTTTTGCATTCTGGGCCCTGTGCCGCGAAAGGGCCGCAAAGCGGCCCCTAAAAATCTCAGAACGAAACCGAAGCCGACAAACGTGCCGTGCGCGGCGCCCCCTGGAACAGGTAGTTGTCGCCCAGGTAATCCCCCACATCCCGCCAGTAACGCTTGTCGAACACGTTATCCACCGTTAGCCGCAACACAGTGTCGCAACCCCCGATGCGCGTGCGATATCGGCTGCCGACATCGAATACGGTATAGCCACCGACCTCGACATTGCCCGCCTGGCTTGCGTACTTGCTGGCGCTGTAACGTGCGCCGCCAAGCAACGCCAGGCCTGGCACTGGCAAGCTGTAGTCGGCCTGCAAGGCGGCGCGCAGGTTCGGCACGTTGATCGCCTGATGGCCTTCGTAGGCACCGGTGTCGCTGTTCTCGACGCGGGCACGTATCGCTGCGACGCTGGCCTGGAGCTGCAGGTTCGAGGTCACCCAACCAAGGGCACCCAGCTCCAGGCCGATATTCTTCTGCTGGCCCTGCTGCACGTAGGTAAAGCTGCCGTCACCTTCCGGCCGTGCGTACTGGTATGCCTGGCGAATCTGGAACAAGGCGGCACTGACGCTCATCGCCTGCCAATCGCGCTTGATCCCCACCTCCAATTGGTGGGAGAGGGTGGGCGCGAGAATTTCTGCCGCATTGCTGGCAAACCAGGGCGCGGTGCCGCCTGCCGATAATCCCTTGGCATAGCTGGCATACAGCGTGGTATCGGGCCGCGGCTTGTAGATCAGCGCGGCATTGGGCAGCAACTGGTATTGCCGGGTATGTCGCCCGGCGACGCCATTCTCGTCCCAGGTCTTTTCGTCCAGGCGCACTTCGCGGGCACCGAGCACGGTCTGCCACTGCTCGCTGAAGGTGATGCGGTCACTGATGAACAGCCCATACTGGCGGCTGTCGAGGCGGCGTTCGCTGGCGCCTGTCGGTTTGTCGGAAGGTGGCACTGCCGGCGCACCGGTGTAGATGTTGCCGCTGCCGACCAGCTCGTTGTAGTAGGGGCGTTGGTCGAGGGTGCGGCGTTGCGCGCTGCTGCCCAGGGTCAGCTCATGGCCGACGCCGAATGCGTCGAACCGGCCGTTGAGCATGGCCTGGGCTTCATCGATGCGGCGTGTGTCGTCGGGGCTGCGGAAATCGTAGATGTCGTAGTCGCCATCCGGGCTGAAGTGGGACTGCCAACCGCCTTCGCTGCCCCAGGCAAAGGCGCTGTAGTCATCGATAACCACCTTGCTGCGCGAGCCGCTCAAGGTGCCGGTCCAGGCATCGTTGAAGCGGTACTCGAAGCGCCCGCCCAGGTTCAGCGAATCGCTTTGCACAGGCTTTGCCCACTGCTGGTAGGCCAGGCGATCTTCCGGGTCGACGCCGTGGGGCAGGGCAGTGCCACCAAGCAGTTGATAGCCAGGCACCGAGCGTTGCTCGCGGTGCTGATATTCGGCATCGAGCTGCAGGGTGGCATCCGGGTTGATCTGCCAGTCGAACGCCAGCGAAGCGAAGTCACGCTTGCCGTCGGCGTGGTCGACATAGGAACGGATGTCCTCATGGGCGAGGTTGGCGCGCAGGCCGAACTGGCGCTCGCTGCCGAACCAGCCACCGAGGTCGGTGGCCAGGTAGCGTTCACCCTGTTCATTGGTCGAGACCGTCACGCTGCGCACATCCGCGGCGCGCTTGGTCACGTAGTTGATCAACCCGCCGGGCTCCGATACACCGCTTTGCAGCCCGGACAAACCCTTGAGCAGTTCCACCTGCTGCTTGTTTTCCAGCGCCACGTTCTGCTCGCCCGCGATGGTCTGGCCATTGATGCGATAGCTGCTGGCAGCGTTGAGCTCGAAACCACGCACGTTGAAGTTTTCGTAGTAGCCGATAGGTGCGTAGCTTTCGCCGACCGAGGCATCGCTTTGCAAAACCTGGCTGAGCAGGCGCACCTGGCGGTCTTCGATCAGCTGCTGGTTGAATACGCTGACCGCCGCAGGCGTGTCGAGCAGCGGTGCGGCCTGGAACCCGCCCACCGACGCTTCCCGCGTCTGGTAGCCCTCATCACCGTAGGTATCGGAAACCTGCACGGGGGCCAGGATGACACTGTCTTCGGCCGTAGCATGCGGGCACTGCAAGGCCAGGCCCAGGCTGAGCAGGCTCAGGGGCAGGCGGGGGTGGGGCAGGGGCATTACCGGAGTCCTTGAGTGGCGTTAACCGCACTGAGCCAGGGTGCAGGGGCAGTGCGGTCAAAAAGCCGCCATGTTACCGCAAGACCCTCAGTCTGAGTTGGCGGGCCGCCTGTGCTGGCGCCAGCTGTCGTCGATCTTCGACCAGGTCTTGCCGTCAGTGACTGCCATCAGCTTGCGGCCATCTTTGAAGGTGGCAAGGAACGTGGCTTCTTCCTCCTTGCCGCCCAGCCAGAGCCCGGCCAGCAAGCCCACCGGGCCGGCCACCAGGGCTCCGGCCACTCCCCAGCCAATGGCGGTACCGAGGCTGCGGTTGGATTCGAGGCTGGCAAGGCGCAGGTCGCTGATGCGGGCAAGGGAAATCCGCTCGCCAGGCGAAGGGCTGCGGGGGGTCTTGAGCGTGAGCGATCCATTGCGAAATTCGCCTTCACCTTGCAAGAAATCGCCGGATTGAACCGTGAGTCTTGTCATTGAGTCGTCCTGTCAGTGAAAGGGCTTGACCAGCGCCTACTGAGCGCCGCCGAGGCAGGCAAGTCAACGATCAGGCGACGGAGGGTAGCGGTGCTATGCCGCAGGGGCCTGCATGGCGCGCTGGCGCTTGCGTTCGGCGCAAACCCAGACCACCAGTGCCAATGCCCCGATCGACAATCCGGCGACCACGATGCCCATCCAGCCTTGATGCTGGAACAATTGCGTGCCCAGCAACGAGCCTAGCGCGCCGCCGATGAAATAACAGGTGATGTAGCCAGCATTCAGGCGCGTACGTGCGTCAGGTCGCAATGCGATCACCGCATTCTGGTTGCTCACGTGGACCAGCTGCACGGCCAGGTCCAGCACCAGCACGCCTAGCAGCAGGGCCGCCAGCGACTGCGGGGCGAAGCCCAGCGGCACCCAAGCTAGCAGCAAGGCCACCAGGCCCACGGTAGTGCCCAGCGAGCCCTTGCCACGGTCTGCCAGGCGCCCGGCCCAGTTGGCCGACAACGCACCCGCAGCACCGGCCAGGCCAAACAGGCCGATGACTGCGTCGGAATAGTGGTAGGGCTCGTTGGCCAGGAGAAACGCCAATGGCGTCCAGAACAAGGCGAACAGGCTGAACGCCAGCAGGCCCAGCAACGAACGCAAGCGCAGCACGGGCTCCTCGACGAACAGACGGAACACCGAGCCGATCAGCGCCGGATATTTCAACCCGGCATGGCTGTGGTGCTGTGGGAGGCTGCGGTACAGGGCGATGGCGGTGATTGCCATGAGCACCGCGGCCAATACGTAGATGCTACGCCAGCCGCCCAGTTCTGCCATGAAACCCGCAGCCGTACGGGCCAGCAATATGCCCAGCAGCAGGCCGCTCATCAGGGTGCCCACTGCACGCCCGCGTTGCTCTGGCGCACTCAAGGTGGCGCCCAATGGCACGAGAATTTGCGCCACCACCGAAAACAGGCCGGTCAGCACGGTACCGAGTAGCAACCAGGACAGGCTCGGCGCGCAGGCACTGATGACTAGGCCCAGCGTGGAAATCGCAGTCATCACCACGATCAGCCGGCGCTGTTCGAACAGGTCGCCCAGCGGTGCCAGCAACAGCAACCCGGCCCCATAGCTGAGCTGGGCGGCGATGACGATGCTGCCGGCGCTGGCGGTGCTCAGGCCGAACTGCTCGGCGATGCTGTGCAGCAGGGGTTGGGCGTAATAGTTGCTGGCCACGGCCAGGCCGGTGGCGGTGGCCATCAGCAGAATCAAGGCACGGCTCAAGGTCGGGGTGTTCATGGCAATCTCGGTGCGGGCAGTGGTATGTGGCAATCAGTATCTGAAGTTGTCTGGCATGACGCCAATGTATAGTTATCAGCTTATCCATCTCGAAAGCAGATAGATCAATGAACCTCAAGCAACTCGAATATGCCTTGGCCGTGGCCGATACCGGCAGCTTCACCCGCGCAGCCGAACGCTGTCATGTGGTGCAATCGGCGCTCAGCCATCAGGTGGCGCGTCTGGAAGCGCAGTTGGGGGTCAGCCTGTTCGAGCGTAGTTCGCGGCGCGTGCGCCTGACGCCTGCTGGCGAGGCTTTCGTGCTCAGCGCCCGGCCGGCCGTCGAGGCTGCGGGGCGGATTGCCGATGATGTGGCTGCCGCTTGTGGCCAGGTACGTGGGCGGTTGTCGATTGGCGAGATCAGTTCGCTTACTGCGCTCGACCTGGTCGAACTGCTGGCGGTATTCCACGGCCGTTACCCGGACGTGGACGTGCGCTGGCTCACCGCCAAGAGTGAATGGCTGGTGGCCGACGTTTGCGAGCGACGCCTGGATGTGGGGTTTATCGGCCTGTGGCAAGGCGAAGCCTTGCATGGGGTACATCATCGTTTGCTGGCGCGTGAGGAACTGGTGGCGTTGTTGCCGCCAGGCCATCGGCTGGCAGGTAGGGGGCAACTGACGCTGGCAGATCTGACCGACGAGGTGCTGGTGGACTTCCCCGAGGGTACCGGGGCACGGCGCCAGACCGATGAAGCGTTCCTGGCGGCGGGGGTGGTGCGACGGGTGAAGTTCGAGATCGGGCATATTCGTCTGGTGGAGAAATTCGTGCAGCGCGGCATGGCGGTCGGGCTGGTACCCGAGCGCATCGCGCAGGGCATCTCGGGGGTGGCAGTTGCGCGGTTGGCCGATGCACCGGTGCGGCATTTGTATGCGGTGTGGTCGCAAAGCCCGACGCCTGCGGCGCGGGCGTTTCTGGAAATGATGGAGCAGCTTCTGGTGCCTGGCTGAAAAAGCGGTTGCCGGCACAGGCCGTGGCCGGCAACCGGTGATATCACGCTGCAAAGCCACCATCGGCGGTCAAGCTGGCCCCGGTGATGTAACCCGCTTCCGGGCCCGCCAGATAGGCAACGAAGCTGGCAATCTCGTCGGCCTGCCCATAGCGCCCGATCGCCATCAGCGGTATCAGGCTCTCGGCGAACTCGCCGCTGGCAGGGTTCATGTCGGTGTCAACCGGCCCCGGTTGCACGTTGTTCACGGTAATGCCTTGCGGCCCCAGGTCGCGGGCCATGCCTTTGGTCAGCCCGACCAGCGCCGACTTGCTCATGGCGTACGGTGCGCCGCCGGCAAACGGCATGCGCTCGGCATTGGTGCTGCCGATGTTGATGATGCGCCCGCCCTGGCCCATGTAGCGTGCGGCGGCCTGGCTGGCGACGAAGACGCTGCGCACGTTGACTGCCAGGGTGCGGTCGAAGTCCGCCAGGTCGAACTCGGCCAGCGGGGCCACGGCCAGCACGCCGGCGTTGTTGACCAGGATGTCGAGGCGGCCGAAGGCTTTTACGGTGTCGTCCACAGCCAGTTGCACAGCGGCGGCGTCGGCACTGTCGGCGCGCAGGGCCAGGGCCTTGCCACCGGCTGCCTGCACTTCTTCGACCAGGGCCTGGGCCGGGCCTTCGGAGCTGACATAGGTGAAGGCCACGTGTGTGCCTTCGCGGGCCAGGCGGCGCACGATGGCAGCGCCGATGCCGCGCGAACCGCCCTGGACCAGGGCTGCTTTGCCTTCGAGAGTAAGTTGCTTGGACATGCTGATCTCCTGCTGGAAGCAAGGCCGAATGCCTTGGATGGGCGCAGTATCGACTCATGATTACCTGCTGATAAGATGGCAATCACTATCAGCAGAGTGAACTTTTGGTTGGTAATCATGGCTACTGAATCCTTCAGCGCCCTTGAGTGTTTCATTCGCAGCGCCGAGGTCGGCAGTTTCGCCGAGGCAGCCAGGCGCCTGAGCCTGACCCCGGCGGCGGTGGGCAAGCACGTTGCCCAGCTGGAAGCGCGCCTCGGGGTGCGGCTGTTCCAGCGTAGTACGCGCAAGCTCACCCTGACCGAAGCAGGGCAGCGTTTTCTGGGTGAGGTGAGTGACAGCTTCCGCACCATCCAGTACGCCGTGGCCAACCTGGCCAGCGCCGAAGGCCAGCCGGCGGGGCTGTTACGGGTGAGCATGGGCACGGTGTTCGGCCGGTTGTATGTGCTGCCGTTGCTGGGCGAATTCTTGCGGCGGTACCCGGCGATCACGCCGGACTGGCATTTCGACAACCGGCAGGTGGACTTGATCGGCCAGGGCTTCGATGCCGCCATTGGGGGTGGTTTCGAGCTGCCGCCCGGGGTGGTGGCGCGCAAGCTGACGGTGGCGCACCGGGTATTGGTGGCGTCGCCCGGGTACCTTCAGCGACACGCACCGATCGAAGACCCCGAGGTGCTGCAACGTCACGATGGGATCTTGATCCGTTCACCGCAAACCGGGCGGGTACGGTCCTGGCCGTTGACCAGCCGCAGGCAGGAGCAGCAGCCCCTGTTGTTGCGCCAGGCGATGACCATGAGCGATTCGGATGCGGCTTGCGCAGTGGCCGTGCAGGGGTTGGGAATTGCCCTGGTCAGCCTGCCGTTTGCCGTGCCGTATTTGGATGCAGGGTCGCTGCAGCGGGTGCTGCCTGACTGGTATGTCGACGATGGGCATATCAGCCTGTACTACGCCGGGCACAAGCTGTTGCCGGGCAAGACCCGGGCGTTCATCGACTTTGTGGTGGAGCAGTTTGCTGCGCGGGGGTTGGCAGGGCGGTTCGATGCGTTGGCGGGCGTGTAGGCGAGCCGGCGACAGGGCCGGCTCAGACAACCTCGATCACGAAGAACGCCTGCGACCCCAGGCTCACCTCATCATCGACCTTCTTTCCGACCAGCAATTGCCCCAGGGGCGAACGCGGAGTAATCACAGTCACCAGCCCTTCACCCTCGCCAATCTTCAACCCGGCCGCCTCAGGCCCCAGAAACAGCAAGCGCTGCCCGCCATCCTCATCTTCCAGCGTCACCAGATTGCTCACCTGCACCCCGCGCGCCGGGTCATAGTCCCGCAGCAGCAATTGCTGGTAGGTCAGCAGCGCCTGGCGAATCTCGGCCGTGCGCCGGGCCTGTCCAGTGGCCAGGTACGACGCTTCCAAGCCCAGGGTGTCATACTTGTTCTCGGCGATGTTCTCTTCGGCGGTGGCGGTTTCGTAGGCGGTCTGCGCCGCGCGGCGCAAAACCTCCATGTCCGCTTGCAGGGCAACGATGATGCGAGAAAGCAGGGCGGCCTTGTCCATGATCAGTAACAGAACTCCAGCACGTTGGCCTGGCTCTTGTCGGTCGGCGCAGTGCGATTCTGCGACAGCCAGAACTGGCACTTGGGGCTGTTGAGGTTGCGCGGGTTGCCCTGGGCGGCTTCGGCGGCCTGCTGCAGTTCCTGCTTGTGCAGAATGTCTTTGTAACGTTCGAACATCTCGCTCTGCGCATTGGTCGGTGGCTCGGGGGCAGCCGCCGGTGCGGCGACAGCAGGGACGACCGCCTGGGCCACGGGTTGCACGTGCTCCGGCCAGAGCTGCAGGGCCAGCCACAGGCTCAGGGCAATGGCCACGGCGCCGAGCCACAGGCCAAAGGCCACGCAGGCGATGAGCTGCAGGGGCTTGAGGGTGATCTTCAGTTCACGTTGGCGGGGCATGGCGGCCTCCTGGCAGGGCGGGTCGAGCCGCCATTGTCGCATGGCATCGGGCGCAATTTCAGCGCCAGTGCTTTTGTCGGCGACAATTTGGCCGCAGAATTCGCGGTTTTTGCGCTGGGCGAGCGGAGGGTAAATGAAGGTCACCTGGGACATTTTCTGTACCGTCGTCGACAACTATGGCGATATCGGCGTGACCTGGCGCCTGGCCCGGCAGCTGGTGGCCGAGCATGATCTGGCGGTACGACTGTGGGTGGATGACCTGAACGCCTTCGTACCCATGTGCCCAGGCGCGCACGCCAGTGCCCTGCAGCAATGGCAGCAGGGCGTCGAGGTGCGCGCTTGGCCGGCCCAGTGGCAGCCCGTTGAGCCGGCCGATGTGGTCATCGGTGCCTTTGCCTGCCAGTTGCCAGCACCGTACATCGACGCCATGCGCGCCCGTGCCACGCCCCCCCTGTGGCTGAACCTCGATTATCTCAGCGCCGAGGACTGGGTCGAAGGGTGCCACGGCCTGCCATCGCCGCAAGCCAATGGCCTGCGCAAGGTGTTTTTCTTTCCGGGGTTTACCGACAAGACCGGTGGGCTGCTGCGCGAAGCGTCGTTGCTGGGGCAGCGCGACGTCTTGCAGCAATCGGCCGAAGCGCGCGAGGCGTTCTTGCAGGGGCTGGGTGTTCAGGCACAGGGCGATGCGCAGCTCGTTTCCCTGTTCGCCTACGAAAATCCGCAGCTCGGGGCCTGGCTCGATGCACTGGCCACCGACACCTGCGCCACGCACCTGCTGGTACCGCAAGGCCGCATCCTTGCCGACCTCGGCAACTGGCTGGGCGAGCCTGGGCTGGCCGTGGGCGACTTGCACCAGCGCGGCGCGCTGACGGTGCAGATTCTGCCATTCGTCAGCCAGGACGACTACGACCGCCTGCTCTGGTGCTGCGACTTCAACGCTGTGCGCGGCGAGGACTCGTTCGTGCGGGCGCAGTGGGCCGGCCGCCCTATGCTCTGGCATATCTACGTGCAGGAAGAAAATGCCCACTGGGAAAAGCTCGAAGCTTTTCTTGGCCATTATCGACAGGGCTTGTCGGATGATGCCGCGCAGGCACTGATGGCATTGTGGCGTGCCTGGAACATGAATTTCGACATGCGCCAGGCCTGGCAACGGGCCCGTAAACACTGGCCAGAACTGCAGCAGCATGCCCACGACTGGGCGTCCCGCCAGGCCGCTCGGCCGGACCTCGCCAAGGCGCTGGTACAGTTTTACCGAAATTCGCTATGATACGCGGCCTCGATTTTTATAAATCCATCCAGATTCGGATACTTCGTAATGAAAACTGGTAAAGAACTGAAACCCGGTACCGTACTGCGGATCGACAACGACCCGTGGCTGGTCCAGAAAGCCGAATTCACCAAGTCGGGTCGCAACAGCGCGATCATGAAGACCAAGCTGAAGAACCTGCTGACCGGCTACAAGACCGAAACCGTCTACGGTGCGGACGACAAGCTGGACGACGTGATCCTGGATCGCAAAGAAGCGACCCTGTCGTTCATCAGCGGTGACGCGTACACCTTCATGGACACCACCGACTACACCATGTACGAACTGAACGCCGAAGACATCGACGCCGTTCTGCCGTACATCGAAGAAGGCATGGAAGACATCTGCGAAGCCGTCTTCTTCGAAGGCCGCCTGGTATCGGTTGAACTGCCGACCACCATCAGCCGTCAGGTTGTCTACACCGAGAACGCTGCCCGCGGCGACACCTCCGGCAAGGTCATGAAGCCTGCCAAACTGAAGAACGGCACTGAGATCCAGGTTGCCGACTTCATCCAGATCGACGAGTGGATCGACATCGACACTCGCGACAACAGCTTCAAGGGCCGTTCCAAGAAGTAATTCTTCTTGCGACGCGCACGAAAAACCCGGCCTTGGCCGGGTTTTTTTGTGCCTGTAACAAATTCCGATGCTTGCACCGATCCCTGTAGGAGCCGGCTTGCCGGCGATAGGGCCCGACCAGGCTATTCAGGTTGCCTGCTCAGGCCCAATCGCCGGCAAGCTGGCTCCCACAGTTAGAAAGCAGCGGCTTCAGACCGTCACATGCAGTCGCACATCCACATTGCCACGGGTTGCATTGGAATACGGGCAAACCTTGTGCGCTTTCTCCACCAGCCCCTCTGCTTCAGCTTGTGCCAGGCCCGGCAGATTGATGTTCAGGTCGATATCCAGGCCAAAGCCACCGGGGATCTGGCCAATGCCTACCTTGGCGGTGATCGAGGCGGTTGCGGGCAGCTGCTTTTTCTCCTGACCGGCCACGAACTTCAGCGCGCCGATGAAGCACGCCGAGTAACCGGCCGCGAACATCTGCTCGGGGTTGGTGCCGTCACCACCCGCGCCGCCCAGCTCTTTGGGGGTGCTCAGCGTGACTTCCAACTTGCCGTCGCTGGAGCGGGACTTGCCGTCGCGACCGCCGGTGGAGGTGGCTTCTGCGATGTACAGCGGGTCGACCTTTTGCATGATGATCCTCGCGAATGTGCTGTGCGCCCTGATCAAGGCAGGAGCGCCGGGTGGGTACGGAATTTAAATTAGCGCGCAATTAGTTTGTGCGCAAGATAAATGCTCACCGCTCATCGGAACGGGCATCACACAGCTTAGCCGTCAGAGGTGCTTTTGCAGGTTGTCACGCAAGTCCAGCAAATCGGCTTGCAGCTGCTGCAGGCGTTCGAGGCTGCGTCCGCTGGCCTTGAGAATGCACGGTGGCACCGTTTTGGCCTGCTCCTGCAAGGCACGCCCCTTGTCGGTCAGGTGCACCAGCACCACCCGTTCGTCCTCGCGGCTGCGGTTGCGTTCGAGCAGGCCCTCGCTCTCCAGGCGCTTGAGCAGGGGCGTGAGTGAGCCGGGGTCGGTCAGCAGATGCTGGCTGATTTCGCCCACCGTGAGGCCGTCCTGCTCCCACAGCACGAGCATGGCCAGGTACTGCGGATAGGTCAGGCCCAGTGCCTGAAGCAGGGGTTTGTAGACCTTGGTCATCAGCAACGAGGTGGAGTGCAGGGCGAAACAGACCTGATTGTCCAGCAGCAGCTCGTCACAAGAGGCTTGGGTGTCGGCGTTCATGCAGGTCCTTGAATGTCATCGATAGAGAAATCTAGCACGCTGATGGTTAGTGCGCTCATTGCCAGCGCAATTCGCTGCGCAGGGCCAGGTCCCAGGGTGGAATCGGGCTGAAGCGGCTCTTGAGGAATTCGAGCAGCAATCGGCTGCGAGAGTTCGTTTCATGTTCCAGACGGAGCGCATAAATACCGCTGGATTCGGCAGCGGGCAGGCCGCTGTGGCAGAACAGCGGCACCAGCTCGCCACGCAGCAGGTAATCGCTGATCAGCCAGGTCGGCAGATGGGCGATACCCAGGCCGGCGAGGGCGCCGAACAGCAGGGTTTCGGCATTGTTGGCGGTCATGCGCATGCGTGAAGGTCGGAACTGGCGCGCCTGGCCCTCGACCGTGAAGCGCCAGGCGAAGGGCGGCGCCAAGCCGTCCCAGTCCAGGCCGTCGTGCTCGGGCAGTTGGCTGGGGCAATCGGGTATGCCGCGGCTGGCCAGGTAGGCGGGGCTGGCGCAAGCGATACGCACCATGTACGCCAGTGACGTGGCCACCAGGCGGGTGTCGGCCAGGGGGCCGGCGCGCAGTACCAGGTCGACCTCGCCCAAGTGGCTGCCGTGCAAGTCGACGAAGCTGTCGATCAGCCGCAGTTGCACGTCCAGGCCCGGGTAGGCCACTAGAAAGTCGGCAATGGCTGGGGCCAGGTGGCGGCGGCCGAAGGCGGCAGGGGCGTCGATGCGGATCAGGCCTTCCGGTGCATTGCTCAGCGACACTGCTTCGGCGCGGGCCAGGCGCAGTTCCTCGATGATGCGCCGGGCGCGTTCGGCGAATGCCTTGCCGGCGGGGGTGGCACGCACGGCATGGGTGCTGCGGGTGAACAGGCGGCTGCCGACCGCGCTCTCCAGGTTGTCGATGCGCCGCGCCACGGCGGAAGGGGTAAGCGGGTGGCGGCGAGCGGCAGCGGAAAAACTGCCGGCCTCCAGCACATCGAGGAACAGACTCAGTTGGTCGGTCAGGGTATCCGGGCTCATGGGCAACCTTGCTTATGCATGAAACGCACAGCCATTGTGCGTTGCTGTGCGTTTCCCTGCCAGCCCGCACTCGATAGCATGCAGGCATTACTTACGCAGGCGGACGAGGCCCTGATGATCGAGTGGTTGTTGTATATCGCCCTGGGCGCCGCCTTGGGCACCATGGGAGGCTTGTTCGGCATTGGTGGCGGGTTGATCGCCATTCCGGCACTGGGAGTGTTGTTTGGCCTCGACCAGCAGCTGGCGCAAGGCACGGCGCTGGTAATGGTGGTGCCGAACGTGCTGCTGGCGCTGTGGCGTTACCACCAGCGCAATCGCATCGAGCTGCGCCATGCGTTGCCGCTGTCGCTGTGCAGCTTCCTGTTTGCCTGGCTGGGGTCGATCTGGGCGGTGGGTATCGATGCGCATGCCATGCGCCTGGGGTTTGTGGGGTTCCTGGTGGCGCTGGCGGTGTGGAACGTGGCGCGGATGTTCCTCAAGGTGGCACCGGCCAGCAGCGAGCTGCGTTATCCATGGCCATGGCTGGGGGTGCTGGGCAGTTTTGCCGGGGCCATGGGCGGGTTGTTCGGGGTGGGTGGTGCTGTGGTGGCCACGCCGATCCTGACCAGCGTGTTCGGCACGACCCAGGTGGTGGCGCAAGGGCTGTCGCTGGCGCTGGCGGCACCGAGTACCACGGTCACCTTGCTGACCTATGGCGTGCACCAGAGTGTCGACTGGAGTGTGGGGATACCGTTGGCGATCGGGGGGCTGCTGAGTATCAGTTGGGGGGTGCGGTTGGCGCATGCGCTGCCGGAGAAGGTATTGCGAGGGATGTTCTGTGTGTTTCTGGTGGTGTGTGCGGTCATGCTCGGGTTTGAGCTTTGAGAATGGGGGCGCATAGCGCCCCCGGCTCACTGAAACCCTTCGACGATGTAATCCGCCATGCAGTTGGTAATCGGTGAGTGGGTCTGCGTATTGCGCAACAGCATCACATTCGCCACCGGCAACTGCGGCAACCCATCCTGCTCGCCAAGGATGCGGATGTTGCCGCCAATCAGGCTCTGCAGCTGCGCCGTCACCGCCAGCCCCGCAGTCACGATGGCAAAGATCGCCGCCAGGCTGGGGCTGGTGTAGGCGATGCGGTAGTCGATGCCTTGGGCTTCCAGGGCATTGCAGGTCCAGCCGCGGCAGAAGCAGTCGGTATTGAACAGGGCCAGCGGAATCGGCCGCTGTTCCTGCGGGCAAAAGCCTTCGGCAGCCGCCCACACCAGGCGCTCCTGGCGCAGCAGCTGGCCCACCTCGTTGCCTGGCTCACGGGTGACGATGGTCAGGTCCAGGTCCTGGCGCAGCATCAGCTGCTTGGACGAATCGCAATGCACCTCCACCTGTACCAGCGGGTAGGCCTGGGCAAAGCTCGACAGGATTTTCGGCAGGAAACGCATGGCGTAATCATCAGGTGTGCCGATGCGCACCAACCCCACCATGTGCGGCATGCGCAACGTATTGAACACCTCGCCATGCAGCTTGAGAATGCGCCTGGCATAACCGAGCAGCACCTGGCCTTCGGCCGTCAGGCGCACTTGGCGGCCGTCGCGCTCGAACAGCTGGCGCTGCAGGATGTCTTCCTCAAGGCGTTTCATCTGCATGCTGACCGCCGACTGGGTGCGGTTGACCACTTCCCCGGCGCGAGTGAAGCCGCCTTGCTCGGCGATGGCGACGAAGGTGCGCAGCACGTCGGCATCGAGGCTCTGGTACTGGGACATTGCATCAATCTCCGAGATGCATGGCATCAGAAACATTCGTTGGATTGATCTTAAGCCTGGCAGGAGACTGGAGCCATCAACACGGAGGGCTTCACGATGAAAGGTCATGTCAGCAGCATCCAGCAACCTGTCATTTCACTGAACCACCTGTGGCACGCGGCGCTCGAGCGCTCGGTGCGCTGGTACGAGCTGTACCGTCAGCGCCGCGAGCTGGCGAGCTTGAGCGATGCGACACTGCACGACCTTGGGTTGAGCAGGGCGGATATCCAGCAAGAGGCCGATCGGCATTTCTGGGACGACCCGCTGCGCAAGTGACGCAACGGCCCTATCGCCGGCAAGCCGGCTCCCACAGGTACAGTTGGTGCTTTGAATGTGGGAGCCGGCTTGCCGGCGATAGGGCCATTGAAGACACTAGAGGGACAACAGCCCTGCAGGGAGGTACGACCATTGCCCCTCAACCTGTCCATCAACCAGGCCCGGCGCCTGGCGTTGTCCGCTCAAGGCTTCGGCAAACAGCCCCGACTCCCACCAACGCTGCCCGTCATCAAGCGCATGCTGCAACGCCTGGGTGTGTTGCAGATCGACTCCGTCAATGCCCTGGTTCGCTCTCATTACTTGCCGCTGTTTTCCCGTCTGGGCGGATATTCCCCCGACATGCTCGACCAGCTCGCCTGGGGCCGTGGCCGGCAACGTCAGCTGTTCGAATACTGGGGCCACGAAGCCTCGCTGCTACCACTGAGCCTCTACCCGTTGCTGCGCTGGCGCATGGCCCACGCCGCCGATGGCCGTGGCATCTATCGCCAGCTGGCGCAGTTCGGCCGCGAACGCCAGGATGTGATCGCCCGGGTACTGTCAGCCGTGCGCGAACAGGGCGCAGTGGGCGCCGGCAGCCTGTCGACGCGCCAGGAACGGGCCGGCCCCTGGTGGGACTGGAGCGAGGAGAAACATGCGCTGGAATGGCTGTTCGCCGCAGGCGAGGTGACGGTGGCGGGGCGACGTGGCTTCGAGCGGCTCTACGATGTGCCGGACAAGGTGCTGCCGCGGGCGGTCCTGGATCAGCCCCAGCCCAGCGAGGCCGAAGCCCATCAGGGCCTGATGCTGCACGCCGCCACGGCCTTGGGCGTGGCGACCGAGCGCGACCTGCGCGACTATTTCCGCCTGGCGCCTGAGCAGGGCAGGGCGGCACTGGCTGAATTGGTCGGCGATGGTCGCTTGCAAGCGGTTCAGGTACACGGCTGGAAGCAACCCGCCTACTGTGCAGGTACCCCACGCATTCCCCGGCGAATCGACGCCAGCGCCTTGCTGTCGCCTTTCGATTCGTTGGTCTGGGAGCGCAGCCGCACAGAGCGTTTGTTCGATTTCCGCTACCGATTAGAGATCTACACGCCCGCTCACAAGCGTGTGTACGGCTATTACGTGCTGCCATTCCTGTTCGCCGGGCGCATCGCGGCGCGCGTGGATTTGCGTGCCGAGCGCGCCTTGGGGCAACTGGCGGTGCATGCGGTACATGGCGAGGCAGAAGGATTGGGCGAGGCAGGCTATCAAGCGTTGGCCCTGGAGCTGCTGCGCCTGGCCCAGTGGCTAGGGCTTGAGCGCGTGCAACTGAACTGCCCTCGCCAGGAGGGCAGCCAGTTGCGCCAGGCGCTGCTCAGCGCCGTACTTGCTTGAGGGTTTCGGCGATCAGGAAGGCCAGCTCCAGCGACTGGTCGGCGTTCATGCGCGGGTCGCAGTGGGTGTGGTAGCGGTCCGAGAGTGCATCTTCGGTGATCGGGCGAGCACCGCCGATGCACTCGGTGACGTTCTGCCCGGTCATCTCGATGTGGATACCACCGGCATGGCTGCCCTCGGCCTGGTGCACCTGGAAGAACTGCTTCACTTCATCGAGGATCTGCGCGAAGTCGCGGGTCTTGTAGCCGCTGCTGGCCTTGATGGTGTTGCCGTGCATCGGGTCGGAACTCCAAAGCACCTTGCGCCCCTCACGCTCGACGGTGCGGATCAGCCCTGGCAGGTGCTCGCCGACCTTGCCGGCACCCATGCGCACGATCAGGTTCAGGCGGCCTGGGTCGTTGGCCGGGTTGAGCGTGTCGATCAGGCGGATCAATTCTTCAGGGTTCATGCTCGGGCCGACTTTGACCCCGATCGGGTTGTGCACCCCGCGCAGGAACTCGACATGGGCGCCGTCGAGCTGGCGGGTGCGGTCGCCGATCCACAGCATGTGCGCCGAGCAGTCGTAGTAGTCGCCGGTCAGGCTGTCCTGGCGCACGAAGGCTTCTTCATAGTTGAGCAGCAGCGCTTCGTGGGCGGTGAAGAAGCTGGTTTCGCGCAGTTGCGGGGCGCTGTCCAGGCCGCAGGCGCGCATGAAGGCGAGGGTTTCGTCGATGCGGTTGGCCAGCTGGTGGTACTTGTCGGCCAGCGCCGAGTTGGCGATGAAGTCCAGGTTCCACTTGTGCACCTGGTGCAGGTCGGCAAAGCCGCCCTGGGCGAAGGCGCGCAGCAGGTTGAGGCTGGCGGTGGACTGGTGATAGGCCTGCAGCAGGCGGTCCGGGTCCGGTACGCGGCTTTTCTCGTCGAAGCCGATGCCGTTGACGATGTCGCCACGGTAGGCCGGCAGGGTGACGTTGCCGATGGTCTCGTCGCCTGAAGAGCGCGGTTTGGCGAACTGGCCGGCCATGCGCCCGACCTTGACCACCGGGCAGCCGGCGGCAAAGGTCATGACGATGGCCATCTGCAGCAGCACCTTGAAGGTGTCGCGGATCTTCGCCGCCGAGAACTCGGCGAAGCTTTCTGCACAATCGCCGCCCTGCAGCAGGAAGGCGCGGCCTTCGGTGACCTCGGCGAACTGCCGGCGCAGCTCGCGCGCTTCACCGGCGAATACCAGCGGCGGGTAGCTGGCCAGGGTCTGCTCGACCTTGAGCAGGTGCTCGGGATCGGGGTAGGTCGGTTGCTGCTGGATCGGCAGGGCACGCCAGCTATCAGGGCTCCACGGTCGGTTCATCACAGGCTCGGTCGGGTCAGGTTGGGCATGCCTGCCATGGTAACAGTTGCCGCCGCGCTTGTTGCATCGGGGGTGTTGGCGGACAATGCGCGTTTTTGCGCGGGCAGGTGGCAAGTCATGGCGACGGAGCGGGAAGAGCGGCTGTTGGCCCGGGTCGAGGATGCCTTTGGCGTGATCAGCGTGTACGAGGTGGACGACTACCGCTTCCTCGAGTTCGGCGATGCCATCGAGCAGAGCTGCGTGTTCACCGCCGACCCCAGCTGGCTGGAGTACGACTACACCCGCGCGATGCTGGTAGGTGCGCTGTGCCATGAACAGCCGGAAAGCGCGCTGTTCCTGGGCCTTGGGGCTGGCACCCTGACCCAGGCATGCATGAAGTTCCTGCCGCTCGAAGACATCGAAGCCATCGAACTGCGCGCGGACGTACCGCGCCTGGCCATGGAATACATGGGCCTGGATGACGACCCACGGCTGTACGTACGCATCGGCGATGCCCTGGAATTGCTGCCCACGGCGGAGAAGACCGACCTGCTGTTCGTCGACCTGTACACCGACCACGGGCCGGGTGTCGGCCACTTGGCCTGGACCTTCCTGGAGAATTGCCAGAAGCAGCTCAACCCTGGTGGCTGGCTGGTGATCAACCAGTGGGCCAGCGATGACGGCAGGCCGCTGGGGGCGGCATTGCTGCGTGGGTTGTACCACCGGCATTACTGGGAGCTGCCGGTGAAGGAAGGCAATGTGATCCTGCTGGTGCCGGCGGACCTGGATCAGGGGCTGGACCTGGAGGGTGTACGGGCGCGGGCCGAGGCCCTGGCACCACGGTTGGGGTACAGCCTGGAGGGGTTGATCCGGGAGATTCGGGCGGCAACCTGAAGGGCTGCTTTGTGGCCAGTGGCCCTATCGCTGGCAAGCCGGCTCCCACAGGCTCACCACTGTCCCCTGTGGGAGCCGGCTTGCCGGCGATAGGGCCAGTGATTTCAACCAAGAAGTAACGTTTCAGCCGCCCATCGCTGATGGCCCCATACTGGCCTTCACTCGAGAAAATTTTCCTCACTGCCTTCTGTTAATTCGGGTATAGTACGCGCCGGTCTTTTAGCGGACCTCAAAATCAGGTGGTGCAAATCCTCCGAGTCCAGCTTCGGCTGCACGTCCGCTAGGCGGACCTTCCCAAGTTTTCTTTTTCAATCGTTTTCGCAAATCCCCGCCGCCAAAGCTGCCTGGGTGACCTAACGGTCTTTCAAGGCATGTGCAGCTTTGGAGCATGGGTCTTTGCGGATGCACCTAGAGGCAGACCCATGACCCAGGAAACCGGCGGCTTCGCCGCTCTCGATCTTAATCCGAATATTGTTGCTGCCGTTCTGGCGACCGGCTACGAAGAACCGTCCGCCATTCAGCAACAATCGATCCCGATCATCCTCGCCGGTCACGACATGATCGGCCAGGCGCAGACTGGCACCGGCAAGACCGCTGCCTTCGCCCTGCCGATCCTCAACAAGATCGATGTGAGCAAGCGCGAACCGCAAGCCCTGATCCTGGCGCCAACCCGTGAGTTGGCGCTGCAAGTAGCTACCGCTTTCGAAACCTACGCCAAGCAGATGCCAGGCGTGAATGTCGTGGCCGTCTATGGTGGTGCCCCGATGGGCCCACAGCTGCGTGCCATTCGCAACGGCGCGCAAATCGTCGTCGCCACCCCGGGCCGTCTGTGCGACCACCTGCGTCGTGACGAGAAAGTCCTGTCCACCGTACAGTACCTGGTACTGGACGAAGCGGACGAAATGCTGAAGCTGGGCTTCATGGACGACCTCGAAGTGATCTTCGATGCCATCCCGGCCTCGCGCCAGACCGTGCTGTTCTCCGCCACCCTGCCGTCGTCGATCCGCTCGATCGCCGAACGCCACCTGCGCGAGCCCAAGCACGTCAAGATCCAGAGCAAGACCCAGACCGTCACCGCGATCGACCAGGCCCACCTGATGGTCCACGCCGACCAGAAGATCCCGGCTGTGCTGCGTCTGCTGGAAGTCGAAGAGTTCGACGCGCTGATCGCCTTCGTGCGTACCAAGCAAGCCACCCTGGACCTGGCCGCCGCGCTGGAAGCCAAGGGCTACAAGGCTGCCGCGTTGAACGGTGACATCGCCCAGAACCAGCGTGAGCGCGTCATCGACTCGCTCAAGGATGGCCGCCTGGACATCGTAGTCGCCACCGACGTCGCCGCCCGTGGCCTGGACGTACCGCGCATCACCCACGTGTTCAACGTGGACATGCCGTACGATCCGGAGTCCTACGTGCACCGTATCGGCCGTACCGGCCGTGCCGGTCGCGAAGGCCGCGCACTGCTGCTGGTCACCCCGCGTGAACGCCGCATGCTGCAGGTGATCGAGCGCGTGACCGGGCAGAAGGTTGCCGAAGCACGTCTGCCAAACGCCCAAGCGGTGCTTGATGCGCGTATCAAGAAGCTGACCTCGAGCCTGGCTCCGCTGGTAGCCGAAGCAGAAGCCACCCATGGCGAACTGTTCGACCGCCTGACCACCGACCTGGGCTGCAGCGCCCGCGCCCTGGCTTCGGCCCTGCTGCGCAAGGCCACCAATGGCCAGGCGTTGGACCTTGCCGCGGTAGAGCGCGAGCAGCCGCTGGTACCGAGCTTCGCCCCACGTGGCGAGCGCACCGAACGCGCTGACCGTGGTGAGCGCCGCGAGGGTGGCGACCGCGAGCGTCGTGCGCCGATGCCGCTGGCCGAAGGCCGCGTGCGTTGCCGTACCGCCCTGGGTGCCCGTGACGGCATCGCTGCCAAGAACCTGCTGGGTGCGATCCTCAACGAAGGTGGCCTGGCACGTGACGCCATCGGCCGTATCCAGGTGCGCGACAGCTTCAGCCTGATCGAGCTGCCGGAAGATGGCCTGGAGCGTCTGCTGTCCAAGCTCAAGGACACCCGCGTAGCCGGTAAGCAGCTCAAGCTGCGCCGCTACCGCGAGGATTGATCCTGGCGCAATGAAAAAATCCCCGGCCTAGGTCGGGGATTTTTTTTGGCCTGTACCGGCCTCATCACTGGCAAGCCAGCTCCCACAGGTACGGCGCAGCACTTGGTTCTGCGGGCGACTTGTGGGAGCTGGCTTGCCAGCGATAGGGCCTTTCAGTCGAAGCGATAAATGTCCATGCCCAGCGCCCCCAGGGTAAATCCCTGATGCACGATGCCAAACCTGCCCCCAGCCCCAAGGGCAAAGAACAACGGCAAGAAATGCTCATCGCTGGGATGGTTGCGCAACGCATGCGGCGCCTGCTGCTTGAAGTCCAGCAGTGCCGCCTGGTCTTCCTCACCCAGTTTCTCCACCACCCAATCCCTGAATGCCAAGGCCCAAGGCTCGATCACGTCCGGCCCGGCATGCCAGTCAAGCTCGCCCAGGTTGTGGGTGATGCTCCCAGACCCTACCAGCAAGACACCCTCATCGCGCAACCCGGCCAGTGCCTGACCAACCTTGAGCTGTAGCGCCGGCCCCATGTGGCTTGGCAGCGATACCTGGACCATGGGAATGCTCGCATCGGGATACATCAACGACATCGGCACCCAGGCGCCATGGTCGAACGGCCGCTGGGCGTCCAGGCGCGCCGGCAGGCCGGCAGCGTTCAGCCGCTCGCTAACGTTCGCGGCCAGTTGCGGCTGGCCAGGCGCGGGATACTGGACGGCATACAGCGCTGCGGGGAAGCCGTAGAAGTCATGCCAGGTCTCAGGCGCCGGGTTGCCGGTCACCAGCAGCTCGCGGCTTTCCCAGTGGGCTGACACCACCACGATCGCCTTTGGACGCGGGAGGGCATTGGCCAGTGCGGTCAGCGCCGGCCCGCTGGCGCCAGGTTGCAGGGCAAGCATGGGGGAACCGTGGGAAATGAACAGGCTGGGCAGCATGGCGAGGTCCTGAGGGTTAAGATGCCCTCATCTTCGATCAGATACCGATCGATATCCAATATAAGATTTTCGCTCAATCCATCGAAAAACCAGGAGGAAACATGGAGCCGGCGTTCTGGCATCGAAAGTGGGCCGACAACCAGATCGGCTTTCACCAGGCCCAGGCCAACCCCTATCTGCAGCGCTACTGGCCGGGGCTCGGCCTGGCTGCTGGTAGCAGGGTGCTGGTGCCGCTGTGCGGCAAGAGCCTGGATCTGGCCTGGCTGGCAGGTCAGGGCTATCGCGTGCGGGGTATCGAGCTGTCGCGGCGGGCGGTGGAGGATTTCTTTCAGGAGCAGGGGCTTCAGGCGCAGGTGTCGCACCAAGGGGCATTCGAGGTCTGGCGCAGTGGTGATGTGGAGCTGTGGTGCGGCGACTTCTTTGCCCTGCGGGCCGAGGATGTGGCCGATTGCGTGGGGTTGTATGACCGTGCGGCGTTGATTGCTCTGCCGCCGCAGATGCGTTCAGGCTACATGCGTTTGCTGTCGCAGTTGCTGCCAGCGGGCAGTGGGCTTCTGGTGACCTTGGACTACCAGCAGGAACGGTTGGCCGGGCCGCCGTTTTCGGTGGTGGACGACGAGGTGCGGCGTGGATTTGCCGGTTGGCGGGTAGAGGAGGTGGAGGCGCAGGACGTGATCGGGGATAGCCCGAAGTTCTTGCAGGCAGGGGTTGAGCGCCTGGTCGAGCGGGTCTATCGCGTACAGTTCTGATGTTTGGGCTGGCCCTATCGCCGGCAAGCCGGCTCGCACAGGGAGGGCACAGATCTTCAGAACTGCGATGTACCTGTGGGAGCCGACTTGCCGGCGATAGGGCCAGCCCAGGCAAACGAAAAAGGGCGACCGAAGTCGCCCTTTCTTTGCCCGAGGAATCAACCGCGGCGGCGCAGCGCCTCGATGCGTTCTTCCAGTGGCGGGTGGCTCATCAGCAGGCCGGCCAGGCCGTGCTTGAGGCCGCCGTTGATGCCGAAGGCCTTCATGGTGTCCGGCATGTGCACCGGCAGGCCTTGTTCCACGCGCAGGCGCTGCAGGGCGCCGATCATCGCGGCAGTGCCGGCCAGCTGCGCGCCGGCTTCGTCGGCACGGTACTCGCGGCGTCGCGAGAACCACATGACGATCATGCTGGCGAGGATGCCCAGTACCAGCTCGGCGACAATGGTTGCCACGTAGTAGGCAATGCCTTGGCCTTCTTCGTTCTTGAAGATCACCTTGTCGACGAAGTTGCCGATGATGCGGGCGAAGAACATCACGAAGGTGTTCACTACGCCTTGCACCAGCGCCAGGGTGACCATGTCACCGTTGGCCACGTGGCCGATCTCGTGGGCCAGCACCGCACGCACCTCATCGGGCGAGAAGCGCTCCAGCAGGCCTTGTGAAACGGCGACAAGGGCGTCGTTGCGGTTCCAGCCGGTGGCGAAGGCATTGGCCTCGTAGGCCGGGAAGATACCCACCTCGGGCATCTTGATGCCGGCCTCGCGCGACAGCTCTTCGACCGTTTGCAACAGCCACTGCTCGTGGCGAGTGCGCGGCTGGCTGATGATCTGGGTGCCAGTGGTCATCTTCGCCATCCACTTGGAGATGAACAGCGAGACCAGGGAGCCGGCGAAGCCGAACACGGCGCAGAACACCAGCAGGCTGCTGAGGTTGAGGTCAACCCCGTTGGCGGCCATGAACCCGTTGAAGCCGAACAGGCTCAGGGTAATGCTTGCAACCAGCACCACCGCAAGGTTGGTGGCTACAAACAACAGAATGCGCATCATGGTTGTTACGTTCTCCTGACGGAAGGGTTGTTGCGTATGCGGGGTATATAAGGGGCTGATCGCACGGTTTCAATCGGGCGACTATTTCAAACTGTGTACGGCGGAGTATGGCAGAGGATGTGGCGGGGGCTGTGAGCTAGAGCGTTGCAGGATGTAAGAAACTTTCTTTGGGGGTGTAAGGGGCTGCTTTGCAGCTCAACCGCCGGCAAGCCGGCTCCCACAGGCACTGTGGAAGCCGGCTTGCCGGCGATGAGGCCAGTACTTACTGCGAATATGTGCGCAGGAAGTTGCCAATTCGGCCAATCGCCGCTTCCAGATCATCCACTCGCGGCAAGGTCACCACACGGAAGTGATCCGGCCACGGCCAGTTGAACGCAGTACCCTGGACGATCAGCAGCTTTTCAGACAGCAACAGATCCAGCGCGAACTTCTCGTCATTGAGGATCGGGCAGACTTTAGGGTCGATACGCGGGAAGGCATACAGCGCGCCCATCGGCTTCACGCAGCTCACGCCCGGAATTTCATTGAGCAGCTCGTAGGTGCGGTTGCGCTGCTCCAGCAGGCGGCCAGGCGGCAGCACCAGGTCGTTGATGCTCTGGTAGCCGCCCAAGGCGGTCTGGATGGCATGCTGGGCCGGCACGTTGGCGCACAGGCGCATGTTGGCCAGCATGTCGATGCCTTCGATATAGCTCTGGGCGTGGTGCTTGGGCCCGGAGATGATCAGCCAGCCAGAGCGGAAACCGGCCACTCGGTACGACTTGGACAGGCCGTTGAACGTCAGGCACAGCAGGTCCGGGGCCAGCGAGGCGGTGCTGATGTGCACGGCTTCGTCATAGAGGATCTTATCGTAGATCTCGTCGGAGAACACCACCAGGTTGTGCTGGCGAGCCAGCTCCAGCATGCCCAGCAGTAGCTCTTTGGAGTACACCGCACCGGTCGGGTTGTTCGGGTTGATGATCACCAGGGCCTTGGTGTTCGGGGTGATCTTGGCCTTGATGTCTTCCAGGTCAGGGAACCAGTCGGCCTGCTCGTCGCACAGGTAGTGCACCGGCTTGCCGCCGGCCAGGCTCACGGCGGCGGTCCACAGCGGGTAGTCCGGGGCCGGGATCAGCACTTCGTCGCCGTTGTTGAGCAGCGCCTGCATCGACATGACGATCAGCTCGGAAACGCCGTTGCCGAGGTAGATGTCCTCGATGGTGACGCCTTCGATTTCCTTCTGCTGGCAGTACTGCATCACCGCCTTGCGGGCGCTGAACAGCCCTTTGGAATCGCTGTAGCCCTGGGCGGTGGGCAGGTTGCGGATCACATCCTGAAGGATTTCGTCCGGCGCCTCGAAGCCAAACGGCGCCGGGTTGCCGATGTTCAGCTTGAGGATGCGATGGCCTTCCTCTTCCAGGCGTTTGGCGTGCTTGAGCACTGGGCCGCGAATGTCGTAGCAGACATTGGCGAGCTTGTTCGATTTGCTGAACTGCATGATGTGATCCCGATTGAGAATACGCGGTGCGCCGCCGTCGAAAGGTTTGAAAGGGCAGGGCGCGGGTGCCAGACTTGGAGCCTTGCACACGAAGCCAACTAATATACGTGCCACCCGCGCCCTGGAAAAGACGGCGTGAGGTGAAATTCAGCCTGCCGAGGTTCCCACATGCAAAAGATCGAAAAAACCCTGGATGAATGGCGTGAAATGCTCGACCCGGAGCAGTACCAGGTGTGCCGCCTGAAGGGTACCGAGCGGCCGTTCACCGGCAAGTACAACAGCGAGCGCCGCGCCGGTGTGTTCCACTGCATCTGCTGTGACCTGCCGCTGTTCGACTCGCAGACCAAGTTCGATTCCGGCTGCGGCTGGCCAAGCTTCTATGCACCGATCGAGGAAAGCGCGATGGTCGAGATCCGTGACACCTCCCACGGCATGATCCGCACCGAGGTCACCTGCGCCCAGTGCGATGCCCACCTGGGTCACGTATTCCCCGACGGCCCAAAGCCGACCGGCCTGCGCTACTGCATCAACTCGGTGTGCCTGGACTTCAAACCCCGCGACGGAGCCTGATCATGGCCGCATCGATGCTGGACATTCCCTGCGTGACCCTGGGCGGCGAGCACAAGGTGCTGGGCGACTTCCCGGGCAAGGCGCTGCTGGTGGTCAACACCGCCAGCCAGTGCGGCTTCACCCCGCAGTACAAAGGCCTGGAGCAGCTCTGGCAGGATTACCGCGAGCGCGGCCTGGTGGTGCTGGGCTTTCCCTGCAACCAGTTCGGCAAGCAGGAACCGGGTGAGGCACGTGAGATCGCGCAGTTCTGCGAGCGCAACTTCGGCGTGAGCTTCCCGCTGTTTCGCAAGATCGAGGTCAACGGCCCCGGCGCGCACCCGTTGTTCGTCGAGCTCAAGCAGCGTGCGCCGGGCCTGCTGGGGTCGCAGAAGATCAAGTGGAACTTCACCAAGTTCCTGGTCGACCCGGCCACTGGCAAGGTCACGCGCTACGCTCCCACCACCAAGCCCCAGGCCCTGGAAACGGATATCGAGCGCCTGCTCAGCCGCTGATCGGCACCCAATGGTCGATCAGTGCCAGTAGCTCTTCGCGGCGGAACGGCTTGGCCAGATAGTCGTTCATGCCCGCTGCGCGGCAGCGCTCGCGCTCTTCGGGCATGGCATTGGCGGTAAGCGCGACGATTGGCAGGTCGGGCCAGCGGCCGCTCTGGCGGATGCGCCGGCTGGCCTCGTAGCCGTCCATGACCGGCATGTTGCAGTCCATCAGCACCAGGTCGAAATCTTCCTGCGCCAGCAGCTCCAGGGCCTCGGCGCCCTGGGTGGCCAGCGTTACCTGGCAGCCGAGCTTGGCCAGCATGCCTTTGGCCACCAATTGGTTCACCGGGTTGTCCTCCACCAGCAGGATGCGTGCGCGACCGTCTTCGGTATTGAGCGTCGGGGCGGCCAGCGGGTGCTCCGGCGCCTGGCCCTGGAGGGTGCGGCGCAATGTCTGGTACAAGGTATTGCGCGCCAGGGGGCGTGCCAGCTGGTGCAGTGGCGCCAGTTGCGCCGACTGCTCGGCAGGCAGGAAGTTGCCGTACGCGGTCACCAGCAGGATCGGCGCCTGCAGCGCGGGGCGCAGTTGCAGCAGGTGGTCGATGTCATCGGTGATGAGCAGGTCGATGGCGTCGGCGGGCAAGCTGGCGACACTGTCGTGGCGCTGGTAGCTCAGCCCCCAGCGCGGCAGCAGGCTCTGCAGCAGTTCGCTGAGGCCACTGGCGGCGCCGCTCAGGGCTACCACTCGGCCATGCAGCGGCGCAGGAGCGATGGCTTCGGTGTGAGTAAGCAACGGCAGCTCGGCGCTGAAGCGGCTGCCAAAGCCGGGCTCGGAGTAGATATGCAGGCGCCCTTGCATGGCCTTGCACAGGTTATGGGTCAGGGTCAGCCCCAGGCCTGTACCTCCATACTGGCGGGTGATGCCCGCCCCGGCCTGGGCGAACGGCTGGAAGATCCGCGCCTGGGCTTCCTCGGGGATGCCGATGCCGGTATCGCTCACCTCCAGGCGCACGCCGGCTACGATGCGCACCAAGCGGATGTCGACGCGCCCGAAGCGGGTGAACTTGAGGGCGTTTGACAGCAGGTTGCTGACCACCTGGCGCACCCGGGTCGGGTCGCCTAGCACCGAGCTTGGGAAGTCGCTGGCGATCAGGCAGGTGAGCTCGACGCTCTGGGCGGCGTTCTGCGAGAGCAGGTTGGCGGTGTCTTCAACCATCGCGCCCATGTCGAACGGGATGCGCTCGAGCTCCAGTTGCCCGGCATCGAATTTGGACAGGTCGAGGATATCGTTGAGCAACTCCACCAGCACCTTGCCCGAGTCGTGGGCGATTGCCAGTTGCTGGCGCGGCTCGCTGGCCAGCGGGCTGTCCAGGGCCAGGGCGATCATGCCGAGCATGCCGTTGAGCGGGGTGCGGATCTCGTGGCTCATGTTGGCCAGAAACGCCGCCCGCGCCTGCGCCATGTCGAGGGCGCGCTGGCGCGCTTCTTCCAGCTCCTGGTTGGACTGGCTGAGGCGGGCGTTGCTGGCCTTGAGTTCGTCGGTGCGCGCCGAAACGATGTTTTCCAGCTCGTTGAGGTAGTCGGTCAGGCGATTTTCCGCGCTGCGCCGCTGCTGGATCTCGGTGGCCATGCTGACGAACTGCTGGTTGGCGACCTTGACCAGCACGCCGATCTCGTCCAGCTCGTGGCCGGGCGGGCATTCCACGCGGGTTTGCCGGGGCTGGCGCGGGTCGCCGCCGCTGAGGGCGCCGATCACCGTCACCAGGGGCTTGGTCAGCATCAGATAGAACAGGCCGAGGAGGATCCCGGTCAGCACCAGGCTGCGGACGAAGCCGCTGAGCAGCGTGACCTCGGCGCGGTCGAGGAAGCGGCTGCCGAAGGCGAAGGTGTCCACCTGCAGGTACAGGGTGCCGAGGTAATCCTGTGGCATGTGCGCCAGGTACAGCCGGTCCTGGAACTGGCGCTGGTCGCCGAACAGGAAGTCGCTCAGCGGGCGGTAGCTATCTTGCAAGCGCGGGCGCTCGACATCGGCCAGCACGGTCTCGTTGTTGTCGATCAGCCGGGCGCGGATGACCGCAGGCGATTGCAGCAGGCCGCGGGTCAGTTCCAGGGCCAGTTCCGAATCGATGTTGTAGGCGATGCGCGAGGCCGGGTTGTGGCTGATTTGCAGCAGCGCCTGCACTTCGCGGTTGATGGATGCGTCTTCGCTGGCATAATCGATGCCGATCTGGATGAGACTGAGCAATGTACCCAGGATGAAGCCGACCAGGACTGTCAACCGGGCTTGCTTGTATGACAGGCGATTGGTGAACTTGATATCCATGAGTCCCGAGCCGGTTTCACGTCCCTTGCGCTGCGCAAGCATAGCCGATCAGCCCCGGCTGCTGGCGGGTCTGTCTATTCATTTCAGTTGATCGCTGATGAGGGGGCCGCTACGCGGCCCATCGCCGGCAAGCCGGCTCCCACCTGGAACTCATGCAGACCCTGTGGGAGCCGGCTTGCCGGCGATGGGGCGCAAAGCGGCCCCAAAGAACTGAAATCTGAAGGAGTCCTCATGGACGCTCGCTTGAACGCTTTCCTGGAACGCGCAGAATCGGTGCTGGCGCGTCTCGAACCGCTGTTGCCAGCGCCACGCCCGACCATCGACTGGTCCAGCACCCTGGCCGCCCGCTGGCAGCGCGATGGCCGCACGGGCTACCTGATGCCGCTGGAAGTCAGCCTGGACATCCGCCTGACCGACCTGATCGGTGTTGACAAGCAACGCGACCAGCTCGGTCGCAACACCCACCAGTTCATCCACGGCCTGCCGGCCAACCACGCCTTGTTGTGGGGCTCGCGCGGCACCGGCAAATCGTCGCTGGTACGCGCCTTGCTGGCCGAGCACGCCGGCGCCGGGCTGCGCCTGATCGAGATCGAGCGCGATCACCTGGCCGACCTGCCACGGGTGGTCGAGCAACTGCAAAAATTGCCGCAGCGTTTCATTCTGTTCTGCGACGACCTGTCGTTCGAAGCCGGGGAGGGCGACTACCGGGTGCTCAAGAGCGTGCTCGACGGCTCGCTGGAGCAGGCGCCGGACAACGTGCTGCTGTACGCCACCTCCAACCGTCGCCACCTGGTGCCGGAGAAGGAAAGCGACAACGAGAACTGGAAGCGCGTCGACGGCGAACTGCACCCCAGCGAAGCGGTGGAAGACAAGATCGCCCTGTCCGACCGTTTCGGCCTGTGGCTGTCGTTCTACCCCTTCACCCAGGAACACTTCCTCGATGTGGTCGAGCACTGGATCGGCCAGCTCGCCCAGGCTGCGGGCCTTCAATGGCAGCGCAGCGAAGAACTCGACATCCTCGCCGTGCGCTGGGCCACCGGCCGCGGCAACCGTAATGGCCGTTGTGCCTATCAGTTCGCCCGCTACTGGGTCGGGCTGCAATTGTTGGAGCAGAAATAAATGATCGACCTCAATGCCAGTGGCGCCGGCCTCGACGGCTACAACCTGCTGGCGGCGCAAGTACAAGCGCTGTTCGCCGACGAGCGCGACTTCATCGCCAATGCCGCGCAGTTCTCGGCGTTTCTCTATAACCAGGTGGACGACCTGAACTGGGCAGGGTTCTACCTCAACCGCAACGAAGAGCTGGTGCTTGGCCCGTTCCAGGGGCAGGTGGCCTGTGTGCGTATTCCGTTCAGCAAGGGCGTGTGTGGTGCGGCGGCGGCTACCCGGCAGACCCAGCGGGTGGAGGACGTGCATGCCTTCCCCGGGCATATCGCCTGTGACAGTGCGTCGAACAGCGAGCTGGTGATTCCGCTGGTGAAAGAGGGCAGGTTGATTGGCGTGCTGGACCTGGACAGCCCTAAGCTGGCGCGTTTCAGTGAGGCAGACCAGGTGGGGCTGGAGCGGTTGGTGGCGATCTTTCTGGAATTGACTGACTGCTGATTGAGGCTTTGCCTGTGCCGGCCTCATCGCGGATGAATCCGCATCTACCGGGTCGGCGATGAACCTGTAGGAGCGGATTCATACGCGATGAGGCCGGTGCAGGAGAACTCAGTCGTAGATCACCCGCTTCTTCCAGGTCTCGTCCTCATCGGTCTTGAGCCCCTCGGTCAGTTCGTTCTGTTCGTTCTCGGCTGGCTCCATCTTGTCCAGCACCTGGGCATTGGCCCTTGCCAGCAGCTTCTCAAGATAAGTCAGCTGCTCTTCATATACCTTCGGCTCAGGCTGCTTGCGCAGGTACTGCACCCCCCGCTCGAACGCCAGGCGCGCCTGACCCGGCTGCTCTTGCTGCAGCGCCTGCTGGCCGAGGTTGTTGAAGAACTCGATGTGCAGCAGCACCAGCAGATGGCGAATCTCCTTGACCCAATGCTTGCCCTCGGCATTCTGCAGCACATTCTCCTGGGTCGCCTTGACGATCTGGGTGTGCAGGGCTTCGAGCAGGAAGCGCACATCCTTGGCCTTGACCTCGGTCTGGATCGGACTAGGTGGATTGTTCACCGGAATCCGCTCGCCCTGGCCGATCAAATCTTCCAGTTCGGCAATGCGTGCCTTGAGTTGGGCATTGTGCTTGTCCAGCGCCAGTTGCCGCTGGTTGAGGCTCAGTTCCAGGCGCGCCAGCAGCAGCTTGAGGGCCGGAGTCATGAACTGGCCGGGGAAGGTTTCGGTGATTTCGCCACAGCGGCGCACGCGGTCGGCGAGTTCGATCTTCAGCCGCGCGCGTTCCAGTTTGCTGTTCTCGACCACGTTGTTGAGGTAGCCGATCACGATCAGCAACGCGATACCCGCAACGATGAGCAGTGTGATCAGAAGTGGTGTCACCGTTAACGCCTCATCAGGAAGTTTTACATTGAGAGTGTAGCGAACACGCCAGGCAGGTCGCCACGTGACACTGTGTCGGCTCGTCGCCGGATTTCTTCAGTGATGGCACTTTGCGTCCAGGCCGTCAGAAAATCAACGCCAATCCTTGGGCGCCTCTCGCCATCACCCTCTATAAAGAGCGAAGTCATTGATTTAAATAAATTTATAGAAAAGGGTTGACGACCTTTCACGGCATCCATAGAATGCGCGCCACTTGCAGCGTAAAGCACACAGCGAAACGCGGCAGGGAGTGAAAGCAAGCAGCAATGCTTGTAGCGTGTCCCCTTCGTCTAGTGGCCTAGGACACCGCCCTTTCACGGCGGTAACAGGGGTTCGAGTCCCCTAGGGGACGCCAATGCGGGAATAGCTCAGTTGGTAGAGCACGACCTTGCCAAGGTCGGGGTCGCGAGTTCGAGTCTCGTTTCCCGCTCCAGTTTCTCCGGCAACGCCTCACGGCGGGGCAGGAAAAGAAAATCCAGGTTGAATCGTGAGGTTCAATAGCTGGTGCACTGAAAAGTGTTGTGTGTCCCCTTCGTCTAGTGGCCTAGGACACCGCCCTTTCACGGCGGTAACAGGGGTTCGAGTCCCCTAGGGGACGCCATTTGCGGGAATAGCTCAGTTGGTAGAGCACGACCTTGCCAAGGTCGGGGTCGCGAGTTCGAGTCTCGTTTCCCGCTCCAGTTTAAATACTGTGGCGTTCGCACGGTGCAGTGGTGGTGAAGGTCTTCATGGCGCTTCACGCCGATTAGCGGTAAAGCTTCAAATTGCGGGAATAGCTCAGTTGGTAGAGCACGACCTTGCCAAGGTCGGGGTCGCGAGTTCGAGTCTCGTTTCCCGCTCCAAATCAGAAAACGCCATCTCTTACGAGGTGGCGTTTTTTTTTGCCCTGCACAATGAGCCCTAGGCAGAAGCTGCGCCTGTTTCAGCGCAACTTCATGCCTTCGGCACTGATCAGTGCGTGCCACCCTGGGGCGGCGTGCTCATCAGTTGCTTTTCCAGGTGCCAATCGAACGGTTCGTCATTCTGCTCGGCTTCATAGCGACGTTCTTCCAGCTGCTGGTACATATCAAGCTCCTCGTCGGGCATGAAGTGCAGGCAGTCGCCGGCAAAGAACCACAGCAGGTCGCGGGGCACCAGGTGGGCGATCTGCGGATAGCGCTGGATCACCTGGCAGATCAGGTCCTGGCCCAGGTACTGGCTTTCCAGTGGATCTTGCGGCAGCAGGGTCAGCAACTCGTCGAAGCGTTCTAGGAACAGGGCGTGGCTTTCCTCCGGTACCTGGTCGGCTTCACCTAGAGCGACCAGAATGGTACGCAGGTGATTGAGCAGTTGCAGGTGGTATTCCAGGTGGGGGTTGGCCATGGTGGCGGACCTCGGGTGGTTGAAACGGGGGGCGGAGTATACGCCGGTTGGGACGGGTATGGGGATGTGCAGAGGGTACCGGCCTCTGAATGCACTGCGCTCCTGTGGGAGCCGGCTTGCCGGCGATAGGGCCGCAAAGCGGCCCCTCTGTTTCAGCGAACCTTGCCCTGTTCAGGCAATAACTCTTCCTTGTCGAACGCATCCACATCGATCACCAGGCGGCGGGCCTTCTCTGCTTCATGCAGCCGCTGGCCTTCACCCGGCTGCAGCACACCGTTTTCGATTGCCGCATCGATCGCCGATTGCCCAGGTGCCGGTTTCAGCTTGCCGTCCTTGGTCGCCTGATGCAGCGCCTTGTGCAACGGTACCGCTTCATCCAGCAGATCGCTCGCCCGCTGCAGGGCCGCCACCGGGTCGCCTTCAGCCTGCGGCCTGAAGCAACCGGCAAGCAATTCCTCCAGTGCCGGATCACCCTTGCTGCGGCCGATCAGCGCTGCTACTTCGGCGTCCAGCTCATCGCTCGGGCCGGTGTGGCACCGCCCAAACGGGAATACCAGTACCCGCAGTGCGCAGCCGACAAAACGGTTGGGGAAGTTGTCCAGCAGGCGGTCCAGTGCACGTTCTGCCTGGCCCAGGCTCTCTTCCATGGCCCAGCGCAGCAGTGGCTGCATATGTTCCGGCGAGCCCAGGTCGTGGTAGCGCTTGAGTGCGGCCGATGACAAGTACAGGTGGCTGAGCACATCACCCAGTCTTGCACTCAGCCGTTCCCGGCGTTTGAGGGCGCCGCCCAGCAACATCATCGACAGGTCCGCCAGCAGGGCGAAAGCGGCGGCCTGGCGGTTCAGGGCACGGAAGTAACCTTGGCTCAACGCATCACCCGGCACGCGTTCCAAGCGCCCCAGGCCCAGCCCGAAGATCAGTGTGCTGGCAGCGTTGCCGGCGGCGAACATGATGTGTTTCATCAGCAGGTCGTCGAACTCCTTCAGCGCCTGGTCGCGGTCCTCTCGCCCGGCCAAGGCCATTTCCTTGAGCACGAACGGGTGGCAGCGGATGGCGCCCTGGCCGAAGATCATCAGGTTGCGCGAGAGGATGTTGGCCCCCTCGACCGTGATGAAGATCGGCGCACCCTGCCAGTTACGCCCAAGGTAGTTGTTCGGGCCCATGATGATGCCCTTGCCGCCGTGCACGTCCATGGCGTGCTGGATGCATTCGCGGCCGCGTTCGGTCAGGTGATACTTGAGAATCGCCGACAGCACCGACGGCTTTTCGCCCAGGTCCACCGCCTTGGCGGTCAGCAAGCGGGCACTGTCCATCAGCCAGGCGTTGCCGCCGATGCGCGCCATCGACTCCTGGATGCCTTCGAAGGCCGCCAGTGGCACGTTGAACTGTTCGCGGATGTTGGCGTACTGGCCGGTGACCAGGCTGGTATATTTGGCGGCGCCGGTACCTACTGCAGGCAACGAGATCGAGCGGCCCACCGACAGGCAATTCATCAGCATCATCCAGCCCTTGCCGAGCATCGCCTTGCCGCCGATGAGGAAGTCCAGCGGCACGAAAACGTCCTTGCCGCTGTTGGGGCCATTCATGAAAGCGGCACCCAGGGGCAGGTGGCGCTTGCCGATTTCCACGCCGGGTGTGTCGGTGGGAATCAGCGCAAGGCTGATGCCCAGTTCTTCTTCCTCACCAAGCAGGTGTTCCGGGTCGTAGGCTTTGAAAGCCAGGCCGAGCAGCGTGGCTACCGGGCCGAGGGTGATGTAGCGCTTTTCCCAGTTCAGGCGCAAGCCGATGACTTCTTCACCTTGCCACTGGCCTTTGCAGATGACGCCGGTGTCGGGCATGGCGCCTGCGTCGGAACCGGCCAACGGGCCGGTGAGGGCGAAGCAGGGGATTTCATCGCCGCGGGCCAGGCGGGGCAGATAGTGGTTGCGCTGCTCGTCGGTGCCGTAGTGCAGCAGCAGCTCGGCTGGGCCCAGGGAGTTGGGGACCATCACCGTGGAGGCCAGGTCGCCACTGCGGGTGGCCAATTTCATCGCTACCTGGGAGTGGGCGTAGGCGGAGAAGCCCTTGCCGCCGTACTCCTTGGGGATGATCAGGGCGAAGAAGCCGTGCTCTTTGATGAAGGCCCAGGCTTCTGCGGGCAAGTCCAGGTCCTGGCCGATCTGCCAGTCGCTGACCATCGCGCACAGTTGTTCTGTTGGCCCATCGATGAATGCCTGCTCTTCATCGCTCAGCTTCGGTGCTGGGTAATCAAGCAGGGTGCGCCAGTCGGGGCGGCCGCTGAACAGCTCGCCGTCCCACCAGACGGTGCCGGCGTCGATCGCTTCGCGTTCGGTCTGCGACATCGGCGGCAGGGTGCGCTGAAACCATTTGAACACCGGGCCGGTGAACACCTTGCGCCGCCATTCCGGCAGCGCCACCAGGGCGACTTTCACCGCCAGGATGGCCCAGATCAGGGTCAGCAGCCAGCCGGGGGCGGTGCTGAAGATACCCATGAGCAGCACGTAGGCCGCCATGATGCCGAGAATCTGCAAGGGCGCCAGGCGCCGGTGCGTGAGGTATGCCGCGCCGATCACCAGCACTACCAACCACAACAGCAACATAATCGGTCCTCCTTGGAACCAGGGGTTTGGGCCGTCCCACAGAGCTTAGACGCAACGCAATGAGCGGCACTGTCAGAACAGTGACAGGGTGTGGCGGTGGGAGTTTCAGTTCATCAGCGCCTGTACTGGCCCAATCGCCGGCAAGCTGGCTCGCACAGTGGGGTTCTTGTGGGAGCCAGCTTGCCGGCGATTGGGCCAGTACAGGCGACAGAGCTCTGGAGTAGACTGTCCGCTCACCGCATTTCATAAGGACGTTGCCATGCTGAAGATCTGGGGCCGCAAGAATTCGAGCAATGTGCGCAAGGCACTATGGATCGCCCACGAGCTGGGCCTGGATTTCGAATCCATCGACGCCGGCGGCGCCTTTGGCGTGGTCAACGAGCCGCAATATCGCGCCCGCAACCCCAACGGCCTGGTGCCCATGCTCGAAGATGGCGACCTGGTGCTGTGGGAGTCCAATGCCATCGTCCGCTACCTCTGTGCCGAATACGGTGCCGAGCAGGGCTGGTACCTGGACGACCCGCGCCAGCGCGCACTGGCCGACAAGTGGATGGACTGGACCACCTCATCGTTCGCCATCCCGTTCCGCCCGCTGTTCTGGGGCCTGCTGCGCACGCCCGAGGATCAGCGCGACTGGGTGGCAATCAACGCTGCGCACAAGCAGTGCGCCCAATTGCTGTCGATTGCCGACGAAACCCTGGCGCATCAGCCTTACCTTTCCGGTGACCAGATCGGCATGGGCGACATCCCACTTGGGAGCTTCGCCTACGCCTGGTTCGAAATGCCCATCGAACGCCCGGCCATGCACCACCTCGAAGCCTGGTACGAACGCCTGAAACGGCGTCCGGCCTACCAGGCAGCGGTGATGACCGCGCTGACCTGACCCTGCTTCGATAGTCATTATCAATAGATGTGACTGTACTTGTGCGGCCTGGCCTTGCACCATGGCCGCACTCACTGCGCCAGTGACTTCGCCTGGCGTGTCCTGAACCATTCTTTACTCGGTACGTGACCCGCTATGAGTTCCGCCCTGTCCATCCGACAGCTGACCAAGACCTACGGCAACGGCTTCCAGGCCCTCAAGGGCATCGACCTGGAGGTTGCCGAAGGTGACTTCTTCGCCTTGCTCGGCCCCAATGGCGCCGGCAAGTCCACCACCATCGGCATCCTCTCGACCCTGGTCAACAAGACCAGCGGCACGGTGAACGTGTTCGGCCATGACCTGGACCGTGAACCGGCGGCGCTCAAGCGCTGCCTGGGCGTGGTCCCGCAGGAGTTCAACTTCAACCAGTTCGAGAAGACCTTCGACATCGTCGTGACCCAGGCCGGTTACTATGGCATCCCGCCCAAGCTGGCCAAGGAGCGTGCCGAGCAGTATCTGACCCAGTTGGGCCTGTGGGACAAGCGTGACGTGCAGTCGCGTTCGCTGTCCGGCGGCATGAAGCGCCGGCTGATGATCGCCCGGGCACTGATCCACGAGCCGCGCCTGCTGATTCTCGACGAACCTACCGCCGGGGTGGACATCGAGCTGCGCCGTTCGATGTGGAGCTTCCTCACCGAGCTCAACCAGAAAGGCATCACCATCATCCTGACCACCCACTACCTGGAAGAAGCCGAGCAGCTGTGCCGCAACATCGGCATCATCGACCACGGCACCATCGTCGAGAACACCAGCATGCGCAAGCTACTGGGCAAGCTGCACGTGGAGACCTTCGTGCTTGACCTCAAGCAGGACCTGGCCCAGGCACCGACCCTGCAAGGCTACCCCTGCCGGCTGCTGACACCGCACACCCTGGAAGTGCAGGTGGAAAAAGACATCGGCATCACCGCGCTGTTCGGCCAGCTGGCGCTGCAGAACATCGAGGTGCAGAGCCTGCGCAACAAGACCAACCGACTCGAGGAGCTGTTCGTGTCCCTGGTGGAAAAAAACCTGTCGAAGGTGGCCATATGAGTGTGGAACTGCGCACCAACTGGGTCGCCCTGAACACCATCGTCTACCGCGAAGTACGACGTTTCCTGCGCATCTGGCCGCAGACCCTGCTGCCGCCGGCGATCACCATGGTCCTGTACTTCGTCATCTTCGGTAACCTGATCGGTCGTCAGATCGGCGACATGGGTGGTTTCACCTACATGCAGTACATCGTGCCGGGGCTGATCATGATGTCGGTGATCACCAACTCCTACGGCAACGTGGTGTCGAGCTTCTTCGGCAGCAAGTTCCAGCGCTCGATCGAAGAGCTGATGGTGTCGCCGGTGTCGCCGCATACCATTCTTGTCGGCTATGTGCTGGGCGGTGTGCTCCGAGGTTTGGCGGTAGGGGTGATCGTGACCATCCTGTCGATGTTCTTCACCGACCTGCAGGTGCATCACTTGGGCGTGACGGTGATCGTGGTGCTGTTGACCGCCACCATCTTCTCGCTGCTGGGCTTCGTCAATGCGGTGTTCGCGCGCAATTTCGACGATATCTCGATCATCCCGACCTTCGTGCTGACACCCCTGACCTACCTGGGTGGGGTGTTCTACTCGATCAACCTGCTGCCACCGTTCTGGCAGACCGTGTCGTTGGCCAACCCGGTACTGCACATGGTCAACTCGTTCCGCTACGGCATCCTAGGGGTGTCGGACATCAGCATTGGGACGGCGATCACCTTCATGCTGGTGGCCACTGCGCTGCTCTATCTGCTGTGCATTCGCCTGCTGGTCAGCGGCCGCGGCATGCGCGCCTGAAGCCTTTTGCTTGCGCCGGCGCCACTGCCGGCCAACCCACCAGCGCCAGTACAGCATGGTGGTGAAGTAGGCAGCGATGCCCAGCACCACCCCGCACACCACCGAACCCAGCAGGAACGGCTGCCACAGCGTGGCCAGCTGGTTGGTGATCCATTCGAAGGTCAGTTCGTCGGGCAAGGTGCGTGGTGGCACCTGCATCAGCCAGGCGCCGGTCATGTAGGTGACGAAGAACACCGGAGGCATGGTCAACGGGTTGGTTAGCCACACCAGGCTGACTGCGATCGGCAGGTTGCCACGGACCGGAATGGCCAGCGCCGCCGCCAGCAGCATCTGCATCGGAATCGGGATCAACGCCGCGAACAGGCCTACGCCCATGGCCCGCGCCACCGAATGGCGGTTCAGGTGCCAGAGGTTCGGGTCGTGCAGCAACTTGCCGAAAAAGCGCAGGGACTTGTGTTCCCTGATGCTGGTTGGATCCGGCATGTACCGTTTGAAAAGTCGGCGCGGCATGTAGGCTCCTGGCGCGTTGATCGAGGCAGTATGCCTTGATTCCAAGGCAGGCTCGTTCAGAGTTTGTGACAATTGTTGAGCGAGCCTGACCGGCATTTCAGCTATGCCTCAGTAAGCGATTGTGCTTCTGGAGCTCTACCTCATGCGCACAGGGATGCTTGCGCTGGCACTCGGGCTGTTGTGCCTGGGCCTTATACCCGCATTGCCGTCGGTCGGATGGCTATGGCTGCTGCTCTGCGGCGGGCTGCTTTGCCTGTGCTCGCGGGGGTGGCCGGTGGGCTGTTTCCTGCTGGGTTTGTGTTGGGCCTGCTGGTCGGCGCAGGAGGCGCTGAACCAGCGTCTGGCGCCGCAGCTCGATGGCCGTACGCTGTGGCTGGAGGGCGAGGTGGTAGGGCTGCCAGGCCAGACCGGACAGGGCGTGCGCTTTGAGTTGGCGCAACCCCAGTCGCGCCGCGCCGAGCTGCCTTCGCGTCTGCAGCTGAGTTGGTTCGATGGCCCGCCAGTACGATCGGGCGAGCGTTGGCGCCTTGCGGTGACGCTGCAGCGGCCAGCTGGGTTGCTGAACCCCCACGGGCCTGACCGTGAGGCGCAACTGCTGGCGCGGCGAATTGGCGCAACTGGCACGGTCAAGGCCGGCCAGTTGCTTGAAACGCAGGCGCCGGGTTGGCGCGACGCACTGCGCCAGCGTCTGTTGGCCGTCGAGGCCAATGGCCGGGAAGCGGCGTTGGTGGCGTTGGTGCTCGGCGATGGTTCGGGGTTGGCCCGCAGCGACTGGCAAGTCCTCCAGGCCACGGGCACCGTGCATTTGCTGGTGATCTCCGGGCAGCATATCGGCCTCGTGGCCGCGCTACTTTACGGGCTCGTGGCGGTGCTGGCGCGCTGGGGCCTATGGCCGCGGCGCTTGCCTTGGCTGCCATGGGCGTGTGGCCTGGCCCTGGCGGCGGCGCTGGCCTACGGTTGGTTGGCCGGCGCCGGGGTGCCGGTGCAACGCGCCTGCCTGATGTTGGCGGTGGTGCTGCTGTGGCGCTTGCGCTTTCGCCACCTGGGAGCGTTCTTCCCCTTGCTGGCAGCGCTTGACCTGGTGCTGATCATCGAGCCGCTGGCCGCCTTGCTGCCGGGTTTCTGGTTGTCGTTCGCTGCAGTGGCCATCCTTGTCTACTGCTTCAGTGCCCGCCTGGGCGGCTGGCGCCCATGGCAGGCATGGACCCGCGCCCAGTGGGTGATCGCGGTGGGTTTGCTGCCAGCATTGTTGGCCACCGGGCTGCCGGTCAGCCTGAGCGCACCGCTGGCCAACCTGGTGGCGGTGCCCTGGATCAGTCTGGCGGTCTTGCCGTTGGCGCTGCTCGGTACCTTGCTACTGCCGTTGGCAGGCGTTGGCGAGGCGTTGCTGTGGCTGGCGGGAGGGCTGCTGGATGGCCTGCTGCGGGCGTTGGCGGTCTTGGCGGGCTGGCGCCCGGCTTGGCTGCCGCCGGCCCTGCCGCTCTGGGCCTGGTTCCTGGTCTGCCTGGGGGCGCTGCTGGTGCTGCTGCCGCGTGGTTTGCCATTGCGCGGCCTGGGTGGCGTCATGTTGTTGGCCCTGTGGGTGCCGAAAGACACCCTGCCGCACGGGCAGGTGGAGGTCTGGCACCTGGACGTCGGCCAGGGCTTGGCGGTGTTGCTGCGCACGCGTCATCACGCCTTGCTGTACGACGCGGGCCCGGCGCGGGGCGACGTCGACATTGGCGAGCGTGTGGTGCTGCCGACGTTGTACAAGCTGGGTGTGAAGCAACTGGACCTGATGCTGATCAGTCATGCCCACGCCGACCATGCGGGTGGTGCGCTGGCGGTCGCTCGTGGCCTGCCGGTGGCGCGGGTGCTCAGTGGTGAGGCGCCGGCGCTTGCCGAGCCGTTGTCGGCGCAACCGTGCGTCAGCCAGGACAGTTGGGAATGGGATGGCGTGCGTTTTTCGCTGTGGCACTGGGACGAAGGGCAGGGCAGCAATGATCGCTCTTGTGTGCTGTTGGTCGAAGCGCAGGGCGAGCGCCTGCTGCTGGCCGGTGACATGGAGGCCGGCGCCGAGAGCGCGTGGCTGGCCGACCATCCGGTGCAATCCATCGATTGGCTGCAGGCGCCGCATCATGGCAGCCGCAGTTCGTCCACCGAAGCATTCATCCGTGCCACCGCGCCGCGTGGGGTAATGATTTCGCGCGGCCGCAACAATGGCTTCGGCCACCCCCATGCGCAGGTGGTGGCGCGCTATCGACAGCATGGGTTGGCGATTCATGACACGGCGCGGGAAGGCGCGTTGCGCTTGCTGCTGGGCAGCCAGGGCGAGGTTGAAGGGGTGCGAGCACAGCGCCGTTTCTGGCGCGACGTGACGCCAATTCCCTGACCTTCGGCAGATGAGCCCTCGGCGTGCGTATGGTAGAGTGGCGGCCTTTTTCCGAAGGGGCGTTTACTGTGTGGGAATTGGTCAAGTCCGGCGGTTGGATGATGCTGCCGATCATTCTGAGCTCCATCGCCGCCATGGCTATCGTCGTCGAGCGCCTGTGGACCCTGCGCGCCAGCCGTGTCACGCCGCCGCACCTGCTGGGCCAGGTATGGATGTGGATCAAGGACAAGCAGCTCACCAGTGACAAGCTCAAGGCCCTGCGCGCCGACTCGCCCCTGGGCGAGATCCTCGCTGCCGGCCTGGCCAACTCGCGCCATGGCCGCGAGATCATGAAAGAGTGCATCGAAGAGGCCGCCTCGCGCGTCATTCACGAACTCGAGCGTTACATCAGCACCCTCGGTACCATCGCCGCCATGGCCCCGCTGCTCGGCCTGCTGGGCACCGTACTGGGCATGATCGACATCTTCAGCGCCTTCATGGGTTCGCAGGTGACCGCCAATGCCGCCGTGCTGGCGGGCGGTATCTCCAAAGCCCTGGTCACCACCGCGGCCGGCCTGATGGTCGGTATCCCTGCCGTGTTCTTCCACCGTTTCCTGCTGCGGCGCATCGATGAGCTGGTGGTGGGCATGGAGCAGGAAGCGATCAAGCTGGTGGAAGTCATCCAGGGCGACCGCGAAGTCGAAGTGGCCGGAGGCAAGGCGTGAAGTTCCGGCGCAATCGCCAGCGGGAGAACGTCGACATCAACTTGGCGTCGCTGATCGACGTGGTGTTCGTCCTGTTGCTGTTCTTCGTGGTGACCACCACCTTCACACGCGAGACCCAGTTGCGCGTCGAGCTGCCCGAGGCCGCCAGTGCCGAGCAGCCACCCGCAGACCAGGACAAACTGGTGGAAGTGACCATCAGCGCCGAAGGGGTGTATTCGGTGAACAACCACCTGCTGCCCAAGAGCGACCTGGCCACCCTGACCGAGGCCATCGAGCGCGAGTCGGGTGGCGACAACACGTTGCCCCTGGCAATCAGCGCTGACGGCAAGACGCCGCACCAGGCCGTGATCACCGCAATGGATGCTGCCGGCAAGCTCGGTTTCAGCCACCTGCGCATGACCACTGTCGAGGCGGCGCAGGGGACGCCTTGATGGCGTTCGCCGACCGTCTGCTGGCGGCCTGGTATGCCGGGCATCCCGCGCTTGTCCTGCTTCGTCCGCTGGAGGCCCTGTATCGCCGCGTGGTCACGCGTAAGCGTGCGCGGTTTCTCAGTGGTGAAAGTGCCAGCTATCGCGCCCCGGTACCGGTCATCGTGGTGGGCAATATCACCATTGGCGGTACCGGCAAGACGCCGATGATCCTCTGGCTGATCGAGCATTGCCGTCGTCAGGGCCTCAAGGTGGGCGTGGTCAGCCGGGGTTATGGCGCCAAGCCGCCGCAACTGCCGTGGCGCGTCGAGGCGCAGCAGTCTGCCGAACAGGCCGGCGATGAGCCATTACTGATTGTCCAGCGCACCGGCGTGCCGCTGATGATCGACCCGGACCGCTCCCGCGCCGTGCAGGCGCTGCTGGCCAGCGAGCCGCTGGACCTCATCCTGTGTGACGACGGCATGCAGCATTATCGCCTGGCGCGAGACCTGGAGCTGGTGCTGATCGATGCGGCCCGCGGCTTGGGCAATGGCCGCTGCCTGCCAGCCGGGCCTTTGCGCGAGCCAGCCGAACGCCTGCAGGAGGCCGATGCGGTACTGTTCAACGGCGCCAGCGAAGATCGCCGCGATGGCTTCGCGTTCCGCCTGCAGCCCAGCGCCCTGGTCAACCTGCGCAGCGGCGAGCGACGCGAACTCGATTTCTTTCCCGCAGGCCAGCGCCTGCATGCGGTCGCCGGTATCGGCAACCCGCAACGTTTCTTCAACACCCTGCTGGAGCTAAACTGGCAGCCTGTGCCGCACCCCTTCGCCGACCACGCCGAATTCAGCGCCGAGCGCCTGGCGTTCAGCCCGCCATTGCCGTTGGTGATGACCGAGAAGGATGCGGTGAAATGCCGGGCCTTCGCCGCTGATGACTGGTGGTACCTGGCTGTCGAAGCCCAGCCCACGCCGGCCTTCGCCGCCTGGTTCGACAGCCAGCTGCAACGTTTGCTGGCCCAGCGCACGCCCTGAGCCTGTTTTCAATTTCCGGCCACCTGGCCTCAAGGAAGCTTCCATGGACACCAAACTGCTCGACATCCTGGCCTGCCCGATCACTAAAGGCCCGCTCAAGCTCAGCGCCGACAAGACCGAGCTGATCAGCAAGGGCGCAGGCCTGGCCTACCCGATTCGCGATGGCATCCCGGTGATGCTGGAAAGCGAGGCGCGCACCCTGACCGACGACGAGCGCCTGGACAAATGAGTGTCGACTTCACCGTTGTGATTCCTGCCCGCCTGCGCTCCACGCGTCTGCCGGGTAAGCCCTTGCAGCTGATCGCTGGCAAGCCGATGATCCAGCACGTCTGGGAGCAGGCGCGCAAGAGTGGCGCCAGCCGCGTGGTCATCGCCACCGACGACGCCAGCATCGTCCAAGCCTGCCAGGCGTTCGGCGGCGAGGTGCTGATGACCCGTGCCGACCATGAGTCGGGCACCGACCGCCTGGCCGAAGTCGCCGCCCACCTGGGGCTGTCCGCCGATGCCATCGTGGTCAACGTGCAGGGCGACGAGCCATTGATTCCGCCGGTGATCATCGACCAGGTGGCTGCCAACCTGGCGGCCCACCCGCAAGCCAGCATCGCCACGCTGGCCGAGCCGATCCATGAGCCGGAAACCGTGTTCAACCCGAACGCGGTCAAAGTGGTCAGCGACAAGAACGGCCTGGCGTTGACGTTCAGCCGTGCGCCGTTGCCGTGGGCGCGTGATGCCTTCGCCAAGGACCGCAACCCGCTACCGGAAGGCGTGCCCTATCGCCGTCATATCGGCATGTACGCCTACCGCGTCGGCTTCCTGCAGGACTTCGTCGGCTGGGGCCCGTGCTGGCTCGAGCAGACCGAAGCGCTGGAGCAGCTACGCGCCCTCTGGCACGGCGTGCGCATCCACGTTGAGGATGCCATCGAAGCGCCCGCCGTCGGTGTCGACACCCCGGAAGACCTGGAGCGCGTGCGGCGCTTGCTGGAGGCCTGATGCGCGTTCTGTTCGTGTGCCTGGGCAACATCTGCCGTTCGCCCACTGCCGAAGGTGTGCTGCGTCATCAACTGCAAACTGCGGGCCTGGCCGATCAGGTGCTTGTGGCATCTGCCGGCACGGGTGACTGGCATGTCGGCAAGGCGCCCGACAGCCGCACCTGCAAGGCTGCCCTGGCACGGGGCTACGACCTCTCTGCGCAGCGCGCACAGCAGGTCAAGGCGGCGCATTTCGCCGAGTACGACCTTATTCTGGCCATGGATGAAAGCAATCTTGGCCACTTGCGCGCGATGCGCCCGCACAATGCTGTCGGTGAGCTGGACTTGTTCCTGCGTCGCTATGGCGCCGCCCTCGACGAAGTGCCGGACCCTTACTACGGCGGCGCTGATGGCTTCGAGCAGGTGCTTGACCTGATCGAAGCAGCCTGCAGTGAGTTGGTCGTGGAAATCAAGGGGCGACTATGACGGTGAGTTGGCAAGCGCAGGTGTCGCTCAAGCCCTACAACACCTTCGGCATCGATGTGAAAGCCCGCTATTTCACCCAGGCGCACAACGATGAAGAGGTGCGCGAGGCTCTGCAGCAGGCGCGACACTCAGGCCTCCCGGTGCTGGTGATCGGGGGTGGCAGCAACCTGCTGTTGACTCGTGATATCGACGGGTTGGTGCTGCACATGGCCAGCCAGGGCCGTCGCGTACTGAGTGATGACGGTAAGCGTGTGGTGGTCGAGGCGGAGGCGGGTGAAGCCTGGCACCCGTTCGTGCAATGGTCGTTGCAGCAAGGCTTCTGCGGCCTGGAAAACCTCAGCCTGATCCCGGGTACGGTGGGTGCAGCACCCATGCAGAACGTTGGTGCCTATGGCGTGGAGGTCAAGGATGTATTCGTCGGGCTGACCGCGCTTGACCGAGAAACCGGTGAGCTGCGTGACTTTGATCTTGAGGAATGCGCCTTCGGCTATCGCGATAGCCTGTTCAAGCGTAATCCGGGTCGCTGGCTGATCCTGCGGGTGCGTTTTGTCTTGAGCCATGTGTTGCAGGCGCACCTGGACTATGGCCCGGTGCGTCAGCGTCTGCAGGAGCAGGGCGTCGAGCAGCCCACCGCGCAGGCAATCAGCGATGCCATCTGCAGCATCCGCCGCGAGAAATTGCCTGACCCGGCCGAGCTGGGTAATGCAGGGAGTTTTTTCAAGAATCCCGTAGTGGCTGCTGTGCTTGTGGAGCGTATACGTGCTCGGTATCCCGCTGTGGTTGCGTATCCCCAGGCCGATGGCCAGGTGAAGCTGGCAGCAGGCTGGTTGATCGAGCAGGCGGGGTGGAAAGGGTTTCGTGAAGGGGATGCCGGGGTACATCGGTTGCAGTCGCTGGTGCTGGTCAATTATGGCCGGGCGAGCGGAGGGCAGATGCATGACCTGGCGCGTCGCATCCAGGCGGATATCCTTGAGCGCTTTGGGGTTGAGTTGGAGATGGAGCCTAACCTCTACTGATCCTGTACCGGTGCCGGCCTCATCGCGGCTAAAGCCGCTCCTACCGGTATCTGTGGGAGCGGCTTTAGCCGCGATAAGGCCAGAGACAGCAACGAAACACCCAGCCAAGAAAAAGCCCCGCCAGTTCGCACTGGCGGGGCTTTTTCATTCAGCCGTTGCTATCAACCGTGATGAGGCTTGTGCTCATCGGCGGCTTCCAGCGCAGGCTCACCGGCAGTAGCGGCAGCTTCCTGGGCAGCTTTGGCGGCGGCTTCGGCTTCACGCTTGCGGCGACGCACTTCACGTGGGTCGTTCGGTGCGCGGCCATTGGGCAGCATTACGGTAGCGGCCTCAACCACTGCCGGTGCTTCAGCCGGGGCAGGCTCGGCAGCCACAGGTGCCACTTCGGCAACAACCGGGGCAGCCTCTGCGACCACCTCTGGCTGAGCTTCGACGGCCGGTGCTGGCTCGACAACAGGCGCAGCTTCGAATGCCGCTGGTGCCTTCTCTGCTTCACCGGCCTCGACGGCTGGGGCTTCGACAGGCGTTTCGGCGACTACAACCGGCTCAGCGGCAGGAGCGGCTTCAGCTTCGACCGCTGGCTGTGGTGCTACTTCGACCACTGGCTCAGCGCTGGCTTCGACCACGGCGACGGGTTCGCTGACAGGCAGCTCGACCACTGGCGCGATCACGGCTTCGTCGGCCTGGGCGGCAATTTCGACCTGCTCGGCCGGCTGAGCGGCTTCGCTATTGTCGGTAACCGGGGCTTCGGCAGTGGCGCGTTCGGCCTGCTGGTTAGCTTGAGCCTCGGCACCCGCGCTGATGTTGCTGCTGGCGACAGCAGCGGTGACGGCCAGGCCGGCAGCGAGTTCGGCACCCAGCGCGGTGGCCTGGTGCTGTTGCGGCTGCTCATCGTTGCCTTCGTTACCTTCTTCTTCGCCGCCATCGATCAGCTCGCCGTTGGCATTGCGCTGGCGCTCGCGACGGTTGCTGCGACGACGCTGGCCGCGGGAGCGACGACGCGGACGCTCGCCATCGACACCTTCCTGCTCGTCCTGCAGCAGTTCTTCGTTCGGCAGTTGCTCTTCGGCGAGTTCTGCAGCTTGCTCGGCGGCCTGCTCGGCGGTGCGTGGCTGACGCTCTTCACGCGGCGGGCGAGGTTGACGCTCTTCGCGTGGAGCACGTTCCTCACGCGGTGCACGCTCTTCGCGTGGAGCACGTTCCTCGCGCGGCGCACGCTCTTCGCGTGGAGCACGTTCCTCACGCGGTGCACGCTCTTCACGCGGTGCACGTTCTTCGCGAGGGGCGCGTTCTTCACGTGGTGCACGCTCTTCACGAGGGGCGCGTTCTTCACGGGCTACACGCTCTTCGCGCGGCTGACGCTCCTCACGGGCGGCCGGTGCGGCATCCAGTGGCTCGCGCAGCTCGCGTACCGGGCGCTCTTCGCGGTTGCTGCGGCGGTCTTCGCGGGGCTGGCGCGGTGCACGTTCTTCGCGTGGTGCGCGTTCTTCACGCGGTGCACGCTCTTCGCGAGGCTGACGTTCTTCACGCGGAGTGCGCTCGGCACGCTCTTCACGCGGCTTGCGCTCTTCGTCACGGCGGCCGTTACGGTTGCGGCTCTGCTGACGGCCGTTGCGACGCTCCTCGTTGCGCGGCGTGCGTTCGCTGGCTGGCTTCTCGGCAGTCACGGCCGGGGCGGCGACGGGTTCTTCCTTGCCGGCGAACAGGCTGACCAGCGACTTGACCAGGCCCTTGAACAGGCTCGGCTCCGGCACGCTCGGTGCAGGTACAGCTGGTGCGGCAGGCTGCTCTGCTTCAGCGGTTGGCACAGGTGCGTTGGCGCGAGCCGGTGCAGTCTTCACCGCAGCTTCCTGGCGCACCAGGGTGCGGGTAGCGGTCGGCAGCGGCGCTTCTTCGGCTTCGGCAGCAGCGATTTCGTAACTGGACTGGTTGTTCAGCACTTCCGGGTTGTCATCGCGCAGGCGCTGGACTTCGAAGTGCGGGGTTTCCAGGTGATCGTTCGGCAGAATGATGATGCGCGCACGGGTACGCAGCTCGATCTTGGTGATCGAGTTGCGCTTCTCGTTGAGCAGGAAGGCGGCCACCGGGATCGGCACCTGGGCACGCACTTCGGCGGTGCGGTCCTTCAGGGCTTCTTCTTCGATCAGGCGCAGGATGGCCAGGGACAGCGATTCGACGTCACGGATGATGCCGGTGCCGGAGCAGCGCGGGCAGACGATACCGCTGCTTTCGCCGAGCGACGGGCGCAGGCGCTGGCGAGACATTTCCAGCAGGCCGAAGCGCGAAATGCGGCCTACCTGGACGCGGGCGCGGTCGGCCTCCAGGCATTCGCGCACACGCTCTTCGACGGCGCGCTGATTCTTCGCCGGAGTCATGTCGATGAAGTCGATGACGATCAGGCCGCCGATGTCACGCAGGCGCAGCTGGCGGGCGATTTCTTCAGCCGCTTCCAGGTTGGTCTGCAGGGCGGTTTCTTCGATGTCGCTGCCCTTGGTGGCGCGCGCCGAGTTGATGTCGATGGAAACCAGGGCCTCGGTCGGGTCGATCACGATCGAGCCGCCGGACGGCAGGTCGACCACGCGCTGGAAGGCAGTTTCGATCTGGCTTTCGATCTGGAAGCGGTTGAACAGCGGTACGCTGTCTTCGTACAGCTTGACCTTGCTGGCGTACTGCGGCATCACCTGGCGGATGAAGGTCAGGGCTTCTTCCTGGGCGTCGATGCTGTCGATCAGTACTTCGCCGATGTCCTGGCGCAGGTAGTCGCGGATGGCGCGGATGATGACGTTGCTTTCCTGGTAGATCAGGAACGGCGCGGCGCGGTCGAGCGAGGCTTCCTTGATGGCGGTCCACAGCTGCAGCAGGTAGTCGAGGTCCCACTGCATTTCTTCGCTGCTGCGGCCCAGGCCGGCAGTGCGCACGATCAGGCCCATGTCGCCCGGTACGGTCAGGCCATTGAGGGCTTCGCGCAGTTCGTTGCGCTCTTCGCCTTCGATGCGGCGGGAGATGCCGCCGGCACGCGGGTTGTTCGGCATCAGGACCAGGTAACGGCCTGCCAGGCTGATGAAGGTGGTGAGTGCGGCGCCTTTGTTGCCGCGCTCTTCTTTCTCGACCTGGACGATGACTTCCTGGCCTTCGCTCAGCACTTCCTTGATGTTGACGCGGCCTTCGGGGGCCTTCTTGAAGTACTCGCGGGAGATTTCCTTCAGCGGCAGGAAGCCGTGACGTTCGGAGCCGAAGTCGACGAAGGCCGCTTCGAGGCTGGGCTCGATCCGGGTGATCTTGCCTTTGTAGATGTTGGCCTTCTTCTGCTCACGCGCGCCGGACTCGATGTCCAGGTCGTAGAGACGTTGGCCGTCCACCAGGGCTACACGCAACTCTTCGGGTTGAGTTGCGTTAATCAGCATTCTTTTCATGTTGTACCGTCGGTTTCCGGGCTGCCGGAAACGGCGTTCGGCACACACGACTTCTCATGGTCGGTGCCAAGGTGCGCAAAGGGTGGCCGGGCCACCCCCGTGTCGAGCAACGTTCGGCACCAGCCGGTTGCCCAGCCTGCCGTTGTCGCGACGACGCGTCCTGTTTGCTGCGGTGCCAACGAGGCCCCTGCGGTTTCTGCAGAGATATCCGAATCGATATCCGAATCAACCCAGCAGGCCTCGTGCACTCAGTCAGGAGGAGGAATCAACCGTCAGCCGTGGACGCCCGAGGGCATCTGTTCAGGACCTTATCCGCTCGCCGGCCATTCAGTGGGCCGGTGGCCGGACGCGGTGCTACACGGTCCGAGGGCTGTGCATCTCCACCCTGCACGTATCCCTGATAATTCGGGTGCTGCCGCGCGCTGAATCCGCAACGGGTTGCATTTTTCGCCAGCGCAGGTTCTGGGCTGGCGCCATTCATGTCCAAGGCAGGTATTTCCGAAGCATTCGCCGGGCGTTGCGTGGAAGCGACGGGCGGGCAGAGGTGCAGCGAAAAGAATCGGGTAAGCAGGTGAAATACCGCGCTTGTCGTTTTTTTTCGGTCTTCTCTACACGGCGCTGGTGGCGATTCCAGGCAATTCGGTAAACTGGCGAAAACCCCGTAGGACGGCCTCGCGTCCTGCAGAATTGCGTTGGTCAGGGACCGGCTAAGGGCCTGGTGCCGCTGGCCTGCCGCTTTTGGCGGCGTTCGCGACTATAGCAGTAATGATTAAGTGCTTCAATTCCATAAAAAATTGTTATGATCCCGCAATGACGACCAATACCCCTCCGACTTCCGGCGTTCAGCTGATCGAAGTCGCGCCGGAACTTGCCGGCCAACGCATCGACAATTTCCTCATCACGGCGCTCAAGGGCGTGCCCAAGACGCTGGTCTACCGCATCCTGCGCAAAGGTGAGGTGCGGGTCAACAAAGGCCGCATCAAGCCCGAGTACAAGCTTCAGGCCGGTGACATCGTGCGTGTGCCGCCTGTCCGCTTGCCCGAGCGTGACGAGCCGGCGCCGGTCGCCCAGGGGTTGCTGCAGCGCCTGGAGGCGGCCATTGTCTATGAAGACAAGGCGCTGATCGTGATGAACAAGCCGTCCGGCATCGCCGTTCATGGTGGCAGTGGCCTGAGCTTCGGGGTGATCGAAGCGCTGCGCCAACTGCGCCCGGACGCCAAGGAGCTGGAGCTCGTGCACCGGTTGGACCGTGATACCTCGGGCCTGCTGATGATCGCCAAGAAGCGCAGTATGTTGCGCCATCTGCATGCTGCCTTGCGCGGTGATGGTGTAGACAAGCGCTACATGGCGCTGGTGCGCGGCCATTGGCCAACCTCGAAGAAGCAGGTCAACGCGCCTTTGCTCAAAAGCAACCTGCGCTCGGGCGAGCGCATGGTCGAGGTGAACGATGAGGGCAAGGAGGCCTTGACCCTGTTCCGCGTGCTGCGTCGCTTCGGCGAGTTCGCCACGATTGTCGAGGCGCGGCCGATTACCGGGCGTACTCATCAGATCCGTGTGCACGCCTTGCATGCTGGCCACATGATTGCCGGCGACAGCAAGTACGGCGACGAGGACTTCAGCCGTGAAATTCGCGAGCTGGGCGGCAAGCGCCTGTTCCTGCATGCCTATGCCCTGACCGTGCCGCTGCCCGACGGTGGTGAGCTCAAGCTGGAGGCGCCGGTAGATGAGGTCTGGGCAAAAACCGTGGAGCGTCTGAGTGCGTCGTGATCTATGAGCAAGGCTTATGAGCTGCTGATCTTCGATTGGGATGGGACGTTAGCCGATTCCATCGGCCGAATCGTCGAAGCCATGAATGCCGCCGCCGAGCGTGCCGGTGAGGCGCAAAGCGACGAGCAGGCGGTCAAGGGCATCATCGGCCTGGCCCTGGGTGAGGCCATTTCGACGCTCTACCCCCACCTTGAGCCGGTGCAGGTGGAAAGCTTCCGCCAGCATTACGCCGATATCTACATGGCGCTCGATCAGCAGCCTTCGCCGCTGTTCGAGGGTGTGGTCGAGTCACTGGATGCCTTCCGTGCCGAGGGCTATCGTCTGGCGGTGGCCACTGGCAAGGCGCGTCGGGGCCTTGATCGGGTGCTCAAGGCCAACGGCTGGGAGCGGTTCTTCGATATCACCCGAGCTGCCGACGAGACGCGCGGCAAGCCGCACCCCTTGATGCTCGAAGAAATTCTCGGCCACTGTGGCGTCGAACCCGGTCGAGCGTTGATGGTCGGAGATTCGGCGTTCGATCTGCAGATGGCCAGCAACGCCGGCATGCACTCGGTGGCCGTGGGCTATGGTGCGATGTCGCTGCGGGCTCTGGCCGAATTCGGCCCGCAGGTGTGTATCGATCATTTCTCCCAGCTGCGCGAGTGGCTGGCGGGTACCCGGTAATTCAAATTCCAAGGTAGGTGAGCATGGCTGACGAGTGGAAAGCACCAGGTTCCGAGCCTGATGAGCGCGAAGAGCGCGAAGAGCGCAAAAGCTGGAAGCTGTTGGAGAAGACGCTGCTGGCGGGTGTCCAGGAGCAGCGTCGGGCGCGGCGCTGGGGGATTTTCTTCAAGCTGCTGACCTTCATCTACTTGTTCGGTCTGCTTGCACTGTTCCTGCCGTTCATGGATGTGGACAAGGCAGCATCGCGCAGCGGTAGCCATACGGCGCTGGTGGAGGTGCGCGGAGTGATCGCCGATCAGGAGGCCGCAAGTGCCGACAATATCGTCAAGAGCCTGCGTGATGCGTTCAAGGATCCCAAGACCAAGGCAGTGGTCATGCGCATCAACAGCCCGGGTGGCAGTCCGGTGCAGGCGGGTTACGTGTATGACGAAATCCGTCGGCTGCGCGCGGAGTATCCTGATATCAAGCTGTACGCGGTAATTGCCGATCTTGGGGCGTCTGGCGCCTATTACATCGCCAGTGCGGCGGACGAGATCTACGCCGACAAGGCCAGCCTGGTCGGCTCCATTGGTGTGACGGCAGCCGGTTACGGCTTCGTGGGGTCGATGGAGAAACTGGGTGTCGAGCGGCGTACCTACACCGCTGGCGAGCACAAGGCCTTCCTCGACCCGTTCTCGCCGGAAAAACCCGAAGAGCGGGCGTTCTGGCAGGGCGTGCTGAACACCACGCACCAGCAGTTCATCGCCATGGTCAAGCAGGGGCGCGGCGATCGTCTGAAGGATAAGGAGCATCCGGAGCTGTTCAGTGGCCTGGTGTGGTCCGGCGAGCAGGCCAAGGCGCTTGGCTTGGTGGATGGACTGGGCAGTGCGAGCTATGTGGCACGTGAGATCGTGGGTGAAAAGGACTTGGTGGACTTCACCGTTCAGGAGTCGCCGTTCGATCGCTTCTCCAAGCGCATTGGCGCCAGTGTGGCAGAGCGCTTGGCCATGTGGATGGGCTTTCAGGGGCCTGTTCTGCGCTGAGTGCTTGTCGCGATTTTTGTCGTGGTCTTGAGATCGAGCGCCGCCCGCGCGGCGCTCGATCCGATGGGCGCTGGAGATCCCATGCCGTGCTAAGGAATCACCACGCCTTCCTTGGTCAGCATGTCCACCAACCGAATCAAAGGCAGGCCGATCAGGCTGGTGGCATCGCACCCGTGGGTGCTTTGAAACAGGCTCACTCCCAGCCCCTCAGCCTTGAAGCTGCCTGCGCAATCCAGCGGTTGCTCCGCCGTCACATAGCGCTCAACGCGCTCCCGGTCCAGTTCTCGCATCGTCACCGTAAACGGCACACAATCGACCTGGCATTGCCCGGTGGTGGTGTTCAGCAGCGCCAGCCCGGTGAGGAAGGTGACCTGCTGCCCGCTCGCTTCCAGCAATTGTTCGCAGGCGCGCTCGAAGGTGTGGGGCTTGCCCAGGATCTGCTCGCCCAGCACGGCGACCTGGTCGGAGCCAATGATCAAATGCCCGGGGTGGCGGTCGGCGAGTGCTTCTGCCTTCTGTCTGGCGAGGCGACGTACCAATCCCGTGGCAGGCTCGTCTTCCAGTCGCCGCTCGTCTAGGTCGGGGCTTGCCCAGATGAAGGGCAGGCGCAGGCGCGCGAGCAATTCGCGCCGGTAGGCAGAGCTGGAAGCCAGCAACAGAGGCAGCATGATAGACTCCTGGTCAGTTGAACCCGATTCTAACATGCGAGATGCCGCCGAATTTCCTTTGACAGGTGCGGGGGGCATCCCTAGAATGCTGCGCCTATGTTGAATGACCCGATTCCACCTCACGTTGACCCGCGCAAATTAGCCGATCGTGGCGTAACCCTTAACGGTTCGCTGCAACTCGCTGATTTGGAAAGACTCTGCGACCCGCTTTCCGACAATGTCGGTACGGTGCAGGCGAAGTTCGATTTTGAACGAGATGAACAGCACGTGGTGGTTATCCACAGCGAGCTGGATGTCGAAGTCAAGATGGTTTGCCAGCGTTGTCTTGAGCTGGTCACCCTACCGATCCATAGCGAATGTACGTACGCTGTGGTGAAGGAGGGTGCGAATACCCAGTCGTTGCCGAAAGGCTATGACGTGCTGGAACTGGGCGAAGATCCTTTGGATCTGCAGGCCTTGATCGAGGAGGAGCTTCTGCTCGCCTTGCCCATCGTGCCTGCTCATCATCCGGAAGAATGCCAGCAGCCGGCGGGCGCAGACGAGCCCGAATCGAGCAAGGACGAGGTATCGCGGTCCAACCCGTTCAGTGTTTTGGCGCAGTTAAAGCGTGACCCAAACGTTTAGGAGTTAATCAATTATGGCTGTTCAGCAGAACAAAAAATCCCGCTCTGCCCGTGACATGCGCCGTTCGCACGACGCCCTGTCGGAAAACGCGCTGTCGGTAGAGAAAACCACCGGTGAAGTTCACCTGCGTCACCACGTTTCGCCAGAAGGCGTTTACCGTGGTCGCAAAGTGGTCGACAAGGGCGCTGACGAGTAATCCTTGTCCGCTCAGATCATCGCGATCGACGCAATGGGCGGGGACTTCGGTCCCCGCAGCATTGTCCAGGCCAGTATTGCCTGCCTTTCGGCTACACCCTCGCTCCACCTGACCCTCGTCGGTCAACCCTCCCTCCTTGAAGATCTTGTCAGCGGCCTAGCGGCTGCGGATCGCGCGCGCATGCACATTGTCGCCGCCAGCGAGGTGATCGGTATGGACGAGCGGCCCTCCCAGGCACTGCGTGGCAAGCCGGATTCGTCGATGCGCATCGCCCTGGAACTGGTGCGTGACGGCAAGGCCCAGGCCTGCGTCAGTGCTGGCAATACCGGTGCGCTGATGGCGCTTTCGCGTTTCGTGCTCAAGACGCTGCCGGGCATCGATCGGCCGGCCATGGTGGCGGCGATCCCGACCCAGGCAGGCTACTGTCAGCTGCTCGACCTGGGCGCCAACGTCGACTGCAGCGCTGAAAACCTCTACCAGTTCGCCGTGATGGGCTCGGTGGCCGCGCAGGCCCTGGGTATTCATCGTCCGCGTGTGGCCTTGCTGAACATCGGTACCGAGGACATCAAGGGTAACCAGCAGGTCAAGCTGGCAGCCACGCTGCTGCAGAACGCCCGCGGCCTCAATTACGTCGGTTTCGTCGAAGGTGACGGGCTGTACCGCGGCGAGGCGGATGTGGTGGTGTGCGACGGTTTTGTCGGCAATATCCTGCTCAAATCCAGCGAAGGCCTGGCGACCATGATCGGCGCGCGCATCGAGCGGCTGTTCAAGGGTGGCGCCTTGTCGCGGGTGGCGGGCGCCATGGCCATGCCTCTGCTCAAACGGCTGCAGGCCGACCTGGCCCCTGCTCGGCACAATGGCGCAAGCTTCCTCGGCTTGCAGGGCATCGTCATCAAAAGTCACGGTTCGGCAGGGGTGGAAGGGTTCCAGAGTGCGATTCAGCGGGCGCTGATCGAAATCCAGGAGAACCTGCCGCAGCGGCTGCATGGCCGTCTAGAAGACCTGTTGCCTTAGGCATTTCGCCGATGAAGTGCTTAAATGTGACCGCTTGGTCTGCGTATCCATCCAAGTTTTCAAATTCTGCGTCCAGCCTCGAGCTTGGCGCACCCCATTCGACAAGATCATAAGGGCTTGTTCAATGTCTGCATCCCTCGCATTCGTCTTTCCCGGTCAAGGTTCCCAGTCGCTGGGCATGCTCAAGGAGCTGGGCGCCGAAGAGCCGGTGATCGTTGAGACCTTCAAGGAGGCCTCCGAGGCTCTGGGCTACGACCTGTGGGAGCTAGTCCAGGGCGGCCCGGAAGAACAACTCAACCAAACTGACAAAACCCAGCCGGCCATCCTCACCGCCTCCATTGCGCTGTGGCGCCTGTGGCAGGCGGAGGGCGGCGCCACGCCAGCTTTCGTTTCCGGTCACAGCCTGGGGGAATACAGCGCCCTGGTCGCTGCCGGCAGCCTGTCGCTCAAAGATGCGGTGAAGCTGGTCAAGCGTCGTGGTGAACTGATGCAGGAAGCCGTGCCTGCGGGGCACGGCGCCATGGCCGCGATTCTTGGCCTGGACGACGCCGTTGTGGTCGGGCTCTGTGCCAAGGCCGCCGAAGATGAAGTGGTCAGCGCGGTGAACTTCAATTCGCCTGGCCAGGTCGTGATCGCCGGTAACACGGCTGCCGTGGATCGTGCCATGGCGCTGTGCAAAGAGGCCGGTGCCAAGCGCGCCCTGCCGCTGCCAGTCAGCGTGCCGTCGCACTGCGCACTGATGAAGCCTGCTGCTGAGCGTTTCGCCGAATCGGTCAGCGCCATCGAGTGGAAGGCCCCACAAATTCCGGTGGTGCAGAACGTCACTGCCGCTATCGCCGCCGATCTCGATGCGCTCAAGCATGACCTGCTGGCTCAGCTCTACCAGCCTGTGCGCTGGGTCGAGTGCGTGCAGACCCTGGCGGCCAACGGTGCCGTCAACCTGGTCGAATGCGGCCCGGGCAAGGTTCTGGCCGGCCTGAACAAGCGTTGCGCCGACGGCGTCACCACCTACAACCTCAATACCCCTGATGCCTTCGCCGCCACCCGTGCGGCGCTGGCCTGAATTTGGAGAAGCTTGCATGAGCCTGCAAGGTAAAGTTGCACTGGTTACCGGCGCTAGCCGTGGCATCGGCCAGGCCATCGCCCTCGAGCTGGGCCGCCAGGGCGCTACCGTGATCGGTACTGCCACTTCGGCGTCCGGCGCCGAGCGCATCGCCGCTACCCTGAAGGAGCACGGCATCACCGGCACCGGCATGGAGCTGAACGTGACCAGCGCCGAGTCCGTGGAAACCGTGCTGGCCGCCATCGGTGCGCAGTTCGGCGCACCGACCATCCTGGTCAACAACGCCGGCATCACCCGCGACAACCTCATGCTGCGCATGAAGGACGACGAGTGGTTCGACGTGATCGACACCAACCTGAACAGCCTCTACCGTTTGTCCAAGGGCGTGCTGCGTGGCATGACCAAGGCGCGTTGGGGTCGTATCATCAGCATCGGCTCTGTCGTCGGTGCCATGGGTAACGCTGGCCAGGCCAACTATGCGGCCGCCAAGGCCGGCCTCGAAGGCTTCAGTCGCGCCCTGGCGCGTGAAGTGGGGTCGCGCGGCATCACCGTCAATTCGGTGACCCCAGGCTTCATCGACACCGACATGACCCGCGAACTGCCAGAAGCGCAGCGCGAAGCCTTGCAGACCCAGATTCCGCTGGGCCGCCTGGGCCAGGCTGACGAGATTGCCAAGGTAGTTTCGTTCCTGGCGTCCGACGGCGCAGGCTACGTTACCGGCGCTACCGTGCCGGTTAACGGCGGGATGTACATGTAAAACTGCAACTCAATGTGACGGATTGCTTCAAAAAAGAGTCATACTCCGAGCCTAAAATCCGTTATAAAGCTGCAACCAGATTCCAGGCAGAGGGTTAGGTAACCATTTCGAAGGTGCGTTCCGCTTGAAAAGCGAACGTCTTTCTATAAACTTGGTCACCGGCCAGCTGCCTGACATATGTCCATTAGGAGTGAAAACTAGGTATGAGCACCATCGAAGAACGCGTCAAGAAAATCGTCGCCGAGCAACTGGGCGTCAAGGAAGAGGAAGTGACCAATGAGAAGTCCTTCGTCGATGACCTGGGTGCCGATTCGCTTGACACCGTTGAGCTGGTGATGGCTCTGGAAGAGGAATTCGAGACCGAAATCCCTGACGAAGAAGCCGAGAAGATCACTACCGTTCAAGCTGCCATCGACTACGTCAACAACCACAAGGCCTAAGACGCTGTAGTCGTCGCTTCTTGACGAGAAAAACCGCACTGCCTTTGCCGGCGTGCGGTTTTTTCTTTGCGAAACGCTGGCGTCGATCCGCTCGCACCGAGAGCCTGTTGCCATTTCATTCCATTGCCTGAATGCAATGGCAAGAGACTCTGTTATTAGAAAAGGAGAGTACTGTGTCGCGTAGACGCGTCGTGGTCACCGGTATGGGTATGCTGTCGCCACTGGGTACCGATGTACCGAGCACCTGGCAGGGCATTCTGGCTGGCCGCAGTGGCATTGGTCCGATCGAACACACGGACCTGTCTGCCTACTCCACCCGTTTTGGCGGCTCGGTGAAGGGCTTTGAGGTCGAGCAGTATCTGTCGGCCAAGGAAGCTCGCAAGCTTGACCTGTTCATTCAGTACGGCCTGGCGGCCGGTTTCCAGGCAGTGCGTAATGCCGGGCTGGAAGTGACCGACGCCAACCGCGAGCGCATTGGCGTTGCCATGGGTTCGGGTATCGGCGGCCTGACCAACATCGAAGAAACCAGCCGTACCCTGCATGAGCAGGGGCCGCGCCGCATTTCGCCATTCTTCGTGCCCGGCTCGATCATCAACATGATTTCCGGCTTCCTGTCGATCCACCTGGGGCTGCAGGGGCCGAACTACGCCATTGCCACGGCGTGCACCACCGGCACCCATTGCATCGGCATGGCCGCGCGCAACATCGCCTACGGCGAAGCCGACGTGATGATCGCCGGTGGTGCCGAGATGGCGGCCTGTGGCCTGGGCATGGGTGGCTTCGGCGCCTCGCGCGCGCTGTCGACCCGCAACGACGAGCCGACCCGGGCCAGCCGCCCGTGGGACAAGGGCCGTGACGGCTTCGTGCTGTCCGATGGCGCAGGTGCCCTGGTGCTCGAAGAGCTGGAGCACGCCCAGGCGCGTGGCGCGACCATCTATGCCGAGCTGGTTGGTTTCGGCATGAGCGGCGATGCCTACCACATGACCTCGCCACCCGACAGCGGTGAAGGTGCGGCCCGTTGCATGGCCAATGCCCTGCGCGACGCCGGCATCGCCCCGGAGGCGGTCAGCTACATCAACGCCCACGGTACTTCGACGCCCGCCGGCGACGTTGCCGAAGTGGCGGCCATCAAGCGCGTCTTCGGCGAGCACGCCTACAAGCTGGCAGTCAGTTCGACCAAGTCGATGACCGGCCACTTGCTGGGCGCCGCTGGTGCGGTGGAGGCGATCTTCAGCGTGCTGGCGATCAACAGCCAGATGGCGCCGCCGACCATCAACCTGGACGAGCCGGACGACGGTTGCGACCTGGACTTCGTGCCGCACGTGGCGCGCAGCATGCCAATCGATGTGGTGCTGTCCAACTCGTTCGGCTTTGGCGGCACCAACGGCTCGCTGGTGTTCCGCCGGTTCGCGGGTTGATGCAGAGCTGGATCGACGGCCAGCCAGCGACTGCGGTCAACCTGCAGAACCGCGGCCTGGCCTACGGCGATGGCTTGTTCGAGACCATCGCCGTGCGCGCGGGGCGGCCCAGCTTGCTAGACGGCCACTTGGCGCGCCTTGCGCTGGGTTGCCAGCGTTTGGCGCTCGACGCTGACCTTGCGCTGCTGCGCGATGAGATCCGGCGTTATGCCTGCCAGTTGGGCGACGGCGTAGCCAAGCTCATCCTTACCCGTGGCGACAGCCAGCGTGGCTATGCACCCGCGGCGGGTGTTGCACCGCGTCGAATTCTGCAGGGCAGCCCGCTGCCCAGCTATCCTGTCGAACATGCCGAGCTCGGCGTGCGCTTGTTCCCCTGCCAGACCCGGCTTGGGGAACAACCGCTGCTCGCCGGTCTCAAACACCTCAACCGCCTGGAGCAGGTGCTGGCCCGAGCCGAATGGCAGGACAGCGAACATGCCGAAGGCCTGATGCGTGATGGGCAGGGCAGGGTGATCGAAGGGGTTTACAGCAATTTGTTTCTGGTACGCGACGGTATGCTGCTCACCGCCGACCTCAGCCGTTGCGGCGTGGCCGGGGTGATGCGCGCTGCGTTGCTGGAGCAGGCGCAGGCACTGTCGATCGCGGTGCAGGTTCGCGACCTGGCATTCGACGAGCTGGAGCAGGCCGATGAAGTGTTTGTCTGCAACAGTGTCTACGGAGTCTGGCCGGTGCGGGCAATTGCCGCGCTGAACTGGTCGCCGGGCCCACTCACCCGTAAACTGCAGGCCGTTGCCCGTACGTTACTGGATACCTGAATTCGTGAGACGCAAATTCCTGCTGCTGCTGGAAATGGGTTTGATCCTCGCCGGCCTGGCATTGGGCTGGTCGGCATGGAAGCTCAACTCGGTGCTTGAGCAGCCCTTGCACGTGACGCAGGAACGCCTGCTCGACGTGCCCAATGGCACCAACCCCAATCGTATGTTCTATCGCATGCAGCGCGAGGGGTTGCTCGATGATGCCGTCTGGCTGCGCCTTTACTGGCGCTTCAACATGGCCGATGTACCGCTGAAGACTGGCGAGTACCGCCTCACCCCGGGCATGACGGTCGAAGACCTGTTCGACGCCTGGCGCCGTGCTGACGTGGTGCAGTACAATCTGACCCTGGTCGAAGGCTGGACCTTCCGTCAGGTGCGTTCGGCCATCGCCAAGCACGAGAAGCTCAAGCACACCCTCGACGGCCTCTCCGACACCGAGGTAATGGACAAGCTTGGCCACACCGGAGTATTCCCCGAGGGGCGCTTCTTCCCGGATACCTACCGCTTCGTGCGCGGCATGAGTGACGTGGAACTGCTGCAGCAGGCCTACATGCGCCTGGATGACGTGCTGGCCAAGGAGTGGGCCGAACGCACCACCGACTTGCCTTATCGTGACCCTTACCAGGCGTTGATCATGGCCTCGCTGGTGGAAAAGGAAACCGGCATTCCTCAGGAGCGTGGGCAGATCGCGGGCGTGTTCGTGCGCCGGCTGCGCCTGGGGATGATGTTGCAGACCGACCCGACGGTCATCTACGGCATGGGCGAGCGCTACAATGGCCGCATTACCCGCGCCGACCTGCGGGAGCCAACCCCGTACAACACCTACACCATGACAGGTTTGCCACCGACACCGATCGCCATGGTCGGGCGCGAGGCGATCCACGCCGCGCTCAATCCGTCCGATGGCACCAGCCTGTACTTCGTGGCTCGGGGCGACGGCAGCCATGTGTTCTCCGACGACCTGGACGATCACAACTCGGCGGTGCGCGAGTTCCAGCTCAAGCGGCGAGCGGATTACCGCTCCAGCCCTGGGCCGCAAACGGCGCCAGAAGCGCCGTCTGCGGATCAGCCGCAGGAGCCGCCCGTTGATCAGCCTGAAGCGGATGAACCACCGCCTCAGGAGTCGGCCCCAGCCAGTGAACCTGCGCCGGTCGAAACGCCGGCGCCTGACGACCAACATTAAGGACTGCCTGTGAGCGGCTTGTTTATTACCCTTGAGGGCCCCGAAGGCGCGGGCAAGAGCACCAATCGCGACTACCTCGCCGCGCGCTTGCGCGAGCAGGGCCTGGACGTGGTGTTGACCCGCGAACCCGGTGGTACCCCGCTGGCCGAGAAGGTCCGTGAGCTGCTGCTGGCACCCAGCGATGAAGCGATGAATGCCGACACCGAGCTGCTGCTGGTGTTCGCCGCGCGTGCCCAGCACCTGGCGCAGGTTATCCGCCCGGCACTGGCCAATGGCTCGGTGGTTTTGTGCGACCGCTTCACGGATGCCACCTACGCCTATCAGGGTGGTGGCCGCGGCTTGTCGGTCGAGCGCATTGCCACGCTGGAGCAATTCGTCCAGGGCGATCTGCGCCCGGACCTGACGCTGGTCTTCGACCTGCCGGTGGAAGTCGGCCTGGCCCGCGCCGCCGCACGCGGTCGCCTGGATCGTTTCGAGCAGGAAGGCCAAGCCTTCTTCGAGGCCGTGCGCCAGGCTTACTTGCAGCGTGCCCAGCGCACGCCACAGCGATACACCCTGCTGGATGCTGCGCAGCCGCTAGACGCCGTGCAGCGCAGCATCGATGTACTGCTGCCGGCCATCGTGGAGCGTTGCCGTGGCTGAAGCCTACCCCTGGCAGCAGGCGCTGTGGCAGCAGTTGGCCGGGCGTGCCCAGCATGCCCACGCCTACCTGCTGCATGGGCCTCAGGGGATCGGCAAGCGAGCTTTGGCCGAGCGCCTGATGGCCCGCCTGTTGTGCCAGCAACCACAGGGCCTGGATGCTTGCGGGCAATGCAAGGCCTGCCATTTGCTGAAGGCGGGCAGCCACCCGGACAACTTCGTGCTGGAGCCGGAAGAGGCCGACAAGCCGATCAAGGTCGACCAAGTGCGTGAGCTGGTGTCGTTCGTGGTCCAGACCGCGCAGTTGGGCGGGCGCAAGGTGGTGCTGATCGAGCCGGTGGAGGCGATGAACGTCAACGCCTCCAACGCCTTGCTCAAGAGCCTGGAGGAGCCCTCTGGCGATACCGTGCTGCTGCTTGTCAGCCATCAGCCCAGCCGCCTGCTGCCGACCATCAAGAGCCGCTGCCAACAAGTGGCCTGTCCGCAGCCCAGCCTGGCACAGAACCAGGCGTGGCTGGCGGCGGCGCTACCTGAAAGTGACCAGGCCGAGCGCGACGAGCTGCTGACCCTGGCGGCCGGCTCACCGTTGATGGCCCTGAACCTGCAGGCCCAAGGCGTGCGCGAGCAGCGTGCATTGGTCAGCGAAGGGGTGAAGAAGCTGCTCAAGCAGCAGCAATCGCCCAGTCAGTTGGCCGAAGCGTGGAGCGGTGTGCCATTGTTGTTGCTGTTCGACTGGTTCTTCGAATGGTCGCACCTGATCCTGCGTTACCAGTTGAGCCAGGACGAAGAAGGGCTTGGCCTGGCCGACATGCGCAAGGTCGTCCAATACCTGGCGCAGAAGAGCCGCCAGGCGAAGGTACTCGAGGTTCAGGCATGGATCCTCGAGCAGCGCCAGAAAGTGCTGGGCAAGGCCAACCTCAATCGCGTGCTGCTGCTGGAAGCATTGCTGGCCCATTGGCTGCAGCTGCCAGGCGGGCGCTGATTATCCATTTCCTCATGTGTGTCGTATCCCATGCTCGTAGATTCCCATTGTCACCTCGACCGTCTTGACCTGAGCGCCCACCAGGGCTCCCTTGATGCTGCCCTGCAGGCTGCCCGTGAGCGAGGTGTCGGGCACTTTCTGTGCATTGGCGTAAGCGCCGAGAACGCCGGGGCGGTCAAGGCCCTGAGCGAGCAGTACGCCGATGTGGATTGCTCGGTAGGGGTGCATCCGCTGGACCTGGCTCCGGGAGAAACGCCGGCGCTTGAATGGCTGTTGCGCGAGTTGGCGCACCCGCATGTGGTCGCGATCGGCGAAACCGGGCTGGACTACCACTACGAGCCGGAAGCCGCCGAACTGCAGCAGGCATCATTCCGCCTGCACCTTGAGGCATCGCGCCAGACCGGCAAGCCGGTGATCGTGCATACCCGTGCCGCCAGGGCCGATACATTGGCGCTGCTGTGCGAGGCGAACCTGCCTCAGGCCGGTGTCCTGCACTGCTTCACCGAGGACTGGGACATGGCCAGGGCTGCTCTGGATCTGGGCTACTACATCTCGTTGTCTGGAATCGTCACCTTCCGCAATGCCGAGGCCTTGCGCGAAGTGGCTCGGCAGGTGCCGGTCGATCGCTTGCTGGTGGAAACCGATTCGCCGTACCTGGCGCCTATCCCGCACCGCGGCAAGCCGAACCTGCCGCAGTACGTGCGCGAGGTGGCCGAGTACGTGGCTTCCTTGCGTGGCGTCAGTTACGAGCAGTTGGCTGAGCAGACCACGGCCAACTTCAAGCGATTGTTCCCACTGGCGCGGGTCGCCTGAGTGTAGGGCTCTGGTTGGGTATTGTTGCGGATATCGAGCGCAGCGCAGGCGGCGCTCGATCGTCCAGGCAACAAAGAGCCCACGTCAGACGGACAAAAAAAACCCGGGTTCTGGGGGGGGAATCCGGGTTAAGACCATTAGGAGTAAAACAAAGGTACGCGGTCCCTGAGCACCTTTATTGGCGCGCCACTTGGGGGGGATGCGCCGCGCCAACACTTCAAGTATTGGTCAGGTTTGGCGCAGTGCCAGTGTCTGTTGTTCGTTTTTTAAACAGATTTGGAATACGCCCGCCTTCCGTTCCTCCCTCATCGTATGGCCAGTCGCCTCACTTGCTGAATAGCTTCGTCGATCAGCTGTTCTTTGGTATAGAAATGCGGCGAAAAGCGTATACCGGGGCCCCGTAGTGCACAGATCGTGCTTTCGGCAGTGAGCGCTCGATAGACATCCGCGTTCAGCTGCCCTTGGATGCTGAAACTGACAATACCGGCGCGCCTCTGCGGGGCTGTCGGGCTGTGCAGGCGCACCCCGGGAATGCTGGCAAGGCCGTGATGCAACTGTTCGACCCGTTGTTCCAACTGCCGTGCCACTTCCTCCATGCCGACTTCCTCCAGCAATGACAGGCTCGCCTCCAGTGCGCAGGCGCCGAGCATGTTCGGGCTGCCGCACTCGAAACGTCGTGCGCTGCGCGCCGGCTGCCACTGGCGGCGTTCGAAATCCCCCAGGTGTTCGAGCATGTGCCAGCCGTAGGCGTTGAGCCTCAGGCGCGGACGTAACGCTGCACGGCAATAGAACAGGCCAAGCCCCTCGGGGCCGAGCATCCATTTGTGGCCGTCGGCCATGGCGAAATCGCATTCGAACTGCTGAACGTCGAAGGGGAGGGCGCCGATGTGCTGGATGGCATCGACACAGAACAACACATTGCGCGCCTGGCAGCCTTGGCCTAACCGCGTCAGGTCCAGGCGCAGGCCGCTGCCGAACTGCACGGCGCTGACTGCCAGCAAGCGCGTGCGCGAATTGCAGGCTGCCAGCAGCGAAGCCTCGGGGTCGGCACCGGCGAGGTTTACCTGCACCACTTCTACTCCGCGATCGGCCAGGGCCTCCCACACCACCCGATTGGAGGGAAATTCCTCGTCGCTGATCACGACCTGGTCGCCCGCCTGCCACTCAAGGCCGAACGCGACCAGAGAAAGGGCCTCCGAGGTGTTCTTGACCAGTGCAATGTCACCGTGCGAGGGGGCGTTGATCAGCCGTGCCAGGCGCTCGCGCAGGCGCCGCTCGGTGGCCAGCCAGGCCGGATACTCGCTGGCACCCAGGCTGACGTTGGCCCGAGCGAAACGTGCCACCGCTTCACTGGCCCGTCGTGGCCATGGCGAGATGGCTGCATGGTTCAGGTAACGCAACCCCTGGGCCTGCTCGAACTCATCGTGAAACATAGACATGGTTGGAAGATCCGTGCAATTTGCCGCAAGTTAGGCATAATAAACCGCTTCGATTGTCATCCAGTCCTTCCTATGCAGAAAGAACCTCGTAAGGTCCGTGAGTTTCGCCGTCGCGAACAGGAAATCCTCGACACTGCACTCAAGCTGTTTCTCGAACAGGGTGAAGACAGCGTCACCGTCGAGATGATCGCTGACGCAGTGGGTATCGGCAAAGGCACGATCTACAAGCACTTCAAGTCCAAGGCCGAGATCTACCTGCGCCTGATGCTCGACTACGAGCGCGATCTGAACGCCTTGTTGCATTCGGCCGATGTCGACCGCGACAAGGAGGCGCTTTCGCGCGCCTACTTCGAGTTCCGCATGCGCGATCCGCAACGCTATCGGCTGTTCGACCGCCTCGAAGAGAAGGTAGTCAAGGGCAACCAGGTGCCGGAGATGGTCGAGGAGCTGCACAGCATCCGCGCCTCCAACTTCGATCGCCTGACCCAGCTCATCAAGGGCCGCATCAGCGAAGGCAAGCTCGAAGACGTGCCGCCGTACTTCCACTACTGTGCCGCCTGGGCACTGGTGCATGGCGCCGTGGCGCTGTACCACTCGCCGTTCTGGAGCAATGTACTGGAAGATCAGGAAGGGTTCTTCCAGTTCCTCATGGACATCGGTGTGCGCATGGGCAACAAGCGCAAGCGCGACCCGGAACCGGCCAACTGAAGGGTTTCGTAGCGACGCGTTGAGCGCGGCATCGAGCAGGGGCTTGCAAAAACCTGAATTTTGAGTCAGGTTTTGCCGGCCCCCGATTCATCCATGCCGGAGTCACTCATGATCGTCGATCGTCAAGGCAGGCGTTTTCGCAACCTGCGCGTCAGCCTGACAGCTGCTTGCAACTATGCCTGCAGTTATTGCGTGCCTGACGGCAAGCGCCTGGTGGCCGCTCAGGATGAGCTGCCGGCCGAGGTGTTGGCGCGCGGTGTGGCCTATCTGATCGAAACCGCTGGCATCGAGCGCCTGCGCATCACTGGCGGGGAGCCTCTGGTCAGCCCAAGGCTGGATGCTTTCCTCGCCGCAGTTGCCAGGCTCGAGCTTGAAGACATCACCCTCACTACCAACGGCCAGTTGCTTTCGCGCAAGTTGCCGCAGCTGCACGCCGCCGGCATTCGCCGCTTGAACGTCTCCCTCGATACCCTCGACCCGCAGGCCTTCCGCCGAATTGCCCGCGGCGGGGACCTAGCCAGCGTGCTGGCTGGCATGCAGCAGGCGCAGGGCATGGGCATGCAGATCAAGGTGAACATGGTGCCCATGCGTGGCCAGAACCTGGACCAGGTGCTGCCCATGCTCGATTACTGCCTTGAGCGCGGTTATGAGCTGCGCTTCATCGAGCTGATGCGCATGGGGCACTTGGCCCGTGACCACAACGCTTTTCTCCAGCAGTTCGTGGGGCTGGACCATTTGCTGGCGCTGATCGGCCAGGCGCACGATTACCAGCAAGCACCCGCGCCCTTGGATGCCACCGCGCTGCGCTACCAGATTTCCGGCAAGGGGCATTTCGGAGTGATCGCCAACGAGAGCGTGCCGTTCTGCCGCACCTGTTCGCGCTTGCGGCTGTCGTCCACGGGTTGGCTGCATGGCTGCCTGTCGTCGAGTAATCGCCACTATGTCGGCGACCTGCTGGAAAAGCCTCGCCACGAAGCCTTGCCGGTGTTGCAGCGCTTGCTGGTGAAAGCCTTGGCCGACAAGCAGGAGCTGGCATTTTCCGGCGATGTGATGGTGATGAAGGTGATTGGCGGCTGATTTGGCGCAAAAGCTGCATCCGCCGGCTATTCGCCGGTTTTTCGTCGCCGGCCATTGGAGGAAAGATGCGTAGCCTGGTCTTGCCGCTGGCGCTGTTGGCGCTGGGTGGCTGCATGAATGTCAGTGATATGGGCGAGGGCGTCCGTTACCACATGAGCGATGCCGGCCTGCTGGACCACAGCGATACCCGCCGCAGTCTGTCGATCCGCCTGCAGCCAGACTCGTTCATCTTCATCGGCCAGGGCGCGTTCATGCCGCCGGGCAAAGGCCCGCTGCCGCAGCAGAACGTGGTAGCCGAGGAGGCGTTCAAGAGCTTCGTCGAGTATTTCCCGCTGGTACGTCGCGCCCAGGGCCCGCTGGGCTTGGAAGAAGCGATTGCCCAGGCCCGGTCGGTCGGGGCCGACTATGTGCTGTATACCCGTTTCGCGCGCACCGATGACCGCATCGGCAATGGCGATGAGTGGTATGACGAGCAGGCAGTCGACCGTCTGGGTTGGGACACCGGTGTGGTGCAGATGATGCTGATCGAAACCAATACCCGTTACCTGATCGACACCGCGCGGATCAAGAGCCGTGGCGGTTTGTTGACGTTCCACGACAACTCGCCTCAGGATTTGCTAGCCGCACCGATGCGCGAGTACGCTCGTAGCCTTCTGGGCATGAGTGAGTGAGGCAAGCGCGATGACGGATTCCGGCAAGGCCAATGACCTGTTGGCACAGATACCCAAGCACAAGGGGCTGCCGCCGGTGCATCTGTGGAACCCGGATTTTTGCGGCGACATCGACATGCGCATCGCCCGCGATGGCACCTGGTACTACCTGGGCACGCCGATCGGGCGCAAGCCGATGGTGCGCCTGTTCTCCACCATCATCCGCCGTGATGGCGACGCTTACTTCCTGATCACACCGGTGGAGAAGGTCGGCATTCGCGTCGACGATGCGCCGTTCGTTGCCGTGGCGCTGGACGTTATGGGCAGCGGCGAGCAGCAGGTGCTGCGCTTTACCAGCAATGTCGAGGATGAGGTCGAAGCCGGCCCGGACAATCCGCTGCGGGTGGAGATCGATCCGGTAACCCAGGAGCCCGCGCCCTATGTGCTGATGCGCACCAATCTCGAGGCCTTGATACACCGAAACGTGTTCTACCAATTGGTCGAGCTGGCGGTGCCGCGGGTCATCGAGGGCGAGGAGTGGCTTGGGGTCTGGAGCCATGGCGAGTTCTACCCGATCGGGCGTACCTGCTGATCGGCCTCCTGTTTTTTCATCGAATTGGCCGTTTGCCGCCAACGCTTCGGGGCCTAACCTGCAGGCATTCGCCAAACAGGAGACGCCCCATGAAAACTTCCAGCCTTTCCCTTGCCGTGCTTGTCGCTGTCGGTCTGCTTACCGGCCAACCCGCTGCCTGGGCGCATGGTGACGTATCCGACCAGGTCAAGGTCCTGCAGCAGAAGCAGCCGTCGAATGCGCCGGGCAAGAACGCCGTCATGCTGACCGTCAGCTATGCGCCGGGCGAGGCATCGCCTGCCCACCAGCATCCAGGAGCGGTAATGGCCTACGTACTGGAAGGGGCAGTGGTGTCGAAGCTCAACAATGAACCGGAACGGACCTACAAGGCCGGCGAGTACTGGTATGAAGCGCCCGGCACGGTGCACGGCGTGTCGCGCAATGCCAGTGATACCCAGCCGGCCAAGCTGCTGGTCTGGAGCCTGGTGGACGAGGGCAAGCCGGTGACCGAAGCGCTTGAAAAATAACCAGCCATAACGAAAAAGCCCCCAGTGCTTGCGCATCTGGGGGCTTTTTCAGTATCTGGCTCCGCGACCTGGACTCGAACCAGGGACCCAATGATTAACAGTCATTTGCTCTACCGACTGAGCTATCGCGGAATCTGCGCGTATCTTAATGATTGCCGAGGGGAAGTCAAGCCTCTCCTCGGCAAATCAGAAGCGAATCAAGCAGTTACAGCACTTCGACGATGGCCTTGGTGACCACGTGGATGTTGCTCTGATTCAGCGCGGCAACGGCAATGCGGCCGGTGTCCAGCGCATAGATGCCGAACTCGTTCTTCAGGCGTGCCACTTGCTCCACGGTCAGGCCCGAGTAGGAGAACATGCCGGCCTGGCGGCCGACGAAGCTGAAGTCACGCTTGGCGCCGTACTCGGCCAGCAGCTCGACCATCTGCTTGCGCATGCCGTGGATGCGCTGGCGCATCTCGGCCAGCTCCGCTTCCCACATGTTGCGCAGCTCGTCGCTGTTGAGCACGGTGGCGACGATGGTTGCGCCGTGGGTCGGCGGGTTGGAGTAGGTGGTGCGGATCACGCGCTTGACCTGGGACAGCACACGGGTGCTCTCGTCTTTGTTGGCGGTGACGATCGACAGCGCGCCAACACGCTCGCCGTACAGCGAGAACGACTTGGAGAACGAGCTGGACACGAAAAATTCCAGGCCGGATTCGGCGAACAGGCGCACGGCGAAGGCGTCTTCGGCGATGCCGTCACCAAAGCCCTGGTAGGCCATGTCGAGGAACGGCACGTGGCCCTTGGCCTTGACCACTTCCAGGACGTTTTTCCAGTCGTCCAGGCCCAGGTCGACGCCGGTGGGGTTGTGGCAGCAGGCGTGCAGCACGACGATCGAGCCGGATGGCAGGTTGTTCAGGTCTTCGAGCATGCCGGCACGGTTGACGTCGTTGCTCGGCGCATCGTAATAGCGGTAGTTCTGCACCGGGAAACCGGCGGTTTCGAACAGAGCGCGGTGGTTTTCCCAGCTTGGGTCGCTGATGGCGACCACGGCGTTGGGCGACAGGCGCTTGAGGAAATCGGCGCCGATCTTCAGTGCGCCGGTGCCGCCAACGGCCTGCACGGTGACCACGCGGCCAGCGGCCAGCAGCGGCGATTCGGCGCCGAAGATCAGTTTCTGTACAGCCTGGTCGTAGGTGGCGATGCCGTCGATCGGCAGGTAGCCGCGCGAAGCATGCTGGGCGGCACGCTGGGTTTCGGCTTCGATCACGGCGCGCAGCAGCGGAATGCGGCCTTCCTCATTGCAGTAGACGCCCACGCCCAGATTGACCTTGTCGGTACGCGGGTCGGCGTTGAATGCTTCGTTGAGGCCCAGGATAGGGTCGCGGGGTGCCAGCTCTACAGCGGAAAACAGGCTCATTGTTACCTTGGCTCTGATTGGAGAGTGATAGGACGTACACGCTCCAGCCGAATGCACTGAAGCGGTGCACAAACGGGGAGTCAGTATAGTGATACCGATCGGTCACGGCGACACTGTGTCGGGGCTTTTCAGCCGATTTGCGCAAATTTTTTTCGACCATTGGTCGAATTGCCGGGTCCACTGCAATAAGCGCTAACGGCTTGGCCTTGAATCCGGCCCCGAGCGGGCGCATTTGGGTATAGACTACTGGCTAAATTTACAGTTGCTGCAGCGCTGCGAGGTCCGTCATGTCCGAGTTCCAGCTCGTCACCCGTTTTCAGCCGGCAGGCGATCAGCCCGAGGCCATTCGCCAGATGGTCGAAGGCATCGACGCCGGCCTGTCGCATCAGACCCTGCTCGGGGTGACCGGTTCGGGCAAGACCTTCAGCATCGCCAACGTCATCCAGCAGGTGCAGCGACCGACCCTGGTCCTGGCGCCGAACAAGACACTGGCGGCGCAGTTGTACGGCGAATTCAAGGCATTCTTCCCGAACAACGCGGTGGAGTACTTCGTTTCCTACTACGACTACTATCAGCCCGAAGCCTACGTGCCGTCGTCGGACACCTTCATCGAGAAGGACGCATCGATCAACGACCACATCGAACAGATGCGCCTGTCGGCGACCAAGGCGCTGCTGGAACGGCGCGACGCGATCATCGTCACCACGGTGTCGTGCATCTATGGCCTGGGCAGCCCCGAAACCTACCTGAAGATGGTCCTGCACGTCGACCGCGGCGACAAGCTCGACCAGCGCGCACTGCTGCGCCGCCTGGCCGACCTGCAGTACACCCGCAACGAAATGGATTTTGCCCGCGCCACCTTCCGTGTGCGCGGCGACGTCATCGACATCTTTCCGGCAGAATCGGACCTGGAAGCCATCCGTATCGAGTTGTTCGACGATGAGGTGGAGAACATCGCCGCTTTCGACCCGCTGACCGGCGAGGTGTTTCGCAAGCTGCCGCGCTTCACCTTCTACCCCAAGAGCCACTACGTCACCCCGCGCGAAACCCTGCTGGAAGCGGTGGAGGGCATCAAGGAAGAGCTCAAGGACCGCCTGGAATACCTGAACAAGGCCAACAAGCTGGTGGAAGCCCAGCGCCTGGAGCAGCGTACCCGCTTCGACCTGGAGATGATCCTCGAGCTGGGTTACTGCAACGGCATCGAGAACTACTCGCGCTACCTGTCCGGCCGCCCGGCCGGGGCGCCGCCACCGACGCTGTACGATTACCTGCCGGCAGATGCGCTGCTGGTGATCGACGAATCCCACGTCAGCGTTCCGCAGGTCGGTGCGATGTACAAGGGTGACCGATCACGCAAGGAAACCCTGGTGGAGTACGGTTTTCGCTTGCCCTCGGCGCTGGACAACCGCCCCATGCGCTTCGACGAATGGGAGTCGGTGAGCCCGCAGACCATCTTCGTCTCCGCCACCCCGGGGCCCTATGAGGCAGAGCACGCCGGCCGGGTGGTCGAGCAGGTGGTGCGCCCCACAGGTCTGGTCGACCCGCAGGTCGAGGTGCGCCCGGCCCTGACCCAGGTCGACGACCTGCTGTCGGAAATTCGCAAGCGCGTCGAGCAGGGCGAGCGAGTGCTGGCCACCACACTGACCAAGCGCATGGCCGAGGACCTCAGCGACTACCTGGCCGACCACGATGTGCGGGTGCGCTACCTGCACTCGGACATCGACACGGTGGAGCGGGTGGAGATCATCCGCGATCTGCGCCTGGGTACTTTCGACGTGCTGGTGGGCATCAACCTGCTGCGCGAGGGCCTGGACATGCCCGAGGTGTCGCTGGTGGCGATCCTCGATGCCGACAAGGAAGGCTTCTTGCGCTCCGAGCGTTCGCTGATCCAGACCATCGGCCGTGCCGCGCGTAACCTCAATGGCCGGGCCATCCTGTACGCCGACAACATTACCGGGTCGATGCAGCGAGCCATCGACGAGACAGAGCGGCGTCGGGAGAAGCAGGTTGCCTTCAACGAGGCTCATGGCATCGTGCCCAAAGGCGTGGTCAAGGACATCACCGACATCATGGAAGGCGCCACCGTGCCCGGCGCGCGCAGCAAGAAGCGCAAGGGCATGGCCAAGGCGGCGGAGGAGGCTGCCCGTTACGAGGCCGAATTGCGCACGCCAGGTGAGATCACCAAGCGCATCAAGCAGCTCGAAGAGAAGATGATGCAGTTTGCCCGTGATCTGGAATTCGAGGCGGCGGCGCAGTTGCGTGACGAGATTACGCAGCTTCGGGAGCGGTTGATTACCAGTTGATCATCTGTTGTCTGTGCTGGCCTCATCGCCGGCAAGCCGGCTCCCACAGGACCCCGGCGAGCCGGCTTGCCGGCGATGAGGCCAGCACAGGCTAGTGAACTTCTCCCGCCTTCAACCCCTGCGGCAACTTGCGCGTCAACAACACCGCCAGCATGCTCACCGCCAAGCCGATCCCTACAAAGTGGAAGGCGTCGTTGTACGCCATGATCAGTGCCTGCTGGTGGGTAATCTCGCTCAACTTGCCCAGCGCCGCATTGTCATTGCCCAGCCGCTCCGTCAACTGCGCCAGCCGTTCGGCGACCTGCGGGTTGCTCGGCACCACCGCTTCACGCAGGTAGTCGAAATACACCTTGGTTCGCGCATCCAGCAGCGTCGCCAGCAAGGCAATGCCGATGGCGCCCCCGAGGTTGCGCAGGATGTTGAACAGGCTCGACGCCGAGCCAGCATCCTGAGGCTGGATGTACGCCGTGGCGATCAGCGAGATGGTCACCATGATCATCGGCTGGCCGAGGGCGCGCACGATCTGGATGTGATTGAACTGCGGCCCGGCAAAGTCTGGGTTGAGCACACCGGAGCCGAAGCTGGCGACCCCGAACAGGCAGAATCCGACGGCGCACAGTACCTTGGGCGAGATCACCTTCATCAGTTGCGGCACCAGCGGAATCAGAAAGAGCTGCGGCACGCCCATCCACATGATCACCTCGCCAATCTGCAAGGCGTTGTAACCCTGGATCTGCGCCAGGTACAACGGCAGCAGGTAGATCGACCCATACAGCCCCACGCCCATGCCCAGGCTGGCGATGCTCGACAGGCCGAAGTTGCGGTTGCCGAGAATGCGCAGGTTGATCAGGGGGTGCGGTTTGGAAAACTGCAGAATGACGAACGTGATCAGGCTGATCAGGGCAACGGTGCCCAGGCCGACGATCAGGCTTGACTCCAGCCAGTCCTTGCGGTGGCCTTCCTCTAGAAACACCTGCAGGCAGCCCAGGCCCAGGCCCAAGGTGACGATACCGGCATAGTCGGTGCTTTTCAGCAGTTCCCAATGCGCTTCCTTTTTTTCCAGCCCGTACATCAGGCCGGCGATCATCACCAGGCCTGGCGGGATGTTGATGTAGAAGATGTATTCCCAGCCCCAGTTTTCGGTCAGCCAGCCGCCCAGGGTCGGGCCGATCGACGGGGCGAAAGTCGCGGTCATGGCGAACATGGCCATGCCCTTGGCGCGGTGGTGCTCAGGCAGCTTGATCAAAGTCAGGGTGAAGGCCAGCGGAATCAGCGCGCCGCCGGTGAACCCCTGCAGGGCACGGAATACGATCATGCTCTCCAGGTTCCAGGCCATCGAGCAGAGCAGGGAGGCGAACAGGAATCCGCCCGAAACCCACACTGCCAGGCGGCGCGCCGACAGCAGTTGCACCAGCCAGGCGGTCAGCGGAATCATGATGATTTCCGCGACCAGATAGGAGGTGGAGATCCACGAGCCTTCCTCCAGGGTGGCGGAGAGCGCGCCCTGGATGTCCTTGAGCGAGGAGTTGGTGATCTGGATGTCCAGCACCGCCATGAAGGCGCCGAGCATCACGCTCATCACGGCAATCCAGTCGCGCCGGCTCGGTTCGGCCGTCGGTCGAAGCAGCGTGTCACCGGCCATCGTGACCTTCGTCCGTGGTGCGCAGGTCGACGGTGGCGGTTACCGACATGCCGGGGCGGATGCGCCCATGCAGCGGGTTGTCGGCGGCGAAGGTCAGTTTCACCGGAATGCGCTGCACCACCTTGGTGAAGTTACCGGTGGCATTGTCCGGCGGCAGCAGGCTGAACTGCGCGCCGGAGGCGGCGAACAGGCTGTTGACGCGGCCTTCGATCGGCGTATCGGGGTAGCTGTCGAATAGCAGTTCGGCGCGTTGGCCAGGTTGCATGTGACCGATCTGGGTTTCCTTGAAGTTGGCCTGCACCCAGATGGCTTCATCCGGCACGATCGACAGCAAATAGGCGCCGGCCTGCACCACCTGGCCGTTACGGGCGTTGCGCTGGCCGATGGTGCCGCTGATCGGTGCGCGGATCTCGCAGCGGGTCAGGTTCAGTTCGGCCTGGGCCAGGTCGGCGCGGGCATTGGCGATCTGCGCATCGAGGCGCTTGAGGTCGGCGTTCAGTGCGCTGACCTGCTGGCGCTGGCCTTGCAGATCGGCGCGGGCTTTATCGACTTGGGAGCCGGCCACGTGGGCGTCTGCCGACAAGGTGGTGACCTGCGCTTCCGAGACGAAACCAGGCTTGCGCAGTTTTTCGGCGCGGCTCAGGTCCAGGCGCGAGCGGTCGAAGGTAGCCTGGTTGGCGGATACCTGGGCCTGGCCGGCGGCGATCAGGCTGCCTTGTTGGGTCAGGCGACTTTGTGCCTGGGCATACTCCGCCTCGCGTGTCGCCAGGGCGGCGCTGGCACGATCCACGGCCAGCTGGAAATCGGCGGCTTCCAGGCGCACCAGCAGGTCGCCCTTGTTCACATGCTGGTTGTCGTCGACCCTTACCTCGTCGATGCGAGCGCCGAGCTGGCTGGAAATGCGCGTGATTTCGCCCTGGACATAGGCATTGTCGGTGCTTTCGAAGAAGCGGCCCTTGAAGTACCAGTGAGCGAGGAAGGCGAGGGCGATGATCGCTACCAGGCTGAAAAAGACCAGTAGACGGCGTTTGAGTTGAGCAGGCATGAGGACTATCGTTCCAGAAATGTAAACAAATTTAACAGCGACAAACGGCATGTCCACAAGTGACGTTAGCGCCATTGCTGGAGCCCGGTGCCTGCTCCCTGCTAACATCCCGCCTTTGTTTCATCTTTCGTTCGAGACTCTCCATGACCACCGTTCGCACGCGTATCGCGCCATCGCCCACTGGCGACCCCCATGTCGGCACTGCCTACATCGCCCTGTTCAACTACTGCTTTGCCAAGCAGCACGGCGGTGAGTTCATCCTGCGTATCGAAGACACCGACCAGTTGCGCTCCACCCGCGAGTCGGAGCAGCAGATCTTCGACGCCTTGCGTTGGCTCGGCATCGAATGGAACGAAGGCCCGGATGTCGGCGGCCCGCACGGCCCGTACCGGCAGAGCGAGCGTGGCGAGATCTACGCCAAGTACGCCAAGCAACTGGTCGATGCCGGCCACGCCTTCTACTGCTTCTGCACCGCCGACGAGCTGGAGCAGATGCGTGCCGAGCAGATGGCCCGTGGTGAAACCCCGCGCTACGACGGCCGCGCCCTGCTGCTGAGCGACGAGGAAGTGCAGCGTCGCCTGGCCGCTGGCGAACCCCACGTAATCCGCATGAAGGTGCCAAGCGAAGGCATCTGCGTGGTGCCTGACATGCTCCGCGGCGACGTCGAAATCCCGTGGGACCGCATGGACATGCAGGTGCTGATGAAGAACGACGGCCTGCCGACGTACTTCCTGGCCAACGTGGTCGACGACCACCTGATGGGCATCACCCACGTGCTGCGTGGCGAAGAATGGCTGCCCTCGGCGCCGAAGTTGATCAAGCTGTACGAGTACTTCGGTTGGGAACAACCCAAGCTGTGCTACATGCCGCTGCTGCGCAATCCGGACAAGAGCAAGCTGTCCAAGCGTAAGAACCCGACGTCGGTGACCTTCTACGAGCGCATGGGCTTCATGCCCGAAGCGATGCTCAACTACCTTGGCCGCATGGGCTGGTCGATGCCGGATGAGCGCGAGAAGTTCTCCCTCGCCGAAATGGTCGAGCATTTCGACCTGTCGCGTATTTCCCTGGGTGGCCCGATCTTCGACATCGAGAAGCTGTCCTGGCTGAACGGCCAGTGGCTGCGTGAGCTGCCGGTGGAAGAGTTCGCTGCACGGGTGCAGAAGTGGGCCTTCAACAGCGACTACATGATGAAGATCGCCCCGCACGTGCAGGGCCGGGTTGAAACCTTCAGCCAGATCGCCCCGCTGGGCGGGTTCTTCTTCGAAGGCGCGCTGAAGCTCGACGCCAAGCTGTTCGAGAGCAAGAAGCTGTCCGCCGACCAGGTGCGCCAGGTGATGCAGTTGATCCTGTGGAAGCTGGAAAGTCTGCGTCAGTGGGAAAAGGACCGCATCACCGCTTGCATCCAGGCCGTGGTCGAGTCGCTGGAACTGAAACTGCGTGATGCCATGCCGCTGATGTTCGCCGCCATTACTGGGCAGGCCAGCTCGGTGTCGGTGCTCGATGCCATGGAAATCCTCGGCCCGGACCTGACCCGTTACCGTCTGCGTCAGGCCCTTGACCTGCTGGGTGGCGTGTCGAAGAAAGAAAACAAGGAATGGGAAAAGCTGCTGGCGAACATCGCCTGAGGCAGTTTTGACCCGAACCTGTGGGAGCGGGCTTGCCCGCTCCCACAGGTACAAATTCTGAGGAAACATTGCAATGAATGCGGGGCAGGGCGGTAAGTGATTGTTATCTGTGAAAAAACTTTTGAATTTTTTCGAAAATTTGTTTGACAGCTCTGCAATCCGATCTTAATATGCGCCCCGTCCACAGCGATGAACGAAAATGAAACGCCAGGCACCCAGCCGGTGATTCAGTTCAGAGCGACATTGTGGGGCTATAGCTCAGCTGGGAGAGCGCCTGCATGGCATGCAGGAGGTCAGCGGTTCGATCCCGCTTAGCTCCACCAAATTCCGCTTGGCAGCCAAGGCTGACAAGCAAGATCGGGTCCAGCAACCGGGTCTTGAAGGTAAGAAGGTTCGTCCCCTTCGTCTAGTGGCCTAGGACACCGCCCTTTCACGGCGGTAACAGGGGTTCGAGTCCCCTAGGGGACGCCAGTTTTGCACAAGTGATATCGATGATGTCACTGGGCCGAGAGGCTAGAAATCCGGGGCTATAGCTCAGCTGGGAGAGCGCCTGCATGGCATGCAGGAGGTCAGCGGTTCGATCCCGCTTAGCTCCACCAATTCTGCCAGGGTTCGCATAAGCGAACCTTCGCGAAGGTTATGTCCCCTTCGTCTAGTGGCCTAGGACACCGCCCTTTCACGGCGGTAACAGGGGTTCGAGTCCCCTAGGGGACGCCACTTTTACCCGCTCGTTGCGGGGCTTTAAGAGGCTCATTCGGATTTTGGATGAGCCTTTTGTTTTCGGGGCTATAGCTCAGCTGGGAGAGCGCCTGCATGGCATGCAGGAGGTCAGCGGTTCGATCCCGCTTAGCTCCACCAATTCTGCCAGGGTTCGCACAAGCGGACTTTTGCGAAGGTTTACGTCCCCTTCGTCTAGTGGCCTAGGACACCGCCCTTTCACGGCGGTAACAGGGGTTCGAGTCCCCTAGGGGACGCCATTTTTACCCGCGTTTTGCGGGACTTTAAAGGCTCATTCGCTTATTGAATGGGCCTTTTGTTTTTCTACCTTCCCCAAAAATCTGCACCGACAAGCGGTGATCAATTTCCCTTGCTGGAAAATATTATTCATATAATATTTCGATCATCATATTTGCTCGGTAAATGACCCATGAGCGACAAGAAGACCAGAACCCGCGAGCGCATCCTTGACGCCGCATGCAGTGCGTTGATCCAGCACGGCCCGGCAGAGCCCAGCGTCAGCCAGGTCATGGGCGCCGCCGGTCTTACCGTTGGGGGCTTCTACGCACACTTCCAGAGCAAGGACGAACTGATGCTCGAAGCCTTCCGCCAGTTGCTCGGTGAGCGCAGGGCGTTGCTGGCGCAGGTTGATCCCAGCCTGGATGGTGCCGGCCGCCGAGCATTGGCCAGTGCCTTCTACCTGTCACGCAAGCACCGCGATGCCGAGGTGCATGCTTGCCCGCTGCCCAACGCGCTGGGTGAGATACAGCGGCTGCCAGAGGCTTTTCGCGACGTGCTGGCCGAACACATCGAGTTGATGACGGCGGCCATGGTCGACTGCCCCGAGGATGCCGACAAGGCCTTGGCCGACTTGGCACTGATGATCGGCGGCCTGGCGCTGGCCCGTGCCTTGGGCACCGGCGAGCTGTCCGACCGCATTCTGCGTGCCGCCAAATCGGCGGTGATCTGAATTTGCGTGAACTAGGAGCAAGGCGATGACTACCTTGAGCTGGATTCGTGGCGTCAATGGCACCCTGGGCCACCTGGCCCCCGAGCATGTCGCCGGCAAGATGCGCCGGGCTTTCATGACGCCCCGCAACCTGCCGCCCCGGCAGTGGGAGTTGCCGTTGCTGGCAAGTGCCGAGCGCATCACCTTGCGCTTCGGGTTGTCCGCCTTGCGTTGGGGCAAGGGGCCGACCGTGTTGCTGATGCATGGCTGGGAAGGGCGCCCGACCCAGTTTGCCGCCCTGATCGAAACCTTGGTCCAGGCAGGGCACACGGTGGTGTCGCTGGAAGGGCCGGCCCATGGTCGTTCCCCCGGGCAGCAGGCGAACGTGGTGCTGTTTGCCCGTGCCCTGCTGGAAGCGGCAGCCGAATTACCGCCGTTGCGCGCCGTGATCGGGCACTCCATGGGCGGTGCCAGCGTCATGCTCGCCCTGCAAATGGGGCTTCGCACCGAGGCAGCGGTCAGCATTGGCGCGCCGGCGCAATTGCTGGGCGTGCTGCGCGGCTTCGCCAAGCACCTGGGCATGCCTGCCCGGGCCAGGGCGGCGTTCATCCGCCAGGTCGAACGGGATGTCGGCATGCAAATCGCTCGCCTCGATGTCAGTGGCTATCAGCTAGAGGTGCCTGGCTTGGTGGTGCATGCCGCCGATGATGAACTGGTGCCCGCCGGCGAGGCGCAATTGATCCACAAGGCCTGGTTCGACAGCCGCCTGTTGCTGTTAGAGGGCGGAGGCCACCAGCGTGTGCTGGCTGACCCGCGGTTGAGCCAGGCCGTGCTCGAACTGCTGGCCCGTGCCAACGCCCCAGCCCGGCAAAGCGCCTGAACTTCCATTACACTCTGCCCCTTCACTGACTTTGGGAGCGGGCATGAGCTGGGACCTGGCAACGCCATTCATCATCGACCTGCGGGTCGGCAGCGAAGACATCGATGGCCTCGGCCACGCCAACAACGCGGTCTACGTCACCTGGCTCGAGCGTTGTGCCTGGCGTCATTCCCAGCGCCTGGGCCTGGACCTGGCCGAATACCGGCGCCTTGACCGGGCCATGGCGGTGGTGCGACATGAGATCGACTACCTTGCCGCCGCTTACGAAGATGACGAGTTGCAACTGGCGACCTGGATCATCGATTGGGACCAGCGCCTGCGCATGACGCGGCGTTTCCAGCTCAAGCGCCCGCGTGACGGCGTAACCCTGCTGCGCGCGCAGACCACATTCGCCTGCATCGAGCTGTCCAGCGGCAAACCCAAGCGTATGCCTGCCGAGTTCATCGAGGGTTATGGTCCGGCGCTGATCGGTGCCTGAACCGGCGCCGTTTTTTGCTAGACTGCCGGCTTTTCTCGCCGAGTCCCCGAAATGCAAATTGCCCTGGCCCCCATGGAGGGGCTGGTCGACAACATCCTGCGCGACGTCCTGACCCGAGTGGGCGGCATCGATTGGTGCGTCACCGAGTTCATCCGCGTGTGCGACCGCCTGCTGCCAGCCTCCTCGTTCGACAAGCTCGCCCCCGAGCTGCGTCAGGGTGCGCGTACCGCTGCCGGTGTGCCGATGCGCGTGCAGTTGCTGGGCTCGGACCCGGTATGCCTGGCCGAGAATGCAGCGCTGGCCTGCGAGCTGGGGGCGCCAGTGATCGACCTTAACTTCGGCTGCCCGGCCAAGACCGTGAACAAGTCGCGGGGCGGGGCGGTGTTGCTCAAGGAGCCGGAACTGCTGCATGCCATCGTGCGTGAAGTGAGGCGGGCGGTGCCGGCGCATATCCCGGTCACCTCGAAGATGCGCCTGGGCTTCGACAGCCCGGATGGCGCGCTGGACTGCGCCACGGCGCTGGCCGAAGGCGGTTCGGCGCACCTGGTGGTGCATGCGCGAACCAAGGTCGAAGGTTACAAACCACCGGCGCACTGGGAATGGGTGGCGCGGGTGCAGGATGTGGTCAAGGTGCCGGTGTTCGCCAATGGCGAAATCTGGACCGTCGAAGACTGGCGGCGTTGCCGTGAGGTCAGCGGCGCCGAGGACATCATGCTCGGCCGCGGGCTGGTGTCGCGGCCGGACCTGGCCTTGCAGATTGCGGCCGCACGGGACGGTCGCGAGTACCAGCCGCTGAGCTGGGAGGCGTTGCTGCCATTGCTGCGCGAGTTCTGGCGCCAGGCTCAGGCCAAGCTGTCGCCTCGCTATGCGCCCGGGCGGATGAAACAATGGCTGGCGATGTTGACCCGCAGTTATCCCGAGGCGGTGGTGCTGTTTGCCGAATTGCGCAGGGAAGATGACTGCGCGCGGATCAGCCGGTTGCTTGGGCTTCAGGTGCAGGCGTTCGAGGACTGTGTGGCCTGATCCGGCCCTATCGCCGGCAAGTCGGCTCCCACAGGTAATGCGCAGGCGTGTGGGGCCTCTGTGGGAGCTGGCTTGCCAGCGATAGGGCATCGATCCCACGGCAAGAATCAAATTTTTCCTCCTCCCCTTGAAACCTGTTCGCCCGTCCATATCTCTTGAGTACGCGATGCCGAAGTCGGGTCGCGTAATGACTTACTTGCTGAATTTCAGGAGTTTATGACCATGACCAGCGCTTTCTCTCTCGCTCCACTGTTCCGCCATTCCGTTGGCTTCGACCGTTTCAACGACCTGTTCGAATCCGCGGCACGTAACGAGGCGGGTAGCAGCTACCCTCCCTACAACGTGGAAAAACATGGCGATGACCACTATCGCATCGTGGTTGCCGCAGCCGGCTTCCAGGAGCAGGACCTCGACCTGCAGGTCGAAAAAGGCGTTTTGACCGTGATCGGCGGCAAGCGCGAAAACAGCGCGTCGGAAGTGACCTACCTGCACCAGGGCATTGCCCAGCGCGCCTTCAAGCTATCGTTCCGCCTGGCTGACCATATCGAGGTCAAGTCCGCAGGCCTGGCCAACGGCCTGCTCAGCATCGACCTGCTGCGCATCGTGCCGGAAGAAGCCAAGGCCAAGCGCATTCCGATCAATGGCGACAAGCCAGCGCTGAACTGAGTTTGGCGTGATGCAAGAAAGGGCACCTGCGAAGGTGCCCTTTTTTTGCGCTCAATAATCGGCGGGTGCCTCCATCAGCATTTGCCTGAATTCCGGCAAGGGCAGCGGCCGGCTGTGCAGGTAGCCCTGATACAGGTGGCAACCCAGCCGTTCAAGAAACTCCAGTTGCTCGGTCAGCTCCACGCCTTCGGCAATCACGGCCAGGTCCAGGCTACGCGCCATGGCCACGATGGCGCGGACGATCTCGGCATCGTTGGGGTCTTCCGGGGCATCGCGGACGAAGGTCTGGTCGATTTTCAGCGCGTCCACCGGCAGGCGCTTGAGGTAGGTCAGCGATGAATAACCCGTGCCGAAATCGTCCATGGCGAAGCTCACGCCGTAGCGCTTGAGCTCGCGCATCTTGCTGATAGTGTCTTCCAGGTTCTGGATCACGATGCCTTCGGTGATCTCCAGCTTCAGCATGTGCCGCGGCAGGCGGTAGTCATCCAGGCTGCGCAACACCCGCTCGACGAAATCGTTCTGGCGGAACTGCCGTGGGCTGATGTTCACGCACAGGCTGAAGTCATTGGCATCGATCAGCCCGTCTTCGAGCATGCGGGCGCAGGCATCGCAGGCTTCGTCGAGTATCCAGCTGCCCACTTCGAGGATCAGGCCACTTTCCTCCAGCACCTGGATGAACTGTGCAGGCGGTTGCTGGCCCAGTTGCGGATGGTGCCAACGCAGCAGCACTTCGGCGCCGACGATGCGATTGTCCCGGGCATCCACCTGGGGCTGAAAGTGCAGTGCCAGTTCGCCCCGGGCCAAAGCCAGGCGCAGGTCGCTTTCCATGCGCAGGCGTTCGCTGGCGGCCTTTTGCATGGTGGTGTGGAACAGCTGGGTGGTGTTGCGCCCCGAATCCTTGGCCCGGTAGAGGGCAATGTCGGCGCGCTTGAGCAGATCGGCCGGGGTGGCGCCGTGGTCGGGGATCAGTGCCACGCCGATACTGGGCGTTACCTGCAGGCGCTGGCCGTCCAGTGACATCGGCTCGGCCAGCAGTTCACGCAAGGTATCGGCCAGCTCGCGCACTTTGTTCTCGACCGATTCGCGGCTGCCTTCCAGGCCGCTGAGCAGCACCACGAACTCGTCGCCGCCCAGCCGTGCCACGGTGTCTTCCAGGCGAACGCTGGCTTCCAGGCGCGCGGTGATGATCTTCAGCACCGTGTCGCCTACCGGGTGCCCGAGTGAATCGTTGATGTGCTTGAAGTGGTCCAGATCGAGGAACAGCAGGGCGCCGCGCAGGTTGTGGCGGCGCAGCAGAGCGATCTGCTGGCTCAGGCGGTCCATCAGCAACGCGCGGTTGGGCAGGTTGGTCAGCGGGTCGTGGTAGGCCAGGTGGCGAATCTGTGCCTGGGCATTCTTCAGCTGGCTGACATCGCGGGCGGTCAGCAGCAGGCAGTCGACCTCGTTGAGGCTGATCGGCTCCACCGACACTTCGACGGTCAGAATGTCGCCGCGCTTGTTTCGCCCGAGCATTTCACGGTGGTGGACCCGGCCTCGCTCCTTGAGCTCGGCGAGCAGGGCGTTGCGCTGTTTGTCGTCAGCCCAGATACCCAGCTCGAAGACGCTGCGCCCCACCACTTCATCGCTGCTGTAGCCGGTGAGCCGACAGAAACCATCGTTCACCTCCACATAGCGGCCGCTGTGGCGTTCGGTGATGGTGATGGCGTCGGGGCTGGAGTGGAAAGCCTTGGCGAATTTCTCCTCGCTGGACTTGAGCGCCGCTTCCGCCCGCTGCTGCTGGGTGATGTCGCGCAGGGTGGTGACGCTGCACGGCTCGTTGTCGACGGTGATCAGCCTGCTGGCGATCACGCAGGTCAAGGGCGAGCCGTTGCGGTGGTTGACCACCACGGCGACGTTGCTCAGGGCCTGTTCGCGGATTACCCGCTCGATGCGCCGGGCGCGTTCGATCGATTCGGCCCACAGGCCGATCTCTTCGGCTGTGCGGCCGATCACCTGGTCGGCGGTCCAGCCGAACGTCTGGGTGAAGGCTGGGTTGATCTCGATGAATTGCCCGGTGTCCTGGCGGGTGACGCAGATCGGGTCGGGGCTGACCTGGAACAGGCTGGCGAACTTCTCTTCCGAGGCGCTCAGGCGCAGTTCGCGCTCAACCTGTTCGGTGATGTCGAGCAGGGTGCCGGCCATGCGCAGGGGGGTGCCGTGCTCATCGCGGTAGAGGCGGGCACGGCTTTCGATATAACGCGACGCGCCGTTTTCAAGTTGCACGCGGTAGGTGATCTGGTAGTTGCCGGCCGGGCCTTCGCGCAGGCTGCGATAAGCCTGGCGCATCGCGTCGCGCTCTTCTTCGGGTACCCCTTCGAAGAACGAGTCGAACGACTCATGGAAGGGGATCGGATCCAGGCCGTGCAGTTGCGCGGCCCGCGCCGAGCCGTAGAGCATGCCGCTGGGTATGTGCCAGTCCCAGGTGCCCAGTTGCGCCGAATCCAGGGCCAGGTCCAGGCGTTCCTGGCTGTCCTTGAGTGCCTGCTCGGCGCGCTTGCGTTCGGAGGTGTCGACGAAAGTGCTTAGCAGGAAGGTCACGCCTTCCAGTTCGATGCCCTGGGTGCAGAGGATGCCGTCGTGGAGCTTGCCGTTGCTGGCGCGAAACTGCACCTCCATGCTCAGCGGGCCGCCGCTGGCGCGGGTCGCTTCGAGAATCTGGTGGCGCTGTTCGGGGTGTACCCACAGCCCTAGTTCCAGGCTGGTCTTGCCGATCACCTGGCTGCCGGGCCAGCCGAACATGTCTTCGAAGTGCTGGTTGACCTCGAAGATCATGCCGTCGTTACGCCGCGTCAGCAGGATCGCATTGGGGCTTAGGTGAAACAGGGTAGCAAAGCGCTTTTCCGAGTTGATCAACGCGGTTTCTCGTTCGCGTTGGCGGGTGATTTCGCGGATCACCCCAATCATCTGGCGCCGGCCCTGGCGATCGTGGGTCAGGCTACCGTTGATCTCGAGCCAGTGCAGGCTGCCATCCGGCCAGCGAATACGGTGGCGCATGGCTTGCTCCACTGGCTCGCCGTTGACTACCGCCTGGAACAGTTGACGGGTGCGGGCACGGTCTTCCTCGGGCAGCAGGTCGAGGTAGTCGATGTCGTTGGGCAGCGGGCGCTGAGGGTCGAAGCCGAACAGCGCCTGGGTGCCGCGTGACCAACTGACCCGGCCGGTCTCGATATCCCACAGCCAAGCGCCCAGGCGTGCGCCGTTGAGCGCGGCCAGCAGCTGTGGAGCGTTCTGCCAGGCTTGCTCGGATTCCTGGGGGTCGGCCGCAGGGATACGCGGCAGGCGCGGAAAGCGGTTTGCTGATTTGGGCATTGGTACCAGACCTTTGGCGTTTGACGCGTCCTTGAGTTGGAAATGCCGAGCTGACGACCGGTCAGGCGGACCCTGCATGGCTGTCGAGCAGGGCCATGAAGGCCCTGGCCGCATTCGATAGCGTTCGCTCCTTGTGCAGAATGTAGCCTAGCTGGCGCGACAGCTGTATGCCGGGCAAAGCGATGGGTGCAACCTGATCATCGAGCATGGTGCGGGGCAGCACGCTCCAGGCCAGGCCGATGGAAACCATCATCTTGATGGTTTCCAGGTAGTTGGTGCTCATGGCGATGTTCGGTGTCAGGCCCTGGCTTTCGAACAGGCGTTGGACGATATGGTGGGTAAAGGTATTGCCGCCCGGAAACACCGCCGGGTGGCGTGCAACGTCGGCCAGGCTGACCTGCTGGTTGCTGGCCAGCGGGTGTTCCGGGGCGGCGACGAAATCCAGGGCGTCGTCCCACACCGGCACGGCCTTGACCAGGTGGTGGGGCTCTGGGGCGAGGGTGATGACGGCAATTTCGGCGCGGCCATGAAGGATTTCGTCGTAGGCCGCTTCCGAATCTAGGAACTGAATATCCAACGCCACCGAGGGGTACTGCCGAGTAAATGCACGTAATAGCGGGGGCAAACGGTGTAGGCCGATATGATGGCTGGTGGCCAGGGTCAAGCGTCCCCCCACTGCACCGGTCAAATTGGTCAGTGCGCGACGCGTATCATCGAGCACGTTGAGGATCTGATAGGCGCGAGGCAACAGTGCCCGGCCCGCTTCGGTCAGGGTCACTTCACGGCCGAGGCGATCGAACAGGCGCACATCCAGTTGCTGCTCCAGCCCAGCGATGCGTTTGCTGATGGCTGGCTGAGTCAGGAAAAGGCGTTCGGCGGCGCCGGAGAAGCTGCCGGTTTCGGCAATGGCGATAAAGGCGCTGAGGTTGGCCAAGTCCATGGTTAGAATTCCTGTTGGTTATCCAAAGCATAAAAATTATGAATTTGAGTTATTCAATCTATCGCCATAGCATCGTCCGTACAAGCCAAGGGGTCTTTGGCATAGAAAGACGCTGATGAGGAACAGTCTGATGGCTGGCAAAACGCTCTACGACAAACTCTGGGAAGCTCATGAGGTCAAGCGCCGTGATGACGGCTCGTCCTTGATCTACATCGACCGCCACATCATCCATGAAGTGACGTCGCCGCAGGCCTTCGAAGGCCTGCGCCTGGCCAAACGCCAGCCATGGCGCATCGACGCCAACATCGCCACCCCCGACCACAACGTGCCGACCACGCCGGAACGCAAGGGCGGCATCGAGGCCATCGTCGACCAGGTGTCGCGCCTGCAGGTGCAGACCCTCGATGAAAACTGTGACGAATACGGCATCGTCGAATTCAAGATGAACGACGTGCGCCAGGGCATCGTCCACGTCATCAGCCCGGAGCAGGGCGCTACCTTGCCAGGCATGACCGTGGTCTGCGGCGACTCGCACACCTCCACCCATGGCGCCTTCGGTGCCTTGGCCCATGGCATCGGCACCTCCGAGGTCGAGCACGTGCTCGCCACCCAATGCCTGGTCGCCAAGAAGATGAAGAACATGCTGGTGCGGGTCGAAGGCCAGTTGCCGGCCGGCGTCACCGCCAAAGACATCGTTCTCGCCGTGATCGGCAAGATCGGCACTGCCGGTGGCAACGGCCACGCCATGGAGTTCGCCGGCAGCGCCATCCGCGAGTTGTCGATGGAAGGCCGCATGACCATCTGCAACATGTCGATCGAAGCCGGTGCCCGTGTCGGCCTCGTGGCAGTGGATGACACCACCATCGCCTATGTCGAAGGCCGCCCGTATGCGCCCAAGGGCGAGCAGTGGAAACAGGCTGCCGAGGCTTGGAAAGGCCTGGTTTCGGATGCCGATGCGGTATTCGACACCGTGGTTGAACTGGATGCCGCGCAGATCAAGCCGCAGGTGAGCTGGGGCACTTCGCCCGAGATGGTCCTGGCCGTCGACCAGCGTGTACCGGACCCGGCTGCCGAACCTGACTTGATCAAGCGTGGCTCGATCGAGCGCGCCCTCAAGTACATGGGCCTGGATGCCAACCAGGCGATCACCGATATCAAGCTCGACCGCGTGTTCATCGGGTCGTGCACCAACTCGCGTATCGAAGACCTGCGCGCTGCCGCGGAAATCGCCAAAGGCCGCAAGGTCGCTGCCAACGTCAAGCAGGCGCTGGTAGTACCGGGCTCCGGCCTGGTCAAGGCCCAGGCCGAGCGTGAAGGCCTGGACAAGGTCTTCCTCGAAGCCGGTTTCGAATGGCGTGAGCCGGGTTGCTCGATGTGCCTGGCCATGAACCCGGACCGCCTGGAAAGCGGCGAGCATTGCGCGTCCACCTCCAACCGCAACTTCGAAGGCCGTCAGGGCGCCGGTGGTCGTACTCACCTGGTCAGCCCGGCCATGGCCGCCGCTGCCGCGGTAACTGGCCACTTCATCGATGTCCGCGAGTTGATCCAAGGGAGCGCAGCATGAAAGCCTTTACCCAGCACACTGGCCTTGTCGCCCCGTTGGATCGTGCCAACGTCGATACCGACCAGATCATTCCCAAGCAGTTTCTCAAGTCGATCAAGCGCACCGGCTTCGGCCCGAACCTGTTCGACGAGTGGCGCTACCTGGATGTGGGCCAGCCCTACCAGGACAACAGCAAGCGCCCGCTGAACCAGGACTTCGTGCTCAACCACGCGCGTTACCAGGGTGCCAGCGTCCTGCTGGCGCGGGAGAACTTCGGCTGCGGTTCGAGCCGTGAGCACGCACCGTGGGCATTGGACGAGTACGGCTTCCGCAGCGTGATCGCGCCGAGCTTCGCCGACATCTTTTTCAACAACAGCTTCAAGAACGGCCTGTTGCCGATCATCCTCAGCGATGAGGAAGTCGACGAGTTGTTCAAGCAGGTCGAAGCCAGCCCGGGCTACCAGCTGACCATTGACCTGCAGGCGCAGGCGGTGACCCGTCCGGATGGCAAGGTGCTGCATTTCGAGATCGACGCCTTCCGCAAGCATTGCCTGCTCAATGGCCTCGACGACATCGGCCTGACCCTGCAGGACAGCGATGCGATCAAGGCCTTCGAAGGCAAGCACCGCGCCGGGCAGCCTTGGTTGTTTCGTGATGCCTGAATGATGTAATTGGGTTTGCTGGCCTCATCGCCGGCAAGCCGGCTCCCACAGGTACTGCACAGCGCTTTGGGCGCGTGGGGTTTCTGTGGGCGCCGGCTTGCCGGCGATAGCGGCCGTACAAGCAGCCTCAAACCAGAAGGAACACCCCATGACCAGCACTACCCACACCGATGTGGTCCAACGCCAGTTCGGCGAACAGGCCAATGCCTACCTCAGCAGCGCCGTGCATGCCCAAGGCAGCGAATTCGCCCTGCTGCAGGCAGAGCTGGCAGGGCAGGGCAGCGCCCGCGTGCTGGACCTGGGGTGTGGTGCCGGTCACGTCAGCTTCCACGTCGCACCGCTGGTCGCCGAAGTGGTCGCCTACGATCTGTCGCAAGCGATGCTCGACGTAGTGGCCAGCGCAGCTACCGAGCGTGGCCTGGGCAACATCAAGACCGCCCATGGCGCCGCCGAGCGCCTGCCGTTCGCCGATGCGTCGTTCGACTTCGTCTTCAGCCGTTACTCGGCGCACCACTGGAGCGATGTTGGCCTGGCCTTGCGTGAAGTGCGCCGGGTGCTCAAGCCGGGTGGGGTTGCGGCGTTCATCGACGTGATGTCGCCGGGCAGCCCGCTGCTCGACACCTACTTGCAGTCGGTGGAAGTGCTGCGCGACACCAGCCACGTGCGCGATTATTCTGCTGCCCAGTGGCAGCGCCTGGTCAGCGAGGCCGGCCTGCACGTGCGCAGCCACACGCGCCAGCGCCTGCGCCTGGAGTGGGCGTCGTGGGTGGAGCGTATGCGCACGCCCGAACCGCTGCGCGTGGCGATTCGCCAGTTGCAACAGGCGATGGGCGAAGAAGTGCGGCAGTATTACCAGATCGAAACCGATGGCTCGTTCAGCACCGATGTCATCGTGTTGTGGGCCGAGCGCTAAGTTTTTTTCGGTGCGGCCGAACCGGCCGCATCGCTTGAATGGATAGAGGAAAGCATGAGCAAGCAGATTCTGATTCTCCCAGGTGATGGTATTGGCCCGGAAATCATGGCCGAAGCGGTCAAGGTGCTGGAGCTGGCCAACGACAAGTTCCAGCTCGGCGTCAGCCTTGAGCACGACGTGATCGGTGGCGCAGCCATCGACAAGCACGGCGTGCCACTGGCTGACGAGACCCTGGAGCGTGCGCGCAAGGCCGATGCCGTGCTGCTGGGCGCCGTCGGTGGCCCGAAATGGGACAAGATCGAGCGTGACATCCGCCCGGAGCGCGGCCTGCTGAAGATCCGTTCGCAACTGGGCCTGTTCGCCAACCTGCGCCCGGCCATTCTCTATCCGCAACTGGCTGATGCCTCCTCGCTGAAGCCGGAAATCGTCTCGGGCCTGGATATCCTCATCGTCCGTGAGCTGACCGGCGGCATCTACTTCGGTGCACCGCGCGGCCAGCGCGAACTCGAAGGTGGCGAGCGCCAGGCCTACGACACCTTGCCTTACAGCGAAAGCGAAGTGCGCCGTATCGCCCGTGTCGGCTTCGACATGGCGCGCGTACGCGGCAAGAAGCTGTGCTCGGTGGACAAGGCCAACGTGCTTGCGTCCAGCCAGCTGTGGCGTGAAGTGGTCGAAGACGTGGCCAAGGACTACCCGGATATCGAACTGAGCCACATGTACGTGGACAACGCCGCCATGCAACTGGTGCGCGCACCCAAGCAGTTCGATGTGATGGTGACCGACAACATGTTCGGTGACATCCTGTCGGATGAAGCTTCCATGCTCACCGGTTCCATCGGCATGCTGCCTTCGGCGTCGCTGGATGCCAACAACAAGGGTATGTACGAGCCTTGCCACGGTTCGGCGCCGGACATCGCCGGGCAGGGTATCGCCAACCCGTTGGCGACCATCCTGTCGGTGTCGATGATGCTGCGTTACAGCTTCAACCAGCACGCCGCAGCCGAGGCCATCGAGCAGGCCGTGAGCCTGGTGCTGGACCAAGGCCTGCGTACCGGTGACATCTGGTCGGCAGGCTGTAATAAAGTAGGCACGCAGGAAATGGGCGACGCAGTAGTCGCAGCGCTGCGGAATCTGTAATCTCTCTGGCCCGCCACCGTTTTTGGTCGGTGGCGGCCCACTTTTAGCAAAGGTGTAGTTGCGATGAAACGTGTAGGTCTGATCGGTTGGCGCGGTATGGTCGGTTCCGTGCTCATGCAGCGGATGCTGGAGGAGCAGGACTTCGACCTTATTGAGCCGGTGTTCTTCACCACCTCCAATGTCGGTGGCCAGGGCCCGAACGTGGGCAAGGATATTGCTCCGCTCAAGGACGCTTATTCGATTGAAGAGCTCAAGACCCTCGACGTGATCCTGACCTGCCAGGGCGGCGACTACACCAACGAGGTCTTCCCCAAGCTGCGCGAAGCCGGCTGGCAGGGTTACTGGATCGACGCCGCCTCGTCGCTGCGCATGCAGGACGACGCGGTCATCGTGCTCGACCCGGTCAACCGCAAGGTAATCGACCAGCAGCTCGATGCCGGTACCAAGAACTACATCGGCGGCAACTGCACCGTCAGCCTGATGCTGATGGGCCTGGGCGGCCTGTTCGAAGCCGGCCTGGTCGAGTGGATGAGCGCCATGACCTACCAGGCGGCCTCCGGTGCCGGCGCGCAGAACATGCGTGAGCTGATCAAGCAGATGGGTGGCATCCACGCCGCGGTCGCCGATGACCTGGCCAACCCGGCCAGCGCCATCCTCGACATCGACCGCAAAGTCGCCGAAGCCATGCGTGGTGAAGCGTTCCCGATCGAGAACTTCGGCGTGCCGCTGGCCGGCAGCCTGATTCCGTGGATCGACAAGGAACTGCCCAACGGGCAGAGCCGTGAAGAGTGGAAGGCCCAGGCCGAGACCAACAAGATCCTTGGTCGCTTCAAGAGCCCGATTCCGGTCGATGGCATCTGCGTGCGCATCGGTGCCATGCGTTGCCACAGCCAGGCGCTGACCATCAAGCTGAACAAGGACGTGCCACTGGCCGACATCGAAGGCATGATCAGCCAGCACAACCCATGGGTGAAGCTGGTGCCGAACCAGCGCGAGATCAGCATGCAGGAGTTGGCACCGACCAAGGTTACCGGCACCCTGAACATCCCGGTGGGTCGTCTGCGCAAGCTGAACATGGGCTCCCAGTACCTGGGCGCGTTCACCGTGGGTGACCAGCTGCTGTGGGGCGCTGCCGAGCCGCTGCGTCGCATGCTGCGGATTCTGCTGGAGCGTTGATCGCACTGCGATACTGAAGAAACCCGCGCTGGAGACAGCGCGGGTTTTTTTATGCTCTTGCTCTTGCTCTTGCTCTTGCTCTTGCTCTTGCTCTTGCTCTTGCTCTTGCTTTTGCTTCTAAGTGCGCGATAGACCAGGCAACGCAGAGTGCGACTTCAGGAGGCCGAGTGGAGGTGACTGGAGGGCCAGGGTGCGAAGCACCCCTTCGGCGAAGCCGAAGGCGCGAGATGTAGACTTGCGCAGCAAGTCGTAGGCCGCGTGGGCCCGGAAGGCGCCGGAGCGAGGGGACCCCGGAGCGAAGCGCAGGGGCCGGATGATGGGAGCCTGTACGGGTCACCCTCATGGGTTACAGAAAAGTACACTCACATAGGTAACACCTTGAGTGTCACATAGCCGTCGATAGCATCTCGCTCATCGATACGACCGAGGATGATTGGACCGAAAATGACATCCCACGCCCCATCGCCGATCAGCTCCAGCCCAATGAGCTGATGCTTGAGCACATAGCCAACATAAATCCTCAAACCCCGCCGATTCAAGATGCCACAGCTGTCCGCTGGGTAGCATTCAATGTGACTTGGATAGGCCATTTCAGGCAATTTTTCAGGATACGGGCGCGGTGAGGGCATATAGCAGGATGCAGGCGTTTTCTGTTTCAGCGCTTCGTGCAAACGCTCGTGATTGTAATGCTGCACGAATCGATCAAAGTGCTGCTGTTGAGCTTCCCATGCTACCGCTGGTGGCGCTGGAAGAGTGCTCTTAAGAGTTCGATGCATACGTTCATGCCGACCATTTTGCTCAGGCCTGCCGGGTGCGATTCGTTCAGGAATGATGCCTAGGCGCAGCCACCAGATAGATAACTGGGAAAGGCCTGCACGCCCTTTGCTGGCAAACGGTACGCCATTGTCGGTTCGAATACGCTCGGGTAAGCCATTTTCACGGAACACCTTGGTAAATACCGCCTGAGTTTCCTGAAAGTTGGTGTTGGGCATGCTGTGGCACGCGAGCAAGAAGCGGCTGGCGTGGTCCATGATCGTCAGCGGATAGCACCACACTCCAGCACCCGTCAGATATTGCCCCTTGTAATCGGCGCTAAAGAGCTGGTTGGGCGTCTCTGCTTTCTCAAGGGGCTTGGGGTAAACCGCCACTCGCTGACGCAGGCGGCGCGGCTTTACGAGTTCTGCTTGCTTCAGGACGTTGTAGATCGTCGTCTTCGACGGGGGCACCTGATCTGGAAATCGTACCTGTAAAGCAGCCTGGATTTTCTTGGGCCCAGGTTCTGTCTCACCCCGGCCACGCAGCTCAATGATTGCCTCACGGACGGTATGAGGGATGCCGCCGTCTTGAGTCAATCGGCGACGGCTGTGCTCCTCCAGCCCTGCCGGGCCTTCCTTTTCATACCGCTCGATCCACTTGTAGCCGGTCTTCCGGCTTATTTCATAAGCCTGGCACAGGGCGCTGAAGCTGGGCGGCCCCTTGAGATAGTCAGCGATGAAAAGCAATTTCAGGTCCATAGGTGTTAGCTCTCGCCAAGGCATGGTCAGATCCTCGAAAACCGACCTTGCCAGTTAAAAACTGTCACCTATGTGAGTGAACTGATTTGTAACCCATGTGGGTGAGTCATACCAGCCGGGGTTTTTGCCTACTTTTTGCCCAGTCAAAAAGTAGGTCGCCGTAAGGGCGAAAAGGTGAAGTGGTGCCACCATGGCGTATGGATACCACTATGGGTTTCGACGCCCACGCCAAAAGCCAAAAGCCAAAAGCCAAAAGCCATCTAGTGGTTCTAGGCTGTGCACACATATCCATTTTCAGCAGCGACGCCAAGTCACCTTTCCGCCCTTACGGCGGGTCACTTTTTGGCAAACGCCCCAAAAAGTAACCAAAAAAGGCTCCCATTATACGGCCCCTGCGCTTCGCTCCGGGGTCCCCTCGCTCCGGTGCCTTCCGGGGGCTCCGCGGCCTACGACTTGCTGCGCAAGTCTACATCTCGCGCTTCGGCTGACGCCGAAGGGTGCTGCGCACCGGCCCCCTCCAGTCACCTCCACTCGGCCTCCTGAAGTCGCACTCTGCGTTGTCTGAACTACCGCGCGCTTAGAAGCAAGGGCAAAAGCAAGATCAAGATCAAGATCAAGATCACCAACTGGGTCAGCACAGACAAAACTCTACAATCCAAGTAAAGTGCCGCCCCCGCCGTTTCAGCAAAAGGATCCCCACCATGACCCAACCCTTGGACATCGCCGTCATTGGCGCTACCGGTAGCGTCGGTGAAACCCTCGTTCAGATCCTCGAAGAACTGCAATTCCCGGTCGCAACCCTGCACCTGCTGGCCAGCATGGAATCGGCGGGCAGTAGTGTGATGTTCGCCGGCAAGAAGATCAAAGTCCGTGAAGTGGACAGCTTCGACTTCAGCCAGGTCAAACTCGCCTTCTTCGCCGCCAGCCCAGCCGTCAGCCGCAGCTTCGCCAGCAAAGCCGAACAGGCAGGTTGCACGGTCATCGATCTCTCTGGCGGCCTGGACGACGCCCTGGCGGTGGTGCCGGAAGCCAATGCCGAGCGCATCGCCAACCTCGAGCTGCCGGCGCGCCTGGCCAGCCCGAGTTCCGCCGCCGTTGCCCTCGCCGTCGCCCTGGCTCCTCTCAAAAGCCAGCTCGACATCGAGCGCGTGCAGGTCATGGCCGCGCTGGCGGTCTCAGCCCAGGGCCGCGAAGCGGTCAACGAACTCGCCCGGCAAACCGCCGAGCTGCTCAACGCCCGCCCACTGGAACCGCGCTTCTTCGATCGTCAGGTAGCCTTCAACCTGCTCGCCCAGGTCGGTGCCGCCGATACGCTCGGCCATACGGCCCTTGAGCAGCGCCTGGTGGGCGAACTACGCGTGCTGCTGAACATGCCCGAACTGAAGATTTCCGTGACCTGCGTTCAAGTCCCGGTGTTTTTCGGCGATAGCTTCAGTGTGGCGGTACAAAGCCGTACACCGGTGGACCTGGACGCCGTCAACCAGGCCCTCGACGCTGCTGACAGCGTCGAACTGGTCGAACGCGATGATTATCCAACGCCAGTTGGTGACGCAGTGGGGCAAGACGTGGTCTATGTTGGTCGTGTGCGCCATGGAATTGACGAGCAGCAACAGCTCAACCTCTGGCTGACCACCGACAACCTGCGCAAGGGCGCCGCGCTGAATGCCGTGCAGGTGGCACAATTGTTGATTAAACACATAGCGTAAAAGATACTGGCGAGCACTTTTGTCCCGCTCTGCCTGCAGGTTTCCGGGACGATTCATACAAGGGAAGAGGTCATGCTTCGAATTCGCAAACTGGTTCTGGCCGTGGCGGCAGCGTCGGCGCTGTCGTCTGGCATGGCGAATGCCCTGGGGTTGGGTGAGCTGACGCTCAAGTCGGCACAGAACCAGCCGCTGGACGCCGAGATCGAATTGCTCGATGTGCGCGACCTGACCGCTGCCGAAGTGGCGCCGAGCCTGGCGCCGCCGGAAGAGTTCAGCAAGGCCGGGGTGGCGTATCCGACCTATCTCGAAGACCTGACCTTCACCCCGGTGATCAACCCTAACGGCAAGAGCGTGCTGCGGGTCACCTCCAGCCAGCCGTTGCCAGGCACGGTGGTCAAATTCCTGGTTCAGGTGATGTGGCCCCAGGGCCGCCTGCTGCGTGATTACAGCGTGCTGCTCGATCAGGCCAAGGCCCAGGGCCAGCAACCTGCGGCAGCCAATGTCACCCCGGCGGTCAGCAACGCTGGCAGCTACACCACCAAGCGCCGAGATACCTTGTGGCAGATTGCTGCACGCAACACCCAGGGTGGCGGTTCGGTGCAGCAGACCATGATCGCCATCCAGGCGCTGAACCCGGATGCGTTCATCGGCAACAACATCAACCAGTTGAAGGTGGGCCAGGTGCTGCGCCTGCCCGACCAGCAGCAGATCCAGAGCGTCCCCCAGGGTGAGGCCAATCGCGAAGTGGCCGAGCAGTATGCGGCCTGGCGTGAAGGCCGGCGCCTGGGCCCGCGCGCGCGGCAGCTCGATGCTACCCGTCGCGGGGCGGCTGATGCGGCACCCGAGCGTATTGCCCAGGGCGACAACCTGCGCTTGGTCAGCCCGGGCAATCAGGCGGGCGCTGGCAATGCCAAGGCGATCAACGACAAGCTGGCCGTCGCCCAGGAAAGCCTGGATACCAGCCGTCGTGACAATGAAGAACTCAAGAGCCGGATGACCGACCTGCAGAGCCAGCTCGACAAGCTGCAGAAGTTGATCCAGTTGAAGAACGACCAGCTCGCCCGCCTTGAAGCCCAGGGTGCGGCTGGCGAGACGCCGGCAGCAGCGGCCCTGCCGGGCGAAGCGAACCCTGCCCAGCCGGCCGACGCTGCCTCGGCACAACCGGCCGAGCCTGTTGTCGCTCCGCCACCCGCCGCCGTCGACACCGCACCTGAAGCCGCTCCGGTCACCCAACCCGCACCTGCGGCCCAGCAGCCAAGCGCCCTGGACGAGATGCTGGGCAACCCGGTGGTGCTTGGCCTGATCGCCGGCTCTGCATTCCTGGTGCTGCTGCTTCTGTTGTTGCTGCTGGCACGCAAGCGCAAAGCCCAGCAGGAGGCTGAAAAGCACCTGCGCATGGCGCGAGCATTGTCCGAGGAGGGCGAGCGTAGCCCCGACCTCGACTTGCCACCGAGCAGCTTCGACGAACTGGACGTTTCTGCGCCGAGCGTGACCCTGTCGCCAGCCGTTGTGGCGGCTTCGGCAGCGGCGGCGGTTGCCGCCGAGAAACCTGCAGCGCCGGCTCCTGTGGCTCCCACGCAGGATGCCAATGCCGAGTTGTTGGCTGAAGTGGAGCAGAGCCTGGCCCGCGGCCGGCTCAATCATGCCGCCGACCTGCTGGAAACGGCGGTTGCCGCCCAGCCTGAGCAAGATGGCCTGCGCTTGAAGCTGATGGAAGTGTATGCCCGTCAAGGCGACCAGAGTGCCTTCGTCGAACAGGAGCGCAAGCTTGCGCAAAACGAAGGGAACACCGCGCAAGTCAGTGCGCTGAAAGAGCGCTTCCCGGCCATGCTCGGCCTCGCCGCCGCCGGTCTGGGAGCTGCAGCGCTGGCCGCAGAGATGGATCAACAGTACGTCCAGGAGCTGCTGGAGGATAAACCCGAAGCGCCGGCTGAAGCCGAACCTGCCGTGCAACCGGTCACCGAGGCCGAATCGGCTGCGTTCGATGAACCAGCGGCTGAGCTCGACCTGGAGGCGCCTGAGCCGGAAATTGAGGTGCCTGAGCCCGAAGTCGAAGTGCCTGAGCCAGACCTCGATGCGGCTGCCGAGGCCTTCGTCGAGACTTCGGTGCTGGATGACAACGACCTGGACAGCGCCTTCGACCTGAGCCTGGGCGATGAACTGCCGGAAAGCGACCCGCTCGAGCCGCCGATGTTGGATGAGGCGCCTGTGTCGGAGCCTGTGGCCGACGCTGGCGCCGCCCCCCAGACCGATGCCGATGAAGACTTCGAAGCCTTGCTGGCACAGGCCCAGGCCGAACCGCAAAGCATCGATGACCTGGCCGATTTCGACCTGGATGTCGGCGAACCAGTCAGCCCGGCTGAAGTACCTGAGGAGCCTGTAGACGTAGCTGCCGAACTCGCCGCCTTCGACGCGATCCCGGAATTCGATCCGATATCCGAGCTGGAGCTGCCAGACGACTTCGACCTGTCACTGTCGCTGGATGACCAGTCGCCAGCCGCCAAGAGCTTTGCCTCGGAACTGAGCGACGTCAACGCTGAGCTGGACAAGCTGTCGCAGAGCCTTGAGTCGCCGTCGCTGGAGCCGCACTTCACTGCTGCTGACGCGGCCCAGGAGCCAGAGCCGCTGGACGACCTGGACTTCGATTTCTTCTCCGGCAGCGATGAAGTGGCCACCAAGCTCGACCTGGCACGCGCCTACATCGACATGGGTGACCACCAGGGCGCACGCGACATCCTCGATGAAGTGGTCAAGGATGGCGATGACACCCAGCGTCAGGAAGCCGAGGAGATGCTGTCCCGGCTGGTCTGAGGTTTTCCTGGCAGCCCTCTCACGGGGTAAAACCAACGGCAGCCCAACAAGGCTGCCGTTGTCGTTATAATCCCGCCATTCCGTATTGCCCCAACAGGTTTCCACGCTTGGACATCATCGACACCGCCCCTTCCGAATCCGCCGCCGAAGGCTTCACCCGCATCGCCCTGGGCGTGGAATACAAGGGCTCGCGTTACCGCGGCTGGCAGCGCCAGGCCAGCGGTGTGCCCAGTGTCCAGCAGGCGCTGGAACAAGCGCTGTCGAAAGTGGCCAACGAGCCGATCAGCGTGGTGTGCGCCGGCCGCACCGATGCTGGCGTACATGGCTGCGGCCAGATCGTGCACTTCGACACCCGCGCCGTGCGCGACGAGCGCGCCTGGACCTTGGGCACCAACTTCAACCTGCCTCACGACATCAGCGTGGTCTGGTCGCGGCCGATGCCGGCAGACTTCCACGCCCGCTTCAAGGCCTGCGCTCGGCGCTATCGCTACGTCATCTACAACGACCCGATCCGCCCGGCGCACCTGGCCGAAGAGGTGACCTGGAACCATCGCCCGCTGGATGTCCAGCGCATGGCCGAAGCGGCGCAGTACCTGCTCGGCACCCACGACTTCAGCGCCTTCCGTGCCAGCCAGTGCCAGGCCAAGTCGCCGATCAAGCACATCCATCACCTGCGCGTCACCCGCCATGGCCAGATGATCGTGCTGGACGTGCGTGCCACCGCGTTCCTCCATCACATGGTGCGCAATATCGCCGGGGTGCTGATGACCATCGGTGCTGGTGAGCGCCCTGCAAGTTGGGCCTGGGAGGTGCTGGAAGGGCGCAACCGCCGTGAAGGCGGGGTCACGGCTCACCCCTATGGCCTGTATCTGGTGCAGGTGGAGTACCCGGAAGAGTTCCAGCTGCCGCAGCGTTACATTGGCCCACACTTTCTGACCGGCTACGAAGCATTGGCGGACTGACGGGCGAAAAGGCATTTGCTACCATCGGGCCTTTCACTGTCCACTCAGGGTTCGCAGTCCATGAGCAACGTACGCAGCAAGATCTGCGGCATCACCCGTATCGAGGACGCGCTGGCCGCTGCCGAGGCTGGTGCCGATGCCATCGGCTTCGTCTTCTACGCCAAGAGCCCGCGTGCCGTTGACGTGCGCCAGGCGCGGGCGATCATCGCCGAGCTGCCGCCGTTCGTGACCACTGTCGGCTTGTTCGTCAATGCCTCGCGCTGCGAGCTGAACGAGATTCTCGAAGTGGTGCCACTGGACCTGCTACAGTTCCACGGCGATGAAACCCCGGCCGATTGCGAGGGCTACCATCGCCCCTGGATCAAGGCGCTGCGCGTACGCCCCGGTGACGATCTGGAAGCTGCCTGCCAGCTTTATGCAGGCGCCCGCGGCATCCTGCTCGACACTTATGTGGCCGGCGTGCCAGGGGGGACCGGCGAGGCCTTCGACTGGTCGCTGGTGCCGGCGCGGCTGAGCAAGCCGATCATTCTTGCCGGTGGCTTGTCAGCGGATAACGTTGGCCAGGCAATTGCCCAGGTGCGGCCTTATGCGGTGGATGTCAGCGGCGGCGTGGAGCAGGCCAAAGGCATCAAGGATGCCGCCAGGATCGAGGCGTTCATGCGTGCGGTGAAACAGGCGTGATGCCAGATGTGACGGCTGGCTGCGCGCCATCGTCCATACCTATCGCAACCCTGCGGGGTGGCTGCCGGTATGCCGGGCAGCCGACGCACATATTGAAGACGGCGCGCTGCGCAGGCAGCCCCTGCGACCGGGCCGTCATCGTTTCATAAAAGAATTTGAGCTCAAAGGGCAGGGCATGGCCGGCCAGATCGGTCCCCGCCCGCCAATACTGGAGAAATAAAGCATGAGCAACTGGTTAGTCGACAAACTGATCCCTTCGATCATGCGTTCCGAGGTGAAGAAGAGTTCGGTGCCAGAAGGTTTGTGGCACAAGTGCCCATCCTGCGAGGCCGTGCTGTATCGTCCGGAGCTGGAAAAGACCCTGGATGTCTGCCCCAAGTGCAACCACCACATGCGAATCGGCGCACGTGCGCGTATCGATATCTTCCTCGATGAGGAAGGCCGTGCCGAACTGGGCGCCGAGCTGGAGCCGGTCGACCGCCTGAAGTTCCGTGACGGCAAGAAGTACAAGGACCGCCTGACCGCTGCGCAGAAGCAGACCGGTGAGAAGGACGCGCTGATTTCCATGAGCGGTACCCTGATGGGCATGCCGATCGTGGTCAGCGCCTTCGAATTCTCGTTCATGGGCGGCTCCATGGGTGCAATCGTCGGTGAGCGCTTCGTTCGCGCCGCCAACTATGCCCTGGAAAACCGTTGCCCGATGGTCTGCTTCTCGGCTTCCGGCGGTGCGCGCATGCAGGAAGCGCTGATCTCGCTGATGCAGATGGCCAAGACTTCGGCCGTGCTGGCGCGCCTGCGTGAAGAAGGCATCCCCTTCATCTCCGTGCTGACCGACCCGGTCTACGGTGGTGTTTCCGCCAGCTTGGCAATGCTGGGCGACGTCATCGTCGGTGAGCCGAAGGCGCTGATCGGCTTCGCCGGCCCGCGCGTGATCGAGCAGACCGTGCGCGAAAAACTGCCAGAAGGCTTCCAGCGTAGTGAGTTCCTGCTGGAGCATGGCGCCATCGACCTGATCATTTCCCGTGGCGAGCTGCGCCCGCGCTTGGCCCGCCTGCTGGCGCAGATGACCGGTCAGGAAACGCCAGTGCAGGCGCGTGAGGCGGCTGCGGTCGCGTGATGACGGAGCGTAGCCTGGGCGAATGGCTCGCCTACCTCGAACAGCTGCATCCGTCGGCCATCGACATGGGCCTGGAGCGGTCGCAGAAGGTACTTGCCCGGCTGGCGCTGGGCAAGTTGGCGCCGCGTGTGGTGACCGTTACCGGCACCAACGGCAAGGGTTCGACCTGTGCATTCGTGGCCTCGATGCTGCGTGCTCAGGGCTTGAAGGTAGGCGTGTACAGTTCGCCTCACCTGCTGCGCTACAACGAGCGGGTGCTGATCGACGGCCATGAAGCCAGCGACGAACGCCTGTGCGAGGCCTTTGCCGCCGTCGAGGCGGCGCGTGGCGAGATTTCCCTGACCTATTTCGAGATGGGCACCTTGGCGGCGTTCTGGTTGTTCTACCAGTCGAAGCTGGATGCCGTAGTGCTCGAAGTGGGCCTTGGCGGTCGCCTCGATACCGTCAACGTGGTCGATGCCGACCTGGCCCTGGTGACCAGTATCGGCGTCGACCATATCGATTATCTGGGCGATACCCGCGAGTTGGTGGCTTTCGAGAAGGCCGGCATCTTCCGCCAGGGCAAGCCGGCGCTGTGCGGTGACCTCGATCCGCCCCAGCCGTTGCTGGACAAGGCGCGCGAGCTGGCTGCCCCGTTGTTCCTGCGCGGGCGTGACTTCGACCTGGAAAGCACCGAAGGCGTCTGGCACTGGCGTGGCGTCGCACTGGATGGCACCCCGGTGCAACTGCGCGACTTGCCATTGCTCGACCTGCCGATGGAAAACGCCGCACTGGCGCTTCAAGCCTACCTGCTGATGGGCCTGCCTTGGGATGCCGGGCAATTGCGCCAGGCATTGCTGGCTACCCGCATCACTGGGCGTCTGGATCGGCGTACGGTGAACTGGCAGGGCAAGCGCGTGGATCTGATGCTGGATGTTGGGCACAACCCTCATGCTGCGCAGTACCTGGCGCGTCGCCTGTCGTCACGCCCGCTGAAAGGCCGCCGCCTGGCGGTGTTCGGCCTGCTCGCCGACAAGGACCTGGAGGGCGTCATCGCGCCGTTGCAGGCGCTGGTAGACGACTGGGCTGTGGCACCGCTGGACACGCCGCGCAGCCGTCCGGCTGCCGAGCTGGCCAGTGCCTTGACGAACTGCGGTGCCGCGGTGAAGTCTTATGCCAGCGTCGACGCCGCCCTCGAAGGGCAATGCGCGCAGGCGACGGCGGATGACCAGATCCTGCTGTTCGGTTCGTTTTTCTGTGTCGCCCAGGCCCTGGAGTGGCTGGAGCGGCAGGCCCTGGAGGGGTGAGTAAATGGCAGTGCTGGATAAAGGGATGAAACAGCGCATGGTGGGTGCGTTGGTGCTGGTGGCGCTGGCGGTGATCTTCCTGCCGATGCTGTTCACCCGCGAGGACGAGATGCGCCAGGTGCGCGTCGACGCCCCACAGGCCCCGGCGATGCCGACGCTGCCCGAGGTCAAGGTTGAGCCGGTTGCAGTGCCCGAGCCGCAGCCGCTGCCGGAGGAGCCGCAACAGCCGCCGGTGGTGGTCAACGAATCCACCGCGCCGGTGGCAACGCCCAGCCAGCCGATCACGCCATCGCCGCAGGCCCAGACCCAGGCGCAGGTTCAGCCCAAGCCGCAGACGCCGGTGCCGACAGCGGCCTCGACACCTGCCCCGGCGGCCAAGGTCGAAACTCGCCCAGCTGCGACGCCCGCGCCGGCCGCCACCGCCAGCGCGCCGTCGAAGATCGACGCCAACGGCTTGCCGGTGAGCTGGTCGATCCAGTTGGCCAGCCTGTCCAACCGTGCCGGTGCCGAAAGCCTGCAGAAGACCCTGCGCAGTCAGGGCTACAACGCTTATATCCGTTCGGCTGGTGGCATGAATCGGGTGTATGTCGGGCCGCTGATCGAGCGTGCCGAGGCCGAGAAGCTGCGGGATGTGATCAATCGGCAGCAGAACCTCAAGGGCTTTGTGGTGCGCTTCCAGCCGGAGCGCGGCTGAGGCTTGAGGCCTATGGCCACAACGTCGCTTCCATTGGGGTTTTCTTGACTTCAGAGTCCACGAAAAGCCCGTGGGAGCGGGCCTGCGCCGCAAAAGCGGCTCCGCCAAACGACCTGACATTCTGCTTACCCCCGGCCCGCCGCTCTGGTAAAATGCGCCGCCTCAAACGTCTGCAGGCAGCACCGTGGCATTTACCTGGGTTGATTGGGCGATCATCGCGATCATCGCCGTTTCCACACTGATCAGTCTCAAGCGCGGCTTCGTCAAGGAAGCCTTGTCCCTGCTCATCTGGATCATTGCCGGTGCGGTTGCCTGGATGTTCGGCGGGTCGCTCTCGGTGTACCTTGAAAGCTATATCCAGACCCCGTCGATGCGCATCATCGCCGGCTGCGCCATTCTGTTCGTCGCCACCCTGTTGGTGGGCGCGATGGTCAATTTCCTGGTCGGTGAACTGATCCGCGTGACCGGGCTGTCCGGCACCGATCGATTCCTCGGCATGGCCTTCGGCGCCGCGCGCGGTGCCTTGCTGGTAGTGGTGGCCATCGGCCTGCTCAGCCTGGGGCCGGTGCAACAAGATACCTGGTGGCAGGAATCACGCCTGATACCACAATTTCTATTGGTCGCTGACTGGTCGAAGAACCTGATCCTGGGTTTCACCAGCCAGTGGATGTCCAGTGGGGTGATCAGCACTCCGGCTGATCTTCCGTTCAAGGAACAGTTGCTCGGGCCTGCAAAGCCTTGAGTACCTTTCGTTCAAGTTTCATCAATGTAGGGGTTGCGTCGCATGTGTGGCATCGTCGGTATCGTCGGTAAGTCGAACGTCAATCAGGCGCTGTATGACGCGCTTACGGTCCTCCAGCACCGCGGCCAGGACGCTGCCGGTATCGTGACCAGCCACGACGGCCGGTTGTTCCTGCGCAAGGATAATGGCCTGGTGCGCGACGTCTTCCAGCAGCGCCACATGCAGCGCCTGGTAGGCCACATGGGTATCGGTCACGTGCGCTACCCGACTGCGGGCAGCTCCACCTCGGCCGAAGCCCAGCCGTTCTACGTCAACTCGCCGTACGGCATCACCCTGGCGCACAACGGTAACCTGACCAACGTCGAGCAGCTGGCCAAGGAGATCTACGAATCCGACCTGCGCCACGTCAACACCAATTCCGACTCGGAAGTGCTGCTGAACGTGTTCGCCCATGAGCTGGCCGTGCGTGGCAAGCTGCAGCCGACCGAAGAAGACGTGTTCGCTGCGGTCTCCCACGTGCACAGCCGCTGCGTGGGTGGCTATGCCGTGGTGGCAATGGTCACCGGCTACGGCATCGTGGGCTTCCGTGACCCCAACGGTATCCGCCCGGTGGTGTTCGGCCAGCGTCACACCGACGAAGGCGTGGAATACATGATCGCCTCGGAAAGCGTGGCCCTGGACGTGCTCGGTTTCACCCTGATCCGCGACCTCGCGCCGGGCGAAGCGGTGTACATCACCGAAGAAGGCCAGCTGTACACCAAGCAGTGCGCGCAAAGCCCGAAACTGCAGCCTTGCATCTTCGAACACGTCTACCTGGCCCGCCCTGACTCGATCATCGACGGTATCTCGGTGTACAAGGCACGTCTGCGCATGGGTGAGAAGCTCGCCGACAAGATCATGCGCGAGCGCCCGGAACACGACATCGATGTGGTCATCCCGATCCCGGACACCAGCCGTACTGCCGCACTCGAGCTGGCCAACCGCCTGGGCGTCAAGTTCCGCGAAGGCTTCGTCAAGAACCGCTACATCGGCCGCACCTTCATCATGCCCGGCCAGGCTGCGCGCAAGAAGTCGGTACGCCAGAAGCTCAACGCCATCGAGCTGGAGTTCCGCGGCAAGAACGTGATGCTGGTCGACGACTCGATCGTGCGCGGCACCACTTGCAAGCAGATCATCCAGATGGCCCGGGAAGCCGGTGCCAAGAACGTCTACTTCTGCTCCGCGGCCCCCGCGGTGCGCTACCCCAACGTCTACGGCATCGACATGCCGAGCGCTCACGAACTGATCGCCCACAACCGCACCACCGAACAGGTGGCCGAGTTGATCGGCGCCGACTGGCTGGTCTACCAGGACCTGCCAGACCTGATCGACTCGGTCGGTGGCGGCAAGATCAAGATCGAGCATTTCGATTGCGCGGTGTTCAACGGTGAATACGTCACTGGCGACATCGACGAAGCCTACCTCGATCGCATCGAGCAGGCCCGTAACGACCTGGCCAAGGTGAAGAATCAGGCCGTCAGCGCAATCATCGACCTCTACAACAACTGATCAGGGAGCAGCGGCATGACGGATCAATGGGATGCCGGGCGACTGGACAGTGACCTCGAGGGTGTCGGTTTCGACACCCTGGCGGTGCGCGCCGGTCAAAGCCGTTCACCGGAGGCGGAGCACAGCGAAGCGCTGTTCCTGACCTCCAGCTACGTGTTCCGCACGGCCGCCGATGCGGCTGCGCGTTTTGCCGGCGAAACGCCGGGCAATGTCTATTCGCGTTACACCAACCCGTCGGTGCGTGTCTTCGAAGAGCGCCTGGCGGCCATGGAAGGTGCCGAGCAGGCCGTGGCGACGTCCACCGGCATGGCAGCACTGCTGGCCGTGGTGATGTCGCTGTGCAGCGCGGGCGACCATGTACTGGTGTCGCAGAGCGTGTTCGGCTCGACCATCAGCCTGTTCGAGAAGTACTTCAAGCGCTTTGGCGTGCAGGTTGACTACGTGCCGCTGGTCGACCTCAACGGTTGGGAAAAGGCCATCAAGGCCAACACCAAGCTGCTGGTCGTCGAGTCGCCGTCCAACCCGCTGGCCGAGTTGGTCGATATCGCCGCGCTCAGCGAGATCGCCCATGCCCGTGGCGCCATGCTGGTGGTCGACAACTGCTTCAGCACCCCGGCCTTGCAGCAGCCGCTCAAGCTGGGTGCCGATATCGTGTTCCATTCGGCCACCAAGTTCATCGACGGCCAGGGCCGTTGCATGGGCGGTGTGGTCGCAGGGCGCGCCGAGCAGATGAAAGAAGTGGTGGGCTTCCTGCGCACCGCTGGCCCTACGCTCAGCCCGTTCAATGCCTGGATCTTCACCAAAGGCCTTGAAACCCTGAAGCTGCGCATGCGTGCGCACTGCGAGAGCGCCCAGTTGCTTGCCGAATGGCTTGAGCAGCAGGAAGGCGTGGAGAAGGTGCATTACGCCGGCCTGCCAAGCCACCCGCAGCACGAACTGGCCAAGCGCCAGATGAGCGGTTTCGGTGCAGTGGTGAGCTTCGAGGTCAAGGGTGGCAAAGAGGGCGCCTGGCGCTTCATCGATGCCACGCGGGTCATTTCCATCACCACCAACCTGGGTGACAGCAAGACCACCATCGCCCACCCGGCCACCACTTCCCACGGCCGCCTGACGCCGCAGGAACGTGAGGCTGCGGGCATTCGTGACAGCCTGATCCGTGTTGCCGTCGGCCTCGAAGACGTGGCCGACCTGAAGGCGGACCTGGCTCGTGGGTTGGCCGTACTGTGATCGACTGGAAGGGTGGCGCGCCGGGCCATAATGGCCGGGTTGCCCTGGTAACCGGTGCCGCGCGCGGCATCGGCCTGGGTATCGCCGCCTGGCTGATCTGCGAAGGCTGGCAGGTTGTGCTCAGCGACCTTGACCGCCCGCGTGGTGCCAAGGTGGCCAAGGCCCTGGGTGACAACGCCTGGTTCATCACCATGGATGTGGCCGATGAAGCTCAGGTCAGTGCTGGTGTGTCGCAGGTGCTCGGGCAGTTCGGGCGGTTGGATGCGCTGGTTTGCAACGCGGCCATTGCCAACCCGCACAACCAGACCCTGGAAAGCCTGAGCCTGGCCCAATGGAACCGGGTGCTGGCGGTCAACCTCAATGGCCCGATGCTGTTGGCCAAGCATTGCGCGCCGTACCTGCGCGCGCACAATGGCGCGATCGTCAACCTGACCTCCACCCGCGCCCGCCAGTCCGAACCGGACACCGAGGCCTATGCGGCGAGCAAGGGCGGCCTGGTGGCCTTGACCCATGCGCTGGCCATGAGCCTTGGCCCAGAGATTCGCGTAAATGCGGTGAGCCCGGGCTGGATCGATGCGCGTGATCCGTCCCAGCGCCGTGCCGAACCGTTGACCGAGGCCGATCATGCCCAGCATCCGACGGGCAGGGTGGGGACCGTGGAGGATGTGGCGGCCATGGTGGCCTGGTTGCTGTCACGCCAGGCGGCGTTCGTCACCGGCCAGGAATTCGTGGTCGATGGCGGCATGACCCGCAAGATGATCTACACCTGAGTCGTTGGTGTTCGCCGTTGACTTTGCGGTGTGATCGAGATCGAGCACCGCCCGCGCGGCGCTCGATCTGCGCATCACCACAAACGTCAAGCCAAGCCCATCTTTTCACGCCTTTTCAAAAAAAATCCAACGGGGCTATTGACTTAGCATCGGCACCTGCGTAAATTTCGCGGCCTCAGCGAAGCAAACGCAACAAGCAACATCGCGAGGGTGATTAGCTCAGCCGGGAGAGCATCTGCCTTACAAGCAGAGGGTCGGCGGTTCGATCCCGTCATCACCCACCACTTCCTGAGGTTGTTCCTGACGCAAGCGGTTTCGAAAGAAGCCAACGGCCAGAGAGGAACAGGACGTAAGTCCACACTGCGCAGCGGTAGTTCAGTCGGTTAGAATACCGGCCTGTCACGCCGGGGGTCGCGGGTTCGAGTCCCGTCCGCTGCGCCATTTTCAGTATCAGATGGGTGCCTGGCACCGGTCTGAAGCCAACGGCAAACATGCCGAAGGCTGACCCAGTTTCAATCGGGCGAAAGCCTGAACGATACGCAGCGGTAGTTCAGTCGGTTAGAATACCGGCCTGTCACGCCGGGGGTCGCGGGTTCGAGTCCCGTCCGCTGCGCCATCTTTGCTTCGAGGCCCCATGAACGCCTCGATGCACACACAAAGGAAGCGAACAGGTTTCGCTTTTTTTGTGCCTGCCCTGAGGCCTTGGCGCCGGAAGGGTAGACCCAGGTTTCAACCGGGCGCAAGCCTGGATGATACGCAGCGGTAGTTCAGTCGGTTAGAATACCGGCCTGTCACGCCGGGGGTCGCGGGTTCGAGTCCCGTCCGCTGCGCCATCTTCGCCTCGAGGCCCCTTGAACGCCTCGAAGCACAACGAGAAAGCGACCTTAGGGTCGCTTTTTTCGTTTCCGGCTCCGCGAAAGGCACTTTTACACGAAGCTGACAGACTCTTCACTGATGAACGGTTTCAGTGTGCGGGTGTGGTGATGCACAATAGGCACCTCTCGACATATCCGGAATTCGCAATGACCAGATCATCCGTCTTTGGTGCGCTCGGGCTGGCCCTGGTGCTGGCGGGCGTGACCGGTTGCTCCTCGAAAAAAACTGCGATCTACGAGCATGAGAACTTCGATGACTCGGGCACCTATTCGCGCAGCTTCCCGGTCACCGAGGCAGGTTCGTGCGAGGCTGCTCGCCGTGCGCTGTTGAGCCAGGGGTACATCATTACCAGCAGTGGCGCCAACCAGGTTGCGGGTAACAAAAGCTTCCAGCAGAACAACGAGAACCACCTGCAGATCAGCTTCAGCGTGACCTGCGCGCCCGACAGCAGTGACGAGCAGCGCTCGACCGTGTTCGCCAATGCCCTGCAGGATCGTTATGCGCTGAAAAAGTCGAATACCTCGGCAAGCCTGGGTGTAGGCATTCTGGGGTCGGTGTCGATGCCGATCGGCTCCAGCGACGACTCCATGGTCAAGGTCGCCAGCGAGACAGTCACCGCACCACAGTTCTACGAGCGTTATTTCGCCCTGGTGGAAAGCTACCTGCCCAAGTCGAAGAAGGTCAGCAAGGCCAAGGTCGAGGCGCCCGCGCCCAAGCCGGAGAAGCCGGCGCCTGACCTCGGGCTGCCGGAGCAGGCTTCGGCGGCACCTGTTGCGCCTGCGGCGCCAGTGGTCGAGGCTCCTGCCGCAGCAGAACCTGCCCCCGCATCAGTTGCTCCCGCAAGCGAAGCAGCGCCAGCGCCTCAGGTGGATGACAGCCAGGGCTCGCAGCCGGTTGCACCGCCGTCCGAGGCTGCGCCGATTCAGGTGCAGCAGGACGCCCAGCCTGCCGAGGCGACGCCACCCGCACCGTGAAACGCCTCGGCGCCGCCTGTAAACATCCGGTGTTACAGATGAGCCGGGGATAACTTCCCTGGCACCTGCTACGTTTATCACTCATGAGCTTGTCATCATGCCTTCATCCCGCTCGCCTAGCGTGAAGGCATGACCCATGTAGACATAGAGTGAAGAGGACGCAGGCAATGGATGACTATCAGGAAGAGCTGCTCGAGTATCAGGCCTATGAGCTGGACACCCCGGAGCCGGCCGACGACGCGACCGAGCTTTAGCTTACCTGCCGCTGGCTGCGGCGAAACTCCCCCGGCGTGACGCCCGTCCAGCGCTTGAATGCGCGCTGGAAGGCTTCGGCCGATGCAAATCCCAACAGATAGGCGATCTCGCCGAAGGCCAGTTCCGTGTCGCGGATGTAGGTCTCGGCCAGGTCGCGGCGCGTGTCGTTGAGCAGGCTGCGGTAGCGGGTGCCTTCTTCGGCCAGTTTGCGCCGCAGTGTCCAGGTGGGCAGTTGCAGATGCAGCGCCACTTCTTCCAGATCTGGTTCACGTCCACCATGCAGCAACGGGCCGAGCAGGTGAGTGATGCGTTCGCCCAGGCTGCGCACCCGGGTGCGCTGGAGCATTTCCGCTTCGCATAATTGCAGCAGGTGCTGCCAGGTGCTTGGGCAGTGTTGCGGGTTGGGCAACTCCAGAGTGGCGCGGCTCAGGCGCAACTGGTTGCCACTGGCGCCAAACTGCACGGTGCTGCTGCATAGCGACTGGTAGTGGCCGGCATAGTCGGGGGCGTCGAATTCTATCTCCAGGCGTTCGGCCTGCAACGGGCCGCCCGCCAGCGCGCCCAGTTGGGCCAGCCAACCGGCGAGCAGCGAATCGACCACGAAGCGGTTATAGGTGTTATAGGGGCTGATCGAATAAAAGCGCAGCCATGCCCCCTGGGCGTCCTCGAGAAAACTCGAATGGCCACGGTAATTGGCGGCATACAGCGGTTCGAAGCGCAGCAGGGTGCGTGCGGCTTCGCCCAGGTTAGGGGCCTGGGCTGCCGTGACGCCCGCCAGGCCGGCCTGGGCCAGGCGGCTCAGGCGCCCCATGTGCAACCCCAGCGCCGGCTGCCCACTGAGTGCGATGGCGGCATGCCCGAGGTGCATGTAGCGGGGAATGGACAAGCGCGCGCCGGCTTCGGCCAGGCGGGTGGCGTCCAGCCCATACCGGCGCAGCAGTGGGGCCGGATCGTGGCCCAGGTCGTGCAGGGCTTCGGCCAGAGGCTGGACGAACCCTACCGACAGGTCGCCCAGGCGCACGCGGGGGCGGGCCATCGACCTACAACCACAGGTTCAGCAGGCGCGCGCCATGGCTGGGCGGGCCGGCCAGCAGCTCGCCGGCCTGGTGGGCAAAGCCCTGACCGTCGCTGCCCTGCTCCCAGAACTGCCCGCGCATGAATACGCTCATGCTGCTCACCTGGCTTCCTGCGGCCTGGGTGAGGCGTTGCCAGGCCGTTTGTTCGCTGACTTCGCCACGTTGCAGTGCCAGCTCGGCAGCGGCGTCCTGGTGCCGATTGCCACGCCAAGGTGCTTCCCAGCTGCCTTTGCCGCTGAGAAACACCGGATTGGCCACCAGTTGTACCTGTTGTTGCTCCAGTTGGTGCTGGTTCTCCGGATACCAGCTGTCGCTGCCGATCAGCACACCGAGGCGCCCGGCCGGTGTCTGCACCACCTGCAGCGGGAAATGCCGGCCATGGTGGATGTAGCGTCGTACTTCGCTGTCGGGGTACTGCTGGCGCTGAGGCTGGCCCAGCAGCGAGCCATCGGCGGCAAACACCAGGCTGCTGTTGAACAGCGGGCCACTGCCGGCATGCAGTACGCCCTGTTCGACATAGGGGGCGGGCAACACGATGGAGCCGGCCACCAGGGTGACACCGAACTCCCGGGCGAGGCCGCCGAACAGTTGCTGGTAGTCGCTGGCCATCTGCTTGGCCTTCATGCGCAAGTGTGCATCGGCGCGGCGGTCATCGCCGCTGGCCCGCAACATGGCCAGCCCGTAGCGCAGCGGGTTGCTCAGCTCCAGCCACTGCTCGGCTTCACGGCTGTGGGTCACCTGGTACAGCTCGTTCTTCTCGCCACGGGCCCATAGCCAGGTGCCGATGTGCTCTGGCAGTACCACCACTGTGCGCGGGCCGATCAGGCCCTGGGCACGGGCTTGCTCCAGGTAGGCCGCAAGCTTGCGGTGCAGGCGTTGCAGGTTCTGGTAGTCGCTGGGGTAGAGCAGCGGTTCGACGCCCAGCAGGTTGCCGCGCGCTCCAGGTACCCCGTGGTTGAGCGCCAGCTCGATGCGCAGGTCGGAGAGGTAATGGCCCTCCGGGCGCTGTTGGGTCCAGAAGACATAGCCGCTGAGCGCGGCGATCATCACCAGCGCCAGGGCGCTTGCCAGGAGTTTTCGCATGCAGCGGTAAAGCGCCTAGAAGAAAAGATCACCTAGGGTAGTCCTGCTGCGCAGGAGGATCAATAAGTTGTCAGTTTCGATCATTGAGCGCGTTCAAACGGCTGTTTAATGTCACTGGCATAAACGACGGGGCCCGCCGAGGCACCCGCACTCCGTGATCACGCCACCTGGGGAACCTTTCCATGGCTGCCGACCGTTATCCGCACTTGCTGGCCCCGCTCGACCTGGGCTTCACCACCTTGCGCAACCGTACCCTAATGGGCTCGATGCACACCGGTCTCGAAGAGCGCCCAGGTGGTTTCGAGCGTATGGCGGCCTATTTTGCCGAGCGCGCCAGGGGCGGCGTCGGCCTGATGGTCACCGGCGGTATCGCGCCCAACGATGAAGGTGGCGTGTACTCCGGCGCGGCCAAGCTGAGCACCGAGGAAGAAGCCGACAAGCACCGCATCGTTACCGAAGCGGTGCACGCCGCGGGGGGCAAGATCTGCTTGCAGATCCTGCATGCTGGGCGCTACGCCTACAGCCCGCGCCAGGTGGCACCGAGCGCGATCCAGGCACCAATCAACCCGTTCAAGCCCAAGGAACTGGACGAGGCGGGTATCGAGAAGCAGATCGCGGACTTCGTCAATTGCGCCGTGCTGTCGCAGCGCGCTGGCTATGACGGTGTCGAGGTGATGGGGTCGGAAGGTTATTTCATCAACCAGTTCCTCGCCGCCCACACCAACCACCGTACCGACCGTTGGGGCGGCAGCTACGAGAACCGTATGCGCCTGGCAGTGGAGATCGTCAGCCGGGTGCGCGATGCGGTTGGGCCTGAGTTCATCATCATTTTCCGCCTGTCGATGCTCGACCTGGTGGAGGGTGGAAGCACTTGGGATGAGATCGTGCAACTGGCCAAGGCCATCGAGCAGGCTGGCGCCACGCTGATCAACACTGGCATCGGCTGGCACGAAGCGCGTATCCCGACCATCGCCACCAAGGTGCCGCGTGCAGCTTTCAGCAAGGTCACCGCCAAGCTGCGGGGGGCGGTGAGGATCCCGCTGATCACCACCAACCGCATCAACACCCCGGAAGTGGCTGAGGCGGTGCTGGCCGAGGGCGATGCCGACATGGTGTCGATGGCCCGGCCTTTCCTTGCCGACCCGGACTTCGTCAACAAGGCCGCGGCAGGGCGCAGCGAGACCATCAACACCTGCATCGGCTGCAACCAGGCCTGCCTGGACCACACTTTCGGCGGCAAGCTGACCAGTTGCCTGGTCAACCCGCGCGCCTGCCATGAAACCGAGCTCAACTACCTGCCGGTGCGCACCGTCAAGCGCATTGCCGTGGTCGGCGCCGGCCCGGCTGGCCTGGCGGCGGCTACCGTCGCAGCAGAGCGCGGTCATGAGGTGACATTGTTCGATGCCGCCAGCGAAATCGGCGGGCAGTTCAACGTTGCCAAGCGCGTGCCAGGCAAGGAAGAGTTCTTCGAGACTCTGCGTTACTTCCGCAACAAGGTACAGAGCACCGGCGTCGACCTGCGCCTGAATACCCGAGTGGATGTGCAGGCACTGGTGGACGGTGCCTATGACGACGTCATCCTGGCCACCGGTATTGCCCCGCGTACTCCGGCCATTCCCGGTGTCGAGCATGCCAAGGTGCTCAACTACCTGGATGTACTGCTTGAGCGTAAGCCGGTGGGCGAGGCGGTTGCGGTGATCGGTGCCGGTGGCATCGGCTTCGATGTGTCCGAGTACCTGGTTCACCAGGGCGTGGCCACCAGCCAGGACCGCGATGCCTTCTGGAAGGAGTGGGGCATCGACACCCAGCTCGAGGCGCGGGGTGGCGTGGCGGGGGTCAAGGCCCAGCCGCATGCGCCGGCGCGGCAGGTGTACCTGCTGCAGCGCAAGAAGTCCAAGGTCGGTGATGGTCTGGGCAAGACCACTGGCTGGATCCACCGCACCGGGCTGAAGAACAAACACGTGCAGATGCTCAACAGCGTCGAGTACCTCGGGATCGATGACGCCGGCCTGCACATCCGGGTCGGCGACGGCGAGCCGCAGGTGCTGGCGGTGGACAACGTGGTGATCTGCGCCGGGCAGGAGCCGCTGCGCGAGCTGCATGAAGGGCTGCTGGCGGCGGGGCAGTCGGTGCACCTGATTGGTGGCGCGGATGTGGCGGCGGAGCTGGATGCCAAGCGGGCGATCAACCAAGGGTCGCGGTTGGCGGCTGAGCTTTGAGATAGCCGTGCGGTCCATCGCCGGCAAGCCGGCTCCCACAGAGGATAAGCGGGGTGCATGTGAGAGCCGGCAAGCCGGCTCCCACAGAGGGTAAGCGGGGTGCATGTGGGAGCCGGCTTGCCGGCGATGGGGCGGGATGCGCCCCCAGGGTTTCCCTGTAGACTGCTGTCCATGACCGCTCACTTCCTTGATCTCCCTCAAGCCCCATTGCAGCCCTTGCGCCTGCCTTGGCTGGACGCCGCCCACATCCAGGTCGCCATCCTGCGCCTTGACCTGATCGACCCGCTGATCAGCGGCAACAAATGGTTCAAGCTGCGCCATCACCTGCAGCAAGCCCATGAAGCCGGCGCGCCAGGGCTGATCAGCCTCGGCGGCAGCCATTCCAACCATCTCCACGCCTTGGCCGCCGCAGGCAAGCGCTTTGGCTTCGCGACCGCAGGCCTGCTGCGCGGTCATGCCCAGGACACCCCCACGGTGCGAGATCTGCAGGCGCTGGGCATGGAGCTGCACTGGCTTGGCTACGGCGGCTACCGCGCCCGTCACGACGCCGGGTTCTGGGCGCCTTGGCAAGCGCGATACCCACGTTGGCACTGCATACCCGAGGGCGGTGGCGGCATGGCTGGAGCGCAAGGATGTGCATTGGTCGTCGAGCAGGCCCGTGCGCAATTGGCTGCACTGGGTTGGTCGGATTATCACGCCTGGTGGCTGGCTGCCGGCACGGGTACCACGTTGGCTGGCCTGGTGCTGGCCGAGGCGGGTGTGCATGAGGTGCATGGCGCCCTGGCTGTGCCATGGGATCATGGTGTGCCTGAGACGGTAGCGGCGCTGGCGGGTACACGCGGTTACCAGCTGCACGCGGCCTGCCGTGGCGGCTTCGCCAGAGTCGACGATGACCTTCTGGCATTCATCAACGAAACAGAAGGCGATGCGGGCTTGCCGTTGGAGGCGCTCTACACGGGCAAGGCCCTGCTGGCCCTGCGAGACCAGGTCGAGGCCGGGCGTTTCGCGCCCGGCACCCGACTGATCTTCCTGCATACCGGCGGTCTGCAGGGGCGACGCGGTTACTTGTAGGGCAGCATGCGCAGCAGCGTGTTGTCGCGCTGCACGTAGTGATGGTAGAGCCCGGCCAGTGCGTGCAGGCCGATCAGCCAGTAGCCCCAGGTCGCCACGCGCTCATGCCAGCCCTTGATGAACTTGGCCTGGTCTGGGTCCGGTCCGATCAGGTGCGGCAGCTCCAGGCCATAGAAGGGCACCGGCTTGTCGGCAGCGCTGAGAATCAGCCAGCCGGCCAGCGGTAGGCCGATCATCAACAGGTAAAGCGCCAGGTGCATCAGGTGCGCCAACCCGGTCTGCCAGGCCGGTGGCTTGGGCACGATGGGCGGGGCAGGGCGGACAAGGCGTACGGCCAGGCGCAGCCACACCAGTACGAACACACTCAGGCCAAGCATGAAGTGCAGGTCTTTCATCAGGTTGCGCTCGGCGCTGTCCTTGGGGAACAGGCCGCGGAACTCGATGCAGGCGTAGACGGCGGCCAGCAGCACCAGCATCAGCCAGTGCAGGGCGATGGACAGGCGCGAATAGTGGTTCGCGGGGGTGGATGAAACCATGGGCGGTCCTCGTCATCAGGTCATTGGTGGCGCTCTTGGTGGCGCTCGCTTGTCACTTTAACCGCCTGGGGTGAATAAAGCTTTGCGCTGGGTCGGTGAAATCCGGGGTGTCTGACCCGGCTCTTTCGCCGGCAAGCCGGCTCCCACCAGTACAGCACAGGCTTTGCATATCGTGGTGTCCCTGTGGGGCCCGGCTTGCCGGCGACAGGGCCGGTGCAGCCCCTCTAGAAACCAGGCAGCTGCGGCCAGCTATCGGACACCAGAAACACCCGCTCAGCCTCATGCCAGACGCCATCGGCATCCGGCTCCAGCCTGACCAGCATCTGCGCTGGTGCCTGCGGGTCCAGCGCCGCCAACCACACCGCGAACTGCAGTGGCACCCAGCACTCATCTGCCTCGACCCGCGCCGGTGCCAGCCAGGCTTGGCGGGGCAGCGGCTGCCAACGTTCAGCGGTATACATCGGCCAATCCCGGCGCCGTATCCAGCGCCCACGCAGATGCTGCGAATTGGCCCCCGCAGGCGATTCGGCTTGCCCAGGCCATGGATAGAACAGATAACCCGCCAGCCACAGATGCGCCTGCACCTGCTGCACCCCAACCCCGGCCAGCGCTTGGCGGCTGTGCGCCTGCCCCGACATGGGCAACTGATGGCCGGCCAGGTGCGCCAGCTTGGTGCCCAGCCGATCATGGCAGCCGGGCCCCAGCCAGCTCGCAGGGTCACGGCCATCGCCGTCTGCAGGCCCCAGGTAAAGCTTGATGGCCAGCTCCAGGTGATGGGTACCGTCATCGTCCCTGAGCACAATGTCCAGCTCACCCAAAGTGCGGCTGTGGTCACGGATCGCCAGGTTGGCGGCCAGCAGTTCGATGCCCGGAGCCTGGCCCAGGGCAAACTGCCACAAACGTTCGTAGTAAAGGCCCAGGCGCCGGCTGGTGAGTGTTGCCAGCCAGTCGAGCAGCGGCTGTTCGTCGCAGTCCAGCGCCAGCAACCAGTCCTTCAGGCGCTGTGGATCCGCCGCCCAGGCACTGCCTGCCAGCGGGTGGCGCTGGGGGCAGGGCGGGGCGCTCAGCAACGGGGGCGACAGCAGGGCCCAGGCCAAGTCACGCACGGCAAGGCGGCGCAATTGGCGGGGCAGCGCGTGCAGCTCGGCGAAAGGCATCATGCTGCGAGCATAGCCGGTTTGCCGCTGGCCGGTCGTTTCGCCCATAATCCCGGCATCGTCACCCCGCCGCAGAGCCTCGCAGGAGCCCCATGGAGCAATTTCGCAATATCGGTATCATCGGCCGCCTTGGCAGCTCCCAGGTGCTCGACACCATACGCCGACTGAAAAGATTCCTCCTCGATCGCCACCTGCACGTGATCCTCGAGGACACCATCGCCGAAGTCCTGCCTGGCCATGGCCTGCAGACGTCCACGCGCAAGCTGCTGGGCGAGGTCTGCGACCTGGTCATCGTGGTCGGCGGCGACGGCAGCCTGCTCGGCGCGGCCCGCGCCCTGGCCCGGCACAACATCCCGGTGCTCGGCATCAACCGCGGAAACCTGGGCTTTCTCACCGATATCCGCCCCGATGAGCTGGAAGAAAAGGTCGCCGAAGTACTCGACGGCCATTACCTGGTGGAAAACCGCTTCCTGTTGCAAGCCGAGGTGCGCCGCCACAATGAGGCCATCGGCCAGGGCGATGCGCTCAACGACGTGGTCCTGCATCCGGGCAAGTCGACGCGGATGATCGAGTTCGAGATCTACATCGACGGCCAGTTCGTCTGCAGCCAGAAGGCCGACGGCCTGATCGTCGCCACCCCCACCGGCTCGACCGCCTACGCGCTGTCGGCCGGCGGCCCGATCATGCACCCCAAGCTCGACGCCATCGTCATTGTGCCGATGTATCCGCACACGCTGTCGGGCCGGCCGATCGTGGTGGACGGCAACAGTGAGCTGAAGATCGTGGTGTCCAAGGACCTGCAGATCTACCCCCAGGTATCCTGCGACGGCCAGAACCATTTCACCTGCGCCCCCGGCGACACCATCACGGTAAGCAAGAAGCCGCAGAAGCTGCGCCTGATCCATCCGCTCGACCACAATTACTACGAGGTTTGCCGCACCAAGCTCGGCTGGGGCAGCCGCCTGGGAGGCAGGGACGACTGATGCTCGATCCGGCGCGAAGTTTCGACATCATCGGTGACGTGCATGGCTGTGCACTGACCCTCGAACGCCTCCTCGACGCCCTGGGCTACAAGCGTGTTGGCGGCGTGTGGCGTCACCCGCGGCGCCAGGCGCTGTTCCTCGGCGACATCGTCGACCGCGGCCCGCGTATCCGCGAGGCGCTGCACATCGTCCACGACATGGTCGAGGCCGGCCAGGCGTTCTGTATCATGGGCAACCACGAATACAACGCCCTGGGCTGGGTCACCCCGGCCCTGCCCGGCAGTGGCAAGGCCTTCGTACGCGAGCACACCCCACGCCATGCCCGCCTGATCGACGAAACCCTGACCCAGTTCGCCCACCACCCCGGCGACTGGCACGACTTCCTCAAGTGGTTCTACGACATGCCGCTGTTCGTCGACGCCGGGCGCTTCCGTCTGGTGCATGCCTGCTGGGACCCGCGGCTGATCGAGCCGTTGCGCCAGCAGTACCCCGACGGGCGCATCGACGAGCATTTCATCCAGGCCTCGGCGGTGTCCGGCAGCTTCGCCGCCACCGTCTGCAACCGCCTGCTGCGCGGCACCGACATGCGCCTGCCCGACGGTTTGACACTGACCGGTGGCGATGGCCTGACCCGTGCCTTCTTCCGCACCAAGTTCTGGGAAGAAGACCCGCAGACATACGGCGACATCGTATTCCAGCCCGATGCGCTACCGGACGAAGTGGCGCGCACGCCTCTGAGCCACACCGAGAAGAATGCCTTGCTACGCTATGCCGAGGATGAGCCGCTGCTGTTCGTCGGCCATTACTGGCGTAGCGGCCGCCCGGCGCCGATTCGCGGCAACCTGGCCTGCCTCGACTACAGCGCGGTGCTGTACGGCAAGCTGGCGGCCTATCGGCTGGATGATGAAACCCGTATCGACCCGCACAAGTTCGTCTGGGTCGACGTTGACCGCCCGCAGGCCAGCCAATGAATATCGTCGAAGTGATGCGCCTGCCGCTGTCGGTCGACCTCAGCGGCTTCGTCCACCTGCTGCAGCGCCTGCAGGTGCCGCACCGGGTCAGCGAAGAGGGCGAGGTGCAAGTGCTCTGGGCCCCGGATACCCTGGCCGCAGACGTCCTCCAGCTTTACCAGCGCTATCCGGATGGCAACGCCGACATCGAAGTCACAGCCGACCCTGTGGGAGCCGGCTTGCCGGCGAAAGGCCCCACCCTGTCCGAACAGGCAAAAGCCTGCAAGGTCACCGCTTTCATTCTGTTCCTGTGCGTGGTGGTCGCCGGCCTCACCAGCCTGGGCGACAACCTCGCCACCATCAGCTGGTTCACCTTCCTCGACTTCCGCGTCCAGGGCGAATACCTGCACTTCACCCCACTGGCCCAGAGCCTGGCAGAAGGCCAGTGGTGGCGTTTGGTGTCGCCGATGCTGCTGCACTTCGGTGTTCTGCACCTGGCCATGAACGGCCTGTGGTACTGGGAGCTGGGCAAGCGCATCGAACTGCGCCAGGGCCCCTGGATGCTGCTGAGCCTGACCCTCCTGTTCAGCCTGGTATCGAACCTCGCCCAGCACTACACCAGCGGCCCGAGCCTGTTCGGCGGCCTGTCTGGCGTGCTGTACGGTCTGCTCGGCCATGTCTGGCTGTACCAGTGGCTGGCGCCCAACCGTTTCTTCAGCCTGCCCAAGGGCGTACTGGTCATGATGCTCGTCTGGCTGGTGATCTGCCTGACCGGCGTGGTCGGCCAGCTCGGCTTTGGCCAGATCGCCAACGCCGCCCACGTCGGCGGGCTGCTCATCGGATGCCTGACGGGCCTCTTGGGCGGGGCGCTGGCCCGGCGTAAACTGTCCGCTTGATTTAGGAGACGCTATGTCCACGTTCACGCAAATGATCGAAAACATCACCCCGGAAATCTACCAAAGCCTGAAAACGGCGGTGGAAATCGGCAAATGGTCCGATGGCCGCAAGCTCACCCCCGAGCAGAAGGAGCTGTCGCTGCAGGCCGTCATCGCCTGGGAGATGAAAAACCTGCCCGAAGACCAGCGCACCGGTTACATGGGCCCGCAGGAGTGCGCGTCGAAATCCGCACCGATTGCCAACATTCTGTTCAAGTCGGACTCGGTACATTGATCGAACTCGCTCGTGGCTCTTTGAGCAAGATGGCGGTAAGCCTTGAGGCACCGCTGGTGCAGTACCGCTTGCGCCTGGATGACAGCCAGGTGCCGGTCAACCCGATGATCGGCCAGCGCCTGCGCCTTGAGTACCTGGGCGCCATCCACTGCAGCCATTGCGGCAAGCGCACCAAGACCAGCTTCAGCCAGGGTTACTGCTACCCGTGCATGACCAAGCTGGCCCAGTGCGACGTGTGCATCATGGCCCCGGAAAAATGCCACTACGACGCCGGCACCTGCCGGGAGCCGTCTTGGGGCGAACAGTTCTGCATGACCGACCATGTGGTGTACCTGGCCAACTCGTCGGGGATCAAGGTCGGCATCACCCGCGCCACCCAGTTGCCCACCCGCTGGCTCGACCAGGGCGCCAGCCAGGCGCTGCCGATCATGCGCGTTGCCACCCGTCAGCAATCAGGCCTGGTCGAAGACGTGCTGCGCAGCCAGGTGCCGGACCGCACCAACTGGCGCACCCTGCTCAAGGGCGATGCCGAAGTGCTCGACCTGGTGGCCATCCGCGAACAGATCTTCGACGCCTGCGCCGATGGCCTGCGTGAACTGCAAGGGCGCTTCGGCCTGCAGGCGATCCAGTCGCTGCCGGACGCCGAAGTGGTCGAGATGAAATACCCGGTCGAGGCGTATCCGAAAAAGATCGTCAGCTTCAACCTCGACAAGGACCCGGTGGTGGAAGGCACGCTGCTGGGCATCAAGGGCCAGTACCTGATCTTCGACACCGGCGTGATCAACATTCGCAAGTACACGGCCTACCAGTTGGCCGTGCTCCAGTAAAAAGGACCTGCTCATGCGTACCGAACAACCGCGAGTGATCTACCTCAAGGACTACCAGGCGCCCGAGTACCTGATCGACGAGACGCACCTGACCTTCGAGCTGTTCGAGGACCACACCTTGGTCCATGCGCAACTGGTCATGCGCCGCAACCCGGCACGCGGTGCCGGCCTGCCGCCGCTGGTGCTCGACGGTCAGCAGATCGAACTGCTGCGCGCCTCGCTGGACGATCAGGAACTGCAGGCAGGCGACTACCAGCTCGAGGCCGACAGCCTGACGGTGCAGCCTAAGGCCGAGCGCTTCACCCTCGACACCAGCGTGAAGATCCACCCAGAGAGCAACACCGCGCTGGAAGGCCTGTACAAGTCCGGCAAGATGTTCTGCACCCAGTGCGAAGCCGAGGGCTTCCGCAAGATCACCTACTACCTCGACCGCCCGGACGTGATGAGTACCTTCACCACCACGGTGATCGCCGAGCAGCATCGCTACCCGGTGCTGCTGTCCAACGGCAACCCGATCGGCAGTGGGCCGGCAGAAGATGGCCGGCACTGGGCGACCTGGGAAGACCCGTTCATGAAGCCGGCCTACCTGTTCGCCCTGGTGGCCGGTGACCTCTGGTGCGTGGAAGACAGTTTCACTCGCCAGTCCGGCCGCGACGTGACCCTGCGTATCTACGTCGAGCCCGAGAACATCGACAAGTGCGACCACGCCATGGTCAGCCTGAAGAAGTCCATGCGCTGGGACGAAGAGGTGTACGGCCGTGAATACGACCTGGACATCTTCATGATCGTCGCGGTCAACGACTTCAACATGGGCGCCATGGAAAACAAGGGCCTGAACATCTTCAACTCCAGCTGCGTGCTGGCCCGCGCCGAAACCGCCACCGATGCCGCCCACCAGCGCGTCGAAGGCGTGGTTGCCCACGAGTACTTCCACAACTGGTCGGGCAACCGCGTGACCTGCCGCGACTGGTTCCAGCTGTCGCTAAAGGAAGGCTTCACGGTGTTCCGTGACGCCGAGTTCAGCGCCGACATGAACTCGCGTACGGTCAAGCGCATCGAGGACGTGGCCTACCTGCGTACCCATCAGTTCGCCGAAGACGCTGGCCCCATGGCCCACCCGGTGCGCCCGGACAGCTTCATCGAGATCTCCAACTTCTACACCCTGACCGTGTACGAGAAGGGCGCCGAAGTGGTGCGCATGGTCCGTACCCTGCTGGGTGCCGATGGCTTCCGCAAAGGCAGCGACCTGTATTTCGAGCGCCACGACGGCCAGGCCGTGACCACCGATGATTTCATCAAGGCCATGGAAGACGCCAACGGCGTCGACCTGACCCAGTTCAAGCGCTGGTACAGCCAGGCCGGCACGCCGCGCCTGGAAGTCAGCGAGGCCTATGACAGTGCCGCGCAGACCTACAGCCTGAGCTTCCGCCAGAGCTGCCCGCCAACCCCGGACAAAGGCGAGAAACTGCCGTTCGTGATCCCGGTGGAGCTGGGCCTGCTGGATGCCCAGGGCAACGACCTGCCGCTGCGCCTGACAGGTGAATCGGCCGCCGTCGGCACCAGCCGCGTGTTGTCGGTGACCGAAGCCGAGCAGACCTTCACCTTCGAGGGCAACACGGCCAAGCCGCTGCCGTCGCTGCTGCGCGGTTTCAGCGCGCCGGTGAAGCTGAGCTTCCCTTACGACCGCGACCAGCTGATGTTCCTCATGCAGCACGACAGCGACGGCTTCAACCGCTGGGAAGCGGGGCAGCAGTTGTCGGTGCAGGTACTGCAGGAACTGATCGGCCAGCACCAGCGCGGTGAAGCACTGAAGCTCGACCAGCGCCTGATCACGGCGTTGGGCACCGTGCTGGGCAACCCATCGCTGGACGCCGCCATGGTCGCCGAGATGCTCTCGCTACCGGGCGAGGCCTACCTCACCGAGATCAGCCAGGTGGCGGACGTCGATGCCATCCACGCGGCCCGCGAGTTCGCTCGCCAGCAGATCGCCGAGCAGCTGTTCGATGCCCTCTGGGCGCGCTACCAGGCCAACCGCGAGGTCTCGCGCAACACCGCCTACGTGGCCGCCGCCGAGCACTTCGCCCGCCGCAGTCTGCAGAACATCGCCCTGTCGTACCTGATGCAGAGCGGCAAGCCGCAGGTGCTGGAAGCGACCCTGGAACAGTTCGACCAGTGCGACAACATGACCGAACGCCTGACGGCGCTGGCGGTGCTGGTCAACTCGCCGTTCGAAGCCGAACGCGCCAAGGCACTGGAAAGCTTCGCCGAGCACTTCAAGGACAACCCGCTGGTCATGGACCAGTGGTTCAGCGTGCAGGCCGCCAGCGCCTTGCCGGGCGGGCTGGCGCGGGTCAAGGCGCTGATGCAGCACCCGGCATTCACCCTGAAGAACCCGAACAAGGTGCGGGCATTGATTGGCGCGTTTGCCGGGCAGAACCTGGTCAACTTCCATGCCGCCGATGGTTCCGGTTACCGCTTCCTGGCGGACCTGGTGATCGAGCTGAATGCGCTGAATCCGCAGATTGCCTCGCGGCAATTGGCGCCTTTGACTCGCTGGCGCAAGTATGACGATGCGCGTCAGGCGCTGATGAAGGGTGAGCTGGAGCGCATTCTCGCTTCTGGTGCACTGTCCAGCGATGTGTATGAGGTGGTGAGCAAAAGCCTGGCGTGAGCCAGGTAGAACCTGGGGCTGCCTTGCAGCCCATCGCCGGCAAGCCGGCTCCCACAGGTACAGCGCAGGTGCGTCCTCTGTGGGAGCCGGCTTGCCGGCGATGGGCCGCAAGGCGGCCCCCGTTTTTTCTGGTTAACAAAACATAACGCAGCGTGCGTTGTAATCTCCCGATCCCCCCCGATACGATGGCCCCAAGCTATTGCAGGCCTCTACCACAGGCTTTTCGCAGTACCTGCAAGGCACAGACCCACTAACAAGAACAAACAGGGGGCGGTCATGAGGGAGCGGGTAACGACGCAGGCCAGGCGCGGTGCCTGGCCACTGGCGGCCAGCGCGATGCTGGCGCTGGCTTTGGGCATCGGGGCAGGCAGCGCACAAGCGGCTGCCGCCGACGAGTATTCCAGCGAATCGGCCAAGGCCAGCCAGAGCCTGCTGATCGATACCGCCCATGCCGGCGCGCGCCTGGTGGTGGTCGGTGATCGCGGCCACATTCTGTTCTCCGACGACCAGGGCAAGACCTGGACCCAGGCCCGGGTACCCACCCGGCAACTGCTTACCGCCGTGTTCTTCCTCGATGACAAGCGTGGTTGGGCGGTCGGCCACGATGCGCAGATCCTCACCAGCAACGACGGTGGCGCGACCTGGACCAAGCAGTTCGAAGACCTCTCCCGTGAAGCACCCTTGCTCGACATCGCCTTCCTCGACGCCCAGCGCGGCTTTGCCGTCGGCGCCTATGGCGCGTTGCTGGAAACCGCCGATGGCGGCCAGCACTGGCAGGATGTCGGCGAGCGCCTGGACAACCCCGACCAGCTCCACCTAAACGGCATCGCCGTGGTCAAGGACGGCGGGCTGTTCATCGTCGGCGAGCAGGGCGGCATGTACCGCTCCAGCGACAACGGCCAGACCTGGGCCAAGCTCGAAAGCCCCTACGAGGGCTCGCTGTTCGGCGTGATCGGCACCGCCAGCGCCCGCACGCTGCTGGCCTACGGCCTGCGCGGCAACCTGTTCCGCTCCACCGATTTCGGCGATAGCTGGCAGCCCATCGCGCTCAAGGCCGCCCGCGGCAACCTCGAATTCGGCCTGGCAAGCGCTACGCTTCTCGATGATGGCAGCCTGGTATTGGTCGGCAATGGCGGCAGCGTGCTGCGCAGCCATGACGACGGGCAGACCTTCAGCGTGTACAACCGCGCCGACCGTATCGCCCTGGCCGGTGTCAGTGGCCTGGCCGATGGCGGCCTGCTGCTGGTGGGGCAGGGAGGGGTACATCTGGCCACCGCTGAAGGTGCCGACCACGCCGACAAGGAGCTGCGTCCATGACTAGCAGGGAGAGCATTACCATGCACCCGCACCACCAGGACAAGGCCACGTTGCTGGAGCGCCTGATCTTCAACAACCGCCCGGTGGTCATCGCCCTGTGCCTGCTGGTGAGCATTTTCCTGTTCTGGCAGGCCACGCAGATTCGGCCCTCGACCAGCTTCGAGAAGATGATCCCGCTGCAGCACCCCTTCATCGAGCAGATGATGGAGCACCGCAATGACCTGGCCAACCTGGGCAACACCGTGCGCATCTCGGTCGAGGCAGTCAACGGCGACATCTTCGACAAGGACTACATGGAGACGCTGCGCCAGATCCATGACGAAGTGTTCTACATCCCTGGCGTCGACCGCGCCGGCCTGAAGTCGCTGTGGAGTCCCAGCGTGCGCTGGAGCGAGGTGACCGAGGAGGGGTTCTCCGGCGGCGAAGTGATCCCCAATACCTACAATGGCTCGGCCGAAAGCCTCGATACGCTGCGTGACAACGTGCTGAAATCCGGCCAGGTCGGGCGCTTGGTGGGCAACAACTTCAAGTCCAGCATCGTCGATATCCCGCTGCTGGAAAGCTTCCCCGACCCGCAGGACCCGGGCAGGCAGGTCAAGCTCGACTACCAGCAGTTCTCCCACCAGCTCGAAGCGCAGATCCGCGACAAGTTCCAGGCGCAGAACCCCAACGTGAAGGTCCACATCGTCGGCTTCGCCAAGAAGGTCGGCGACCTGATCGACGGCCTGGTGATGGTGGCGATGTTCTTCGGCGTGGCCTTGGTCATCACCTGGATCCTGCTGTACTGGTTCACCTGGTGCATCCGCAGCACCATCGCCGTGCTCATCACCACCCTGGTGGCGGTGGTCTGGCAACTGGGCCTGATGCATGCGGTGGGCTTCGGCCTGGACCCATACTCGATGCTGGTACCGTTCCTGATCTTCGCCATCGGCATCTCCCATGGGGTGCAGAAGATCAACGGCATCGCCTTGCAGTCCAGTGGCGCCGACAACGCCCTGACCGCTGCCCGGCGCACCTTCCGCCAGCTGTTCCTGCCAGGGATGATCGCCATCCTCGCCGACGCGGTGGGCTTCATCACCTTGCTGATCATCGACATCGGCGTGATCCGCGAACTGGCCATCGGCGCGTCGATCGGCGTGGCGGTGATCGTCTTCACCAACCTGATCCTGCTGCCGGTGGCGATCTCCTATGTCGGCATCAGCAAGAAGGCCGTGGAGCGCAGCAAGAAGGACGCCACCCGCGAGCACCCGTTCTGGCGCTTGCTATCGAACTTCGCCAGTGCCAAGGTGGCGCCGGTGTCTGTCATCCTGGCACTGATGATGTTCGGCGGCGGCCTGTGGTACAGCCAGAACCTGAAGATCGGCGACCTCGACCAGGGTGCCCCGGAGCTACGCCCTGACTCGCGCTACAACCAGGACAACAACTTCATCATCAGCAACTACTCCACCAGTTCGGATGTGCTGGTGATCATGGTCAAGACGCCGGCGGAGAGCTGCTCGATCCACACCACCATGGCGCCCATCGACGAGCTGATGTGGACGATGGAGAACACCCCTGGCGTGCAGTCGGCGATTTCCCTGGTCACCGTGTCCAAGCAGGTGATCAAGGGCATGAACGAGGGCAGCCTGAAATGGGAAACCCTGTCGCGCAACCCGGACGTCCTCAACAACTCCATCGCCCGTGCCGACGGCCTGTACAACGCCGACTGCTCACTGGCGCCAGTGCTGGTGTTCCTCAACGACCACAAGGCCGAGACCCTGGAGCGGGTTACCCAGGTGGCCAAGGCGTTCGCCGACAGCCACAACAAGGATGGCCTGCAGTTCCTGCTGGCGGCCGGTAATGCCGGGATCGAGGCGGCTACCAACGAGGTGATCAAGTCGGCCGAGCTGACCATCCTGGTGCTGGTGTACATCTGCGTCGCGGTGATGTGCCTGATTACCTTCCGCTCTTTCGCCGCTACTTTGTGCATCGTGCTGCCGTTGGTGTTGACCTCGGTGCTGGGCAACGCGCTGATGGCATACATGGGGATCGGCGTAAAGGTCGCGACCCTGCCGGTAGTGGCGCTGGGCGTCGGCATCGGCGTGGATTACGGCATCTACATCTACAGCCGCCTGGAAAGTTTCCTGCGTGCCGGGATGCCGTTGCAGGAGGCGTATTACGAAACCCTGCGCTCGACCGGCAAGGCGGTGCTGTTCACCGGCTTGTGCCTGGCTATAGGCGTGTGCACCTGGATCTTCTCGGCGATCAAGTTCCAGGCCGACATGGGCCTGATGCTCACCTTCATGCTGCTGTGGAACATGTTCGGTGCGCTGTGGCTGCTGCCGGCATTGGCCAGGTTCCTGATCAAGCCGGAGAAGATGGCGGGCAAGGCGGGGGGCTCGATCTTCGCCCATTGAATGAAGGGGGCCGCTTTGCGGCCCAATCGCTGGCAAGCCAGCTCCCACAGGTCTGAACATTGTGCTGTACCTATAGGAGCTGGCAAGCCAGCTCCCATAGGTCTGAACATTGTGCTGTACCTATAGGAGCTGGCAAGCCAGCTCCCATAGGTCTGAACATTGTGCTGTACCTGTAGGAGCTGGCTTGCCAGCGATTGGGCTGCAAAGCAGCCCCAAGGCTATAATCCCCGCTCATTCCAGATGAGTACCCCCATGTCCCCCCTCGCCACCGCCCTCGCATCCTGCGACATGCTGCTGATCGACGGCCTGCACGCCTTCGAATTCACCTCCGACGAAACCGGCCTCACGGTCGAATGCATGGACGGCCGCCAGCACCGCCGCTGGTCCTTCACCCCCGAGCAGGTCGCTGCCGCCACCGGGGCAGGTGAGCAATGGCAACTCAGCAATACCGAGGGCGAGCATCGTCTAGTCTGTATGAGTGCCTTTCGCGCCCCGGATGAGGACGAAGATGAACCGGATCTGGACGAGCCTGCTGACCGCTAGCCTGATGAGCCTGACCCTCACCACCCACGCCGCCACCTTGTTGGTCGGCAGTTACACCGACGGTACCAGCCAGGGCATCTACCGCTATGCGTTCGACAGCAAGAGTGGGCAGATCGCCCCCAAACCGCTGCAAGTGGTGAAGAGCGTCAGCCCCTCGTGGCTGGTGCTCTCGGCCGATCAGCGGCAACTGTTCGCGGTCAACGAAACCGTCCAGGGTCACGCCAGCAGCTTCAGCGTCAGTAGCAAAGGCGAGATCAAGCCGCTCAGCAGCGTTGCCACCCGTGGCGACGAGCCGACCCACGCCAGCCTCAGCCGCGACCAGCGCTACCTGTTCGTCGCCAACTATGCCGTCGCTCCCGATCCGGGTGGCAGTTTGGTGGTGATCCCGGTGGCCAAGGACGGCAAGCTCAAGGATGTGGTGCAGCAGCTGCGGCACAAGCCCAGTGGCGTGAACCCCGAGCGCCAGGCCGGGGCCCATGTGCATTCGCTGGTGCTGGCCCCGGACGGCCAGCACGTGTATGCCTGCGACCTGGGGGCCGACAAGGTGTTCATCTACCGTTACGACGGCGCCAGCCCGAACAAACCGTTGACCCCGGCAATCCCCGCCGCAGTGGACCTGCCACCTGGCAGCGGGCCGCGTCACCTGCTGTTCGATGCCAAAGGGCGGCATGCCTACCTGACCCTGGAAATGAGCGCCGAGGTAGTCGTGTTCGATGTCGAGAATGATGCCTTGCTCGAACGCCAGCGCCTGCCGCTCACCGATCAACAGGATGCCGCAGCCAAGGCCGCTGGCGGCCTGCACCTGTCGGCCGATGGGCGTTTCCTGTATGTCAGCAACCGCGGCACGGCCAATGAAATCGTGGCGTTCAGTGTGGGCAAGGACGATGGCAGGTTGACGTTCTTGCAGCGCCGCTCGGTAGAGGGTGACCATCCGCGCGAATTCGCCCTGGACCCGAGTGACAACTTCCTGCTGGTGGCCAACCAGAAAAGCAACCAGATCGTGGTCATGCGCCGCGATCCGCGTAGCGGCAAGCTGGGGGAGACGGTGCAGACGATGGAACAGGCGGCCCCTTCGGACCTGAAGTTCATCGAGTGACTATCGATACGCGTGATAATCCTTAGCAGCGCAATGAATTTCTGCAGCCGACCTGCGCGGCGTAAGTTTGGCTCAAGGCCCACACGGGCTACCGTCAAACTACCGAAAGTCGAGGTCAGCCCAGATGAACTTCAATCTCTTCCCGGTCATTGCCGCATCCGCCATTTCTGCCTCTGTCGTGCTGCCGGCCCATGCCCATGCCGACAGCAGCCCCAAGGCGTCTGCAACCCACAGCTACACCGAGCAGTACCTGCGTCAAAGCGCCCATTACCATGCGGCATTGAGTGGCAAGCACCATCCTTGAAAGCTGCACCGACCCTATCGCCGGCAAGCCGGCTCCCACAGGCACAGCACAATGTTCAAGGCCTGTGGGGTACGTGTGGGAGCCGGCGTGCCGGCGATAGGGCCAGTGAATTCAGCGAGCCATCACTGCCTTGAACAGCTCTGATGCCAACCACCCCTCCAGCCAGCTCCGCACCCGCGGATAAGCCGCCTCGGCGAACCACTGCGGTTCGACCCCGGCGAACTGGCGCATCAGGGGCAGCAACGCGGCATCGGCCAGGCTCGGGTTTTCGGCCAGCAGGTAAGGCCGGCCTTCGAGCAGCTGTTCCAGCGTCGCCAGCCAAGGCTCGGCCTGCTGGCGGTAATGCGCTCGCGAATGCTCAGGGTAACGCTCGGCATACTTGTACAGGTTCACCTGGGCCTTGAACTGGCTGTCGTTACGGGCAATCAGTGCCTCGGCCTGCTGCGCGGCGGCAGGGTCGGCCTGTAGGCGCCAGTCATCCGGGTCGTGCTGCTGCAGCGCCCAACGCATGATGTCCAGGCTTTCCTCCAGCACGGCTGCGCCGGTATCAAGCACCGGTACCGTGCCTTTGGGCGACAGGGCCAGCAACTCGGCCGGCTTGTTCTTCATCGTCACTTCGCATATTTCCACGGCGCACCCGGCATAGCGCAGGGCCAGACGCGCGCGCATGGCCCAGGGGCAGCGGCGGAACGAGTAGAGCATCACCCGCACACCTCCACATCACTCAAGCCATTACCCTGGCGGCGGACCTGGATCTGCACCGGAATGCGCTCGTGCATTTCCTGCACGTGGGAAATCACCGCGACCTTGCGCCCCTGCGCCTGCAGGCCGTCGAGCGCGTCCATGGCCAGTTGCAGCGACTCGGGGTCGAGGCTGCCGAAACCTTCGTCGATGAACAGCGACTCGATGCGCAGGGTGCTCGATGCCATCGACGCCAGGCCCAGGGCCAGGGCCAGCGACACCAGGAAGGTCTCGCCACCGGACAACGAATGCACCGAGCGCAGCTCGTCGCCCATCTCGGTGTCCATCACCAGCAGGCCCAGGGCACTGCCGCCACGCTTGAGGCGGTAGCGGCGCGCCAGCTGGCGCAACTGGGCGTTGGCGTGGTGCAGCAGCAGGTCAAGGTTGTAGCCCTGGGCGATCTTGCGGAAGACATCGCCGGACGCTGAGCCGATCAGGGCATTCAGGCGTGCCCAGCGCTGCCATTGTTGGTACGCCTGCTCGATCTCGCCGGCCAGGGCCTGGTGCGCCTGCTGGCGTCGCTGGTCGTCGGCCTGCTGCGCGCGCAACTCGGCACACTGCTGCTCATGGCCCGCCAGCCGCTCACGCAGTTCGCCCAGGGCCTGTTCCAAGGCTTCGGCCGAGCTTTCCACGGTCATCAGCGCCGCGTGCTGCAGCAGGCGTTGGTCGCGCTCCTGGAGCAACACGCGGCCTTGTTCGATGGCCCGTTCGGCGCCTTGCAGGCGTTGGCGCAAGTCGTTGAGCTGGGCATCGTCCATGGCCAGCAGGCGGTCCAGGCCGGCATCGTCCAGTTCCGGATGTGCTGCGCGCCATTGGGCAATGTCGCCTTGCAGTTGCTGGCATTCGCTTTCCAGTGCTTGCTGCTGCTGGGTATTGGCCTTGAGTTCGCTGGCCAGTTGCACGCCTTGGGTACGCAAGTCCTGCAGGCGTTGAGCGGTGTCGGCGTCGACGGTGCGGGCCTGTTCGAGCTGCGCATCCAGATGCTGCTGCCAGGCGTCGGCGCTGGCGTGCTGGCCCAGCAGTGCCTCGAGTGACGCCTGGGCCTGCTGACGCTGTTCGTCCAGCGCGGCGAGCTTGTGCTGCAGTTGCTGCTGCGTCTGCAGGCGTGCCTGCTGCTGGTCGCGCAGCTTGTCGAGCTGTACCTGGCGCGCCTGCTGCTCCTGCTGCTCGTCCTTGCGTTGTTCCAGGTGCTGCAAGCGCTGGGCGATCTGCTGGTCGAGGGCGAGGAAGGCGTGGGCCGGGTCGTCGCTCAGGGCCTTGAGCACATCCTGCGGCAGAACACTGGCGAGGTCGCTCAGCCCTTGCTGCAGTTGCTGCTCGTCAGTGGCCAGGGCCTGGTGCTGGTGATCGAGCTGATGCTGCGCCTGCTGCTGGGCCTGCTGCGCCGCTTGCAGCTGCTGGTTGAGGCGGGCAGATTCCTTTTGCAGGGTGAGCAGGGCGCCCTGGCGCTTCTCGTCCTGGTTGATTTCATCGTTGAGCCGGCGCAGTTGGCTGTCGAGCCAGGTGCTGCGCGCCTGGTCATCCTGAGGCGCAAGGGCTGGCCACAGGCTGTGGGCCTGCACCTGGGCCTGCACAGGCTGCAGTTGCTCGCCCAGTTGGGCATGCTGCTGCTGGTAGTCCTTGAGCTGGGCGTTGACCACGCCCAGTTGGGTGCGCAGCTCCACCAGCTTGTTGTTGAGGGTTTCGACCTGCTTCTGCGCGGCGTCCTCTTCGGCCTGGTCGTGGCGGCCCAGGCTCTGCAGCAGGGCATCGGGCTGGTGGAACGGGTGCTCGGCGCTGCCGCACACCGGGCACGGCTCGCCGTCGTGCAACTGGGCTCGCAGTTCCTCGACGCTGGTGTTACGGGCCAGGCGCTGGCGCGCCAGCAACTGGCGGGTGAGGGTGAGCGCCTGCTCGGCTGCTTCCAGCTCCGCCTTGGCCGCGGTGCCTGCGCCGATCAGTTGCTGGCGTTGTTGCATGGCCTGTTGCTGGCGCTCGCGCAGGGTATCGAGCTGCTGGCGCAGTTCCAGCTCGCGGCCATGCAACCGCGACAGCTCCTCGACGGCGCGTTGCTGTTTGCGGTTGTCCTGCAGCATGCCGCCGAGCAGGTCGATCTGCTCCGCCAGCGCCTGGGGCTCGGCGCCAGCTTCCTGGAACAACAGGTCGAAGGCGTCGCGCTCGGCCTGCAGCTTGGCGTTGGCCTGGCTGACCTGAGCCTGCAGGCCGGGCAGTTCTTCGCGGCCCTTGGCCAGGCGCCCGCCCGTGAGCATCACTTGCTTGAGTTGCGGCAGGTAGGCCTGCCAAGCATTGGCCAGGCTCTCCAGGTGCTGGCTGTCGGCCAGGGCGGTGTCGACCTGTGCCAACTGCTGCAGGCTGCGCTGTTGATGGTCTTCCAGTTGCTGCAGTTGCTGCTGGCCTTCGGCAACCTGCAGGTCGGCGTGCTCGCTGGCGCTGCGCTGCGCGACTTGCTCTTGCTCCAGGCGCGCCAGGCTGTCCTGTGCGGCGTAGGCCTGGCGCACGCGTGGGGCCTGTTCGCTGTGCTGGGTCTGGTGGTGTGCCAGTGCCTGGCGTGCCGTCTGCAGTGCCAGCTCCAGTTCGCTGGTGCGCGTCAGCAGTTCGCCTTGCTGGCGCTGCTGATCGGTGAGGGTCGCGGCCAGGGGCGCCAGTTGCGCGTTCAGCATCTGCTGGCGATGGAACTGGTGGCGCTGTGGCGCCAGGCGCTCCAGGCGCTGCAGGTCCAGACGTTGCTCGGCGAGGTCCTGCCAGCGCTGTTCGGCGGCCGCCAGGGCTTGGCTGGCTTCAGCATGCTGGGCGTGCAACTGGCGCTGCTCATTGAGCCAGTTGCGTTGCTGCTCCAGTTGCCGTTCGTTGGCCTGGTCGGCCTTGAACTGCGCAAGTGCCTGCTCCAGGCGCTGGTCCAGCTCGGTGCGTGCTTCGGCGGCCATCGGCAGCAGGTGGCTGGCGCGGTCCTTGAGGGCAGTGTGCGCTTCGCCGGTTTCCCGCGCCTTGCTGAAGGCTCGCTGGCCGAGGCGGGTGTAGATGGCGGTGTTGGTGAGCTTCTCCAGCAGCTCGCTGCGCTCGCGGTCGTCGGCCTTGAGGAAGGCGCCGAACTCGCTCTGGGCCAGCATCACCGCGCGGGTGAACTGCTCGAAGTTAAGGCCCAGCCGGGCTTCGACCAGTTGCTTGTATTCGTTCTTGCCACTGCCCAGCAGCTGTTCGCTGTCCAGGTCGTAGAAGCTCTGGCGGCTGTTCTGCAGTTTGCCGTTGGCCTTGTCGCGGGCGCGGTTGGCTTCCCAGCGGGCGCGGTAGCGGTGGCCGTCGATGCCGACGAAATCGACTTCGGCATAGCCATTGCCGGAGCCACGGCGCAGCAGGTTGCGCGGGTCGGAGGTGGGGATGTCGCCGTCGGCGTCGGGCACTTTGGCTTCACGGCCGATGTCATTGAGCCGTGGCACGGTGCCGAACAGCGCCAGGCACAGGGCGTCGAGCAAGGTGCTCTTGCCGGCCCCGGTGGGCCCGGTGATGGCGAACAGGCCCGCGCTGGCCAGGGGCTCTGCGGTGAAGTCGATATCGACCGGGCCGGCCAGGGATGCCAGGTTCTTCAGGCGGATGGCGAGAATCTTCATGGCTGTTCCTCTTGCTGCTGGACGTCCTGCAGCAGCAGGGCGAAGTCGGCCAGCACCTGCTCGTCGACGGGGTTGCCGTAAGCCTGTTCCCAGGCACGGCTGAACAGGTCCTGTGGGGTCATCTGCGACAGTTCGACGAAGGCCAGCGCGTCATCGTCCTGGCCGCCACGGCCGGCATACTCGGCGCTGATGCGCACCAGCCGTACTGCCTTGCCTTGCAGGGCTGTCTCGACCTGCTGGCGCAGGTCCGGTTGCGGCTCATCCAGTTGCACGCGCACTTCCAGCCAGGGTTGCCGGTTGGGGTCTTCCAGCAGGTCGATCACTGGCAGCTCGGCGAGCGCTTCGAGCAGCTCGCCCAAGGGTGCCGGGCCGAGCCGTTGCAATGCCACGGCGCGGGGTACCGGGCGAGCTTCGACGCTGAGCAGTTCGCTGCCCTGCAGCTCGACTTCCAGCACCTGGTGCGGGTAATTGATTTCGGCGAACGACAGCGGAATCGGCGAGCCGCTGTAGCGGATGCGGCTTTCGCGATTGACCTTCTGCGGCTTGTGCAGATGGCCCAGGGCAACGTAGCTGATGGCCTTGTCGAACAGCTTGGCCGGCAAGGCTTCGGCATTGCCGATGATCAGGCTGCGCTCGGAATCCTCGGACACCGCGCCACCGGCCATGTGCGCATGGCTGATGGCGATCAGCGCCTGGTCCTTCTTGCGCTTTTTCTGCGCGGCGGCGATCAGTTGCTGGTGCACCTGGGTGATGCCCTGCAGGTAGTCGTCGCCTAGCTGCGGGCCGGTGACTTCGGCCGGGCGCAGGAAGGGCAGGGCCAGGCACCAGGCGGCGACCTTGCCGCGGCCGTTGGTCAGCGGGATCAACAGGCGCTCGGCATCCAGCTGGCCTTCGTCGAGCCAGTGCACCCGGCCCAGCGCATGGGTGCGCAGGCGGCGCATGAGCGCCGCGGGCAGTTCGATGCGCGAGCCGGAGTCGTGGTTGCCGGCGATCATCACGATGTCCAGTTTCGGCTGCTGCTCGTGGGCCTGGACGATGAAGTCGTAGAGCCGCTCCTGGGCTTTGACCGGCGGGTTGACCGTGTCGAAGATATCGCCCGCGATCAACAGCGCATCAGGCTGGCGCAGGCGCAACTGGCCGAGCAGCCAGTCGAGGAAGCAGGCGTGTTCGAAGTCGCGTTCCTGGCCGTGCAGGCTTTGGCCCAGGTGCCAGTCGGAGGTGTGAAACAGACGCATGAATGACCTGTTGGTGTCGAGTCAGGCAAGCGCAGGGCTTGGCTTGAAGGGTGGGCTTCGCGGAGCCGGGTATGGTAACCCAACCCGGGGCGAGGATGCAGTCGTACCTGGCGGCTCGGACGTTCTTCAACAACTTTGTAACCGGCTGATTCAGCGCGCCCTTGTAGAAGCGGATTGATACGCGATCAAGGGCCAGCCCCCGGATGCCTGAATCCTGCGCCATTACTGCGCTGCCCCCTCCCGCTTTAAAGTGGGCCGATCGCTTCCCTCAGAAGCGATGAAACTCACCGTAGGATCTACCCTACACGCGGCCGTTTCCCCTCAACGCCATGTTCATTGGCTGCGCTTACCTGTTGACCTAACCTGCGCCCCTTCAACGCACGAGTGCCACAACCGTGCCGACAAGGAGAGAGCGCAATGATCAGGGAATTGGCCGTGCGGCCGTCGCCGCAGCACCGCCGACTGTTCAAGTTTCACCATCTGGCCGACCCCGAGCAGGAGCTGCTGCTGGAAACCTTCAAAGGCACCGAGGCGCTGTCGCAGGCTTTCAACTACGAACTGCTGCTGGTGTGCGAAGACTCCGGCGTGCCACTGAAGTCGATGATGGGCCAGCTAGTCAGCATCGAAATCGAGCTGTCCGAAGGCGGTCCGCGCCACATCACCGGTTACCTCACGCGCTTTGCCAGCGTCGGCAGCGACGGCGGCATGGCTCGTTACACCGCCACGCTCAACCCGTGGTTCTCGATGCTCAAGAACCGCTTCGACACGCGCATCTTCCAGGGCAACACGGTCGAGGAAGTGGTCAGCGCAGTGTTCGCCCTGTGCCCGGCGTTCTCCCGCCACGCGTTCCGCCTGACCCGCCCGCAAAAGCGCTACACCTATATCACCCAGTACCGCGAGACCGACTTCAACTTCGTCCAGCGCCTGCTGGAGGAACAGGGGATGTTCTACTACTTCGAGCACACCGCCGAAGGCCACACCATGATCATCTGCGATGACTCCAGCACCCTCGTGGACATCCCCGAACAACCGCAGATCCGCTTCCACAGCGCTTCGGTCACCGAGACCGCCGACGCCATCACCCAATGGACCGGCAACCGCCAGTTGCAATCCGGCAAGATGGCCACGCAAACCTTCGACTACCGCCAGCCCAACAACCGCCTGCCGGTGGCGATGAACAGCAAGAATCAGCAAGGCGAGGTGGAGCGCTTCGAGGTCTACGACTTTCCCGGCCATTACACCCACGGTACCTACGACGAAGGCGAAACCCTGCTGCGCCTGCGTATCGAGGCCCTGGAACTGCGTGGCAAGAAATTCGAAGGGGCCAGTAACTGCCGCGCCATGAAGCCTGGCTACACCTTCGAGCTGCTGCAGCACTACGCCCACGAACGGGGCGCCATCGAAGACCGCCAGTTCCTGCTGATGAGCGTTGAAAGCGAAGGCCACAACAACTACCTCACCGGCCAGCAAGCCAGCTACTTCAACACCTTCAGCTGCGTGCGCAAGAAGATCCCGTTCCGCCCGCAGCTGAGCACCCCACGGCCGACCATCTCCGGCCCGCAGACCGCCATCATCGTCGGCCCGCCTGGTGAGGAGATCTTCACTGACGCACTGGGCCGGGTGAAGGTGCAATTCCACTGGGACCGCCAGGGCCAGTTCAACGACCACAGCTCCTGCTGGGTCCGCGTCGCCCAATCCGGCGCCAGCGGTGGCTTTGGCAGCATCCAGATCCCCCGCGTCGGCGATGAAGTGGTGGTGGTGTTCCTCGACGGTAACCCCGACCGCCCGCTGATCATGGGCAGCCTGTACAACAGCACCAACACCCCGCCGTGGGCGTTGCCGGCGAACAAGACCCAGAGCGGCTTCCTGACCCGGTCGATGAAGGGTGACGGCGGAACCGCCAACTTCTTCCGCTTCGAAGACAAGGCCGGCGCCGAGCAGATCATCATGCATGCCGAGCGCAACATGGATACCGAGATCGAGCTGGATGAGACCCACCAAGTGGGGAACAACCGGTCAATCAAGGTAGGTGGAACGCACGCCGAGGTCATCAAGAAAGATACCGTGGTGAATGTGCAGGAGAGCAGTTACACCCTGAAGGTAGATCAGAAGTTTATCCAGGTGAGTGCAATGGAAAGCATTCTGCTTCAGGTGGGGGGCAGCAAGATCACCCTCACGCCAGGAGGGATCACTATCGAAGCCGACAAGATCGACATTCTTGGCAAGAACACCTTTGTCAAAGGTGATCGCGTTGATATCAACGAGTAAGGTGCACGCTGATGTACAAACCTAGCATCTACGACAGAATTTCCCAGAAGCGGGAAGCCGCCGAGGCGCTTGCCCGACAACAAGCGGAGCAACAACGCCTTGCAGAGCAGGCTGCAGCCGCAGTTGTGCAGGCACCGCCCGTGCTGGAACTGGCGCCAGAGCAGAATGCGCTGCGTATTGCCGGCCTGAACCTGCTCATTGCGCAAAGCTTCGCTTTTCGCGATATCCAAACCACGCTTGAACGCGCCGGTTGCCATGTGTCGTTCGGTGCGCGGCGCCGCGCCGCGCCAGAGGGCCTCGACCTGAGCAAGGCAGTCGAGTTGTTTACCAAGAAGCTGCGTGAGCGCCATGCCGAGATGACCGTGGTACGTCAGGCTGAATCGCTCCTTGCAGGCCATCCAGCGATCAGTCTCGACTACCAATTCTATGATGGCCCAGAGCGCCGCCACGGGCGTGCGGTATGCGCGATCATCGTCTCTGCTGATGGCAATACGCGGCAGTGGCTGGACGTTTCTACGGTCATCGACCCAAGCCAATCACTATTGGCCGAATGGCTCATTGAATTCGACGCGATGCTTGCCGGCATGACAGCGCAGTAACGCGCAATTTTTTACCTTTCATGGAATAGATATTCAATGGACTACCCGCTGCAGGAAGGATCTATCACCTTGCCCGAGGGCTTCACGGATCGAACCGTCAATATGTTCATCCTGGGAGACAGCATTCCAGCTCCTCTCAACTTCACCGTTTCGCGTGACAACCTGCTGCCAGGTGAAGACCTGAAAGCTTATATCGAGCGCCAGGTCAAGCTGATCGCAGCACAACTGCGCGGATACACGGTCCTCGGCAAAATACCTGCACAGCTGTCCTCCACCCAGCCACAGGCCGGTATCCAGGTTGATGGCTATTACCTAAAGGACGGCAGGCCTGTTTATCAGCGTCAGGCGGCGTTCGAGGTGGCTCCGGGGCGCATCCTGGTTTTCTCCACGACAAGCCAGGCCGACTTCAGCGGAAAACAGAACGACAATTGGTTAGACCTGTTGAACAGCTTCGAGCCTCGCCAGGTCGGCGCCACAGAAAATACAGCGCAGGATTGAACCTATGTTCGAAGCTGCGCGGCTACATGACGAGATTGAACATACCAATGCCTTGGCAGGCTTTTTGGCTGGAGCAGTGGTTGGCTTGGCAATCGCTACGGCGGCTGCCTTTGCGATATGCACCGTAGGCTTCGGTAGTTTTCTGTTGGTGGCGGCTATTGGCATTGGCGCCGGCATGCTACCAGGGTTGGGTGAAAGGTATGGCGCGAAGTCCAGCTCACCGGCGGGGCAGATAGAGTTGGCCGGTTGTTCGACGAACGTGTTCATCAACAACCGTAATGCGGCCCACGCTACGTTGAGTACCGCCAAGTGCGAGAAACATCCTGCGCCTGTATTGGTCGCAGAAGGCTCCTCCAACGTATTCATCAACGGTGTCGCGGCCTCTCGCAAGGGTGACAAGCTTACTTGCGGAGCCAAGATTGCCGGAGGCTCCCATAACGTCTTCATCGGCGGAGGCACGGAGCGCTACTTGCCCGTGGATGATGAAGTTCCAGAATGGCTACGCGTCACGGTCGATGTATTGATGATTGTGGCGTCCATGGGGCGATCGGTGTATTCGATTGGCCGCCTGGGCCTGCAGTCTGGACTCAAAGCCGCCGGCCCATGCGCATTACAGACCGGCGCCACCATCGCTGCTAGTTATCTTGCCGGGCGCTTCATCATCGGGCCCGCCGTGGAGCGGGCCATTGGTGGTTTTACCGGCAATCCAGTAGACATGACCCGCGGCCGCAAACTCCTGGCCAACGAAGTGGACTTCGTTTTGCCGGGTTTGATGCCAATCGACTGGTCCCGCTTCTATGCCAGCGACCTTACCGTCGACAGCGTATTGGGCCAAGGTTGGATTTTACCTTGGGAACAGAGCCTGCGTCGTAGCGGTGGCTTTGTCTATCACACTGACAACCAGGGTCGCAGTGTCCCGTTCATTGATCTTGAGCCCGGCGAAAGCATCTACAACCCCCATGAGCGCATCCATCTGGTGCGTACCCAGGGTGGGCACTATGTCCTGCAAACGCTTGATAATGTCTTTTTCTACTTTGGCGAAGTGCCGAACGACAATACGGGGGTGCCCCTGCAGCGCCTGGAAAATGCGCTTGGTCACTATCTGCATTTCACCCGTACTGCCGACGGCCGTCTGACGGACATTACTGCACCTGGGGCTGTGCGCGTGCATTTGCACTACGACAATCCTCTCGGCCGTCTTACTGATGTGAAACGTGTAATCGGTGAGCGTGCGGTCGAAACGTTGGTGCGTTACCGCTATGACGATAATGGTCAACTCGCAGAAGTGATCAACCGCAACGGCGACTCGGTGCGCCACTTCGGCTATGCCGAAAATGTCATGACCCGGCACACCAACGCGCTGGGCCTGATCTGCGAGTATCGATGGGAAAACCAAGGCAACAAACCACGGGTAGTCGAGCACTGGACCAGTGACGGCGAGCACTATCACTTCCGATACGACTTCGCTAGCCGCACCAGTTGGGCCACGGACGTACTGGGCCGCGAGCTGGAGATCCACTACAACGAAGACAACCGCGTCATTGCCAGCCGCGACTTCGGCGGTGAACGCTACGCTATGGACCTGGACGCTTCCGGCAACCTGGTCGGCATCACCTTGCCCGATGGCAACCAGCTCGCGCTCAAGTACGATGACTTCTCCCGGCTGATCGAGGAAACCGACCCGCTGGGCCGCACCATCAGCTACAAACACCACTTCGCCACGCCCTTGGTAACCGAAACTCGTTTCCCGGATGGCAGCGTCTGGCAGTCGCGCTATGACGCCAAAGGCAATCTGCTCACCGAGATCGATCCGCTCGGCAACAAGACCCAGTACCTCAATAGTGATGACGGTCTGCCGCACACGATCATTGACGCCAATTTCAAGTCCAAGTACCTCTGGTGGAACGCCTACGCCCAGGTCGAGCGTTTCGAAGACTGTTCAGGCAAGAGTACTTATTACCGCTACGACGATCGCCAGCACCTGGTGGCCGTCACCGATGCGCTGAACACCACCACGACCCTGGAGCGCAAACCTGACGGTGAAGTGCTGCGCATTCAGCACCCCGATGGCACGGCCGAACGCTTCACCTACAACACCCTCGGCCAAGTGCTGACGCATACCGACGGTAAGGGCCAGACCACGAGCCTGCAGCGTACCTCCCGCGGCCTGCCGAGCAGCCGCCAGGATGCCAAAGGGCAGTGGATCCGCTACGAGTACGACAAGGCCCTGCGCCTTACCGCGTTGGTCAACGAGAACAGCGCGAGTTATCGCTTTGCCTACGATGCGTCGGATCGACTGATTGAAGAAGTGCGGGTGGATAACCTCACTCGGCGCTTCAGCTACAACGAGGGCGGCCACCTGGTACGCATGGATGAGATTGGCTATGGCGAAAATGGCGAGCGCCCTGAACGCGACACGCTGTTCGATCGCGACGCCATTGGCCGTCTGATCGCCAAGATCAACCACGATGCACGACAGAATTTCAAGTACGACGAAGCGGATCGGATTCTGAGCATCCACCGCCAGCCGACCAATGTAGGCAAGCGGCTTGGTATTACCGAGGAGAAACTGAGTTACAGCTATGACCTGCTGGGCCGGCTTACTCAGGAACTTACGCCGGACGGCGCGCTGGACTATGAGTACGACGCGCTCAGCAACTTGACCACGCTGACCCTGCCGGACGGGCGCAAGCTCAACCATCTGTACTACGGCAGCGGCCACCTGCACCAGTTGAACCTGGACGGGCAGGTGATCAGCGACATAGAACGCGATGACCTGCACCGTGAGGTGTACCGGACCCAAGGCAAGCTCACCAGTTGCTTCGGTTACGACGCCATGGGGCGCAAGGCGTGGCAGTTTGCGTCAACGTTACCCGCCGACAAACTCTCCCAGGTGCACAACGCGGGTATCCACACCTCGTTGCTGGTGGAGCATGCCTACAACCCGATTCACCGCCGCTATCAGTACGATCCGGCGGGCGAGTTGGTGCGCACCCTGGACAAGCTGCGTGGCGAGATCAAGTACGCGTACGAGGCCAACGGCCAGTTGCGCAGTCGTGACACCGGTTCGCTGGTGGGCAGCGAAGAGTTTCGCTATGACGCGGCGGCCAACCGTTTGGACTTCAACGCGCGGCAGTTTGACCAGGTCAAAGACAACCGGATCAAGCGCTGGCGGGATCAGGAGTATCGGTATGACCCATGGGGCAACCTGATCGAGAAGTGCTCGGGGCATAGCAAGCTGCAGAGCTTTAGCTATGACTGCGAGAACCGGCTGGTTCGGACGGAAACGCTGCGCAATGGCAAGTTGGAGAGTACGGGGCTGTACCGTTACGACAGCCTCGGGCGCCGGGTGGCCAAGCACGCTGAAATCGATGGAGTGGTGGAGCAGAAGCGGTTCCTTTGGCAAGGGCTTAGGATGCTGCGTGAGGAGACGCCTGGGCAGAACATCTTGTACCTGTATGAGCCGGGTAGCTATGCGCCTTTGGCGCGGGTTGATCAGGCTGAAGGTGAAGCGCAGAAGGTCTACTATTTCCACACTGACCAGATCGGTACGCCGCTGGAGTTGACTAACGCTGAGGGTGAGATTGTTTGGCAGGCGACGTATCGGTCCTGGGGTTCGATCGAGCATCTGGCCGTAAATGAAGTCGAGCAAAATCTACGATTGCAGGGCCAATACCTAGATAGCGAATCACTGCTGAACTACAACACGTTCCGCTACTACGATCCCGAAGTAGGTCGCTTCACTACTCAAGACCCGATCAGTATAGAGGGTGGGTTCAATCTCTATCGTTACGTTCCAAATCCGACTGGCTGGGTGGATCCATGGGGCTGGGCTTGCAATAAGCCCGGTGGATATAAATCTGGTGATGTCGATGTACACGGTAACCTATCGCCGCAAGTGAACAGGGCAGTCGGGAATAAGAATGTTGCCGCAGATGGTTTTGTACAGTCCCACCACTTTATCCAACATGAGTGGGCTAGGCTTAATGTAAAAGGATACAAGAGGAATAGCGCGCCAGCCATTTTGCTAAAGAGTAGCACGGGTGAGCCACATGCTATGATTTCTGCCATGCAACGGTCGAGGCGTAGCGGATCTGGGTTTGGAGGGACATTGCGCGACGAATTCAATGTTGCATACAAGGAAATGATTGGCGCCGGGGTTAGCCCTGGTGCAGCAAAACGTGCAGCAAGTAAATCTTATAAATACTATGAGGCTTTGGGAGCATTTAATTAATGGTAGTTCATACTGAGCGTCGCGATGCTGCTTCTGATAAAGATATTGAGGCTTCAAGCAAGCGCCTTGGGCTTGCTAGTGACTCATGGGTGGTTGGTTTTTGGAAGGTGAGTGACGGAGCGCTCCTGAATGATCAGGTTATGATTTATTCAGTGGGGGATATCGAGGAGCGTAATAGTACATTTGAAGTCGATAAAAATTTTAAAGGTAAGATTGCTGTCGGGGATGATTCTGGTGGCAGAATGATATTGATCGATAAAAGCGGAGTGCCTGGGTTTTGGCTGGTGGATTCAGGTAGTGTGTCACTAGACGAATTTGATAGATTCGAATCGCTAGAAAAACTTTTAGATTTTATAGAAGAGGGCGAGGAAGGTGATTCAGGGGCGGGTGTAGGTGATATCATCACCATAGGAGGTTGTAAGCCAAGTCTCGAAGAGGTTGTTGGCATAAAGAAGTCGTTGGGAGTTGACTTGTCGGTGGTGCATTTAAAAAAAATATTGGCTGAGCCAGGGGAGGTTATCATGAAGTCTGTTTATGCGCAGAAATATAGAGATGCGCTGCTTAAGTATTCGCATATTATTCGGTTTAATTAAGTTTGGCTTTGTTTGTGTTTTGTGAGTGTGCGCTATTTTAAAGCTCATTATTCAGGCGCGTCTTATTGCTGACTATACTACTGGAAAGGTGAATTTTTAGCTGAAGTAAAATTTCTTACGCTTGCGAGTTGTAATTGCCTTTCGTTTAACTGCGTGACGCAATGAGTAGGATTTAGGGATTCTCCGATCAAGTCAGTACATGCCATCTGACCTGTGCTGACTTGATCGGAGAATCCCTAAAGGCGGTAAGGCGATTGACGCCCGATATGAGATCCGGTCTCAAGGGTTTGGCTCCAACCTCGGGAGTGTTAAAGTTGTAAAACGGGCTGCGCCTGCGCTCGCACCCAAGAGAGTGATGTCGCCAGATCTTTGCCAGAAGTTGCGAGCGAAGACGCCGAGTAAAGAAGTTCAAGATATGGTGAGTAAGGATGTTGTATTGCCTATATTCGCAGTTGATCGAGGCTTTGAGTAATTTTGTCTTGGCTGAGTGAATCTGCAAGGTATAAACACCTAGGTTGGTAATTATCTTTAATAGCATACGAATTTTGATTGCGAGCTCCGGCTCTAGATTCTGTATGGGAAGTTGGAGTCATAAATGATTACTCAAAGTGCGCTGTGTAAGGCGGCGGCTAAACATGCCTTGCAAGTATTCGGGGGAAGTCTGAAAGTTCAGGCTTACTACGATGATAGTAAAAGTATCTCTGTGGACCTGTTGACTACGCTTGATTCATTGCATGTTGGCGTAAAATCTATAGGCACGATAGGGCTTTCGGAAGTCCCTCTGCTTATTGATAATGGTGAGGAGTTCGCCACGCGAGTTGAGCTTTGCGCTGGTGCGCTTACCGAAGAGATTTTTTGGGAGAAAGCTGTGGCTTCCGCTGCTTTCCATATTAAGCGGCATCAGCGTTTTGTAATGCCTGGGGATGTGATCGCTAATATTTTTAGTGATTATATGGATAAGCCTAAGATGCCGCATATTTATTTGACAATCCCGTTTATGTGGAATGATGCTCATTTTCCAGAGCTTAAATATAATTCGCTAAAGATAAATTGGCTGCAGTGCATCTCGACTTATGAGGAGGAGCGGGTTTTCATTGAAGAATTTGGTGGTAATGCGTTTGATGATTTGCTTTCAGATCAAGAGATCAATACGCTAAATAGTAATCGTGCGCCTGTGGACTTGTCGCGATTCGCCTGATTTTATTGCGATGTGATGGATGTCTTGGGTTTAGGGGGGCGCCGTCCGTGTGGTTGAATGCTGATTGGTTTGTTAATTAGTTGGTTGGTCGGATATGTAATAAAGCAGGTGTGGTAGGGCACTCATGGCTTCAAATCTGATGACTTTCTGACTCATGCGGATATAGATTTTTTTCTAACTCTCTCGCGACAGCCGCGGTGTACAAGCTGTGAACCCGTTCCCACTCAACCTGCCTTTTGGCTTGTGTCAGGCAGGTCGCTCATTTAATCTCCGCCCCGCTGGCCACCGCAAGGCCAGTCATCCTCGGAAAAAGCAGACAGGAGTCATCATGGAAACTACCCCGCAAACCGAAGCTCGCTCGACCCACCTCAAGCCCAAATGGCAAGAGCGTTTCGCCTTCTTCGACCAGCACGGTGGCCCAGCCGCTGCGACCTACAAAGCCGCATTTCGCGCCTTGCCGTTGGGCAAGAAGCTGCTGATCAACTTCAATGTCATCGCCTTCTTCTTCGGCCCGATCTACTGGTTCGTGCTGGGTTTGTGGAAAAAGAACCTGGTGATGCTGGGGATCATCGTGGCCGTTGGCGTGCTGGAAGCGGTCTACGAGGCAGCGACCGGTAATGTGGTGCCTCAGGCGCTGGACAACGGTATCAGCATGGCCTTCGCATTCGTGTATGCCAACCTGACCAACTATGCCTATTACCTGAAGCAGGGTAAGGGGCAGCAGGGTTGGAATCCGTTCGAGGGGCACAAAGCCATCTGAGTCTAGAGGCCCAGTGGGAGCCGGCTTGCCGGCGATGAGGCCGGTGCAGGCAGAAGCCGGTCATGGCTTTGGGCAATTTGGGCAGAAGGCGCTGGTGCATTCTCTCGGGCTGAACACCATGGGGTTGCACTGAGTGTACGGGCCCTATCGCCGGCAAGCCGGCTCCCACAGGTACGCCACTGCTCTCCAGGCCTGTGGTGGGTCTTTGGAGGCAGTGGTTGCCTTGGATTACTTGGGGTAGAGCGGCGGCAGGTTTCCGCTCTCACTTGCCGGCAACAACACCTGCTCCGCCGGCGGAATGGTCCCGATCGCTCGCCACAAATCCTCACCCTGCCAATACTGCCCACTCTCGCTATACAACGCCCCGTTCAACCCATCCAGCGCATCCGACAACGGCACGAAGCGCGCCGCCATCTCGGCCAGGGTCTCCGGCTGCTGTCGCGCCCAGGCATCCAGCGCCTGGCGCGTGGCCTGGGGGTCGTTGGCCAGGCAGGCGCGCTTCAGGTCGTCCAGCAGGGTACGCGGGCTCGGGCCGTTCTGGGCGGCGCGCAGCACCGCCGGTTGCGAACGGGCGCGCCACCACAGGGCGAAACCGAGCACGGTGGTCAGGGCGAACAGCAGGGTGGCGAGCTGCCAGGGCCACAGCAGGTGGCGAACGCCGCTGCTGTCGTCGGCCGGGGTTTCCGCGCTCAGGGCCGGGTTGTCCAGCACGTTCAAGGTGCGTGCGGGGAGGCTGCTGTGCTCCAGATGGTCTTCCCGGGTGTTCCACCAGGTCACTTCCAGCGCGGGTAGGGCAAGTTCGCCGCTGTGGGTCGGCACCAGCGCCTCGCGCTCCTCGCGGTTGGCGGTCATGCCGCGTTCGCTGATTTCGTTGCGCAGCACCGGCTGGTCCGGGTAGCGGCGCAGGCCGACGATTTCGGTGGCCGGCAACTGCGGGAGCTGGGTGCTCGACAGGCCCTCGGCGCGCAGTGTGATGCTACGGGTCAGGGAGTCGCCGATCTGCGGCTGCTGGCTGCTCGGGTCGGGACTCCAGTGTTCTTCCAGGGTCAGGCTGCGCGCTGGCAGCCAGGGCGCGCCAGCCGGCCAGTCGGCGGGGATGGGGCGCACGGCCAGACGCAGAGGCAGCGAGCTGACCTGCACCTGGCGGCCTGGCCGCGCCGTGCCACTGGAGGGTTGCGGGTTGTCGGCAGCGGTGGCGGTGAAGGTCAGGGGCGGAATTTCAAGGCTGCCGCTTTGCTGCGGATACACGGCGTAGCGGGTCTCGATCACCCCATGGCGCACGCCATTGATTTCTTTTTCATAGGTACGCGATTCGCCCAGCGGTTCGACCTTGGCGTTTTCCAGTTGCAGCGGGCTGAGGCTGCTGTCGTCGTACAGCGATACCGAGTGGTAGATGCGCAAGGTCAGCACGGCCTGGGCCTGGACGTACACCTCGTTGCTGTCGAGGGTGGCTTCGACGAACACCTGGGATGCACTGTCCTGCCGGTTGGCGTCGGCCTGCAGTACCTGCAGGTCGATGGCCTGGCTGTGCGACTGGCCCAGTTGCAGTTCGGGAATGCGCAGGCTGCCGCTGCGCCGTGGCAGCAGCGTGATGATCCAGCGGGTGCTGGCGCGGGTCTCGCCGTCGAGGGTATGCAGGCTATTGAGCTGGCGCGTGCCGCGCACCTCGAAGTCGCCTTCCAGGGCACGTAGGTCTGGCTTGCCGAACTGGGTGACGTCCTGGCTTTCCAGGGTCAGTTCCAGGGTTTCGCCCGCTTCCAGGCGCGCGCGGTCGACGCTGGCCTGCAGGGTCGGTTCGGCCTGGGCGAGGAGGGCCCACAACAGGCCGAGAATCAAGACGCCGAGGCGACTCATCGTGGGGTTTCCTGATGCAATTGCTGTTCATACCAGAATTTGCGCCGCAGCAGCTCGGCCGGGTTGTCCGGGATCTCCCGCAGCCATTGTTCCAGGGCCTGGCGCTGCTCGGCGTCGAGGCTGGTCGAGACCGGCCGCTGGGGCGGTTGGGTCACGCTGTCGTCATCGCCTGCCTGGTTGCCGGGTGTTGCCTGGCTGTCGCTGTTGCCTTCGCCGGGCTGATCGGCGCTGGCGGGTTGTTCTTGACCGGGCGTGCCTTGGGTCGGGCTGCTGGCCGAGCTGCTGTTGCCCTCGGTTTCGCTGCCGGGCGTGCCTTGGGCATCGCTGTTGGCCGGTTGTTCCTCGGCCTGCGCCTGGCGCTGCTGCAGAAGCTGCTGGACCAGCGCCTGGTTGGCCAAGGCCGGTTGCAGGTCGGGCTGGCGCTCCAGGGCCTGTTCGTAGGCATCCAGGGCAGCTTCCAGCTCACCCTCACGGGCCAGGGCATTGCCTCGATTGTAGTGTGCCGCGGCACTGTTGCCTTGGGCGAACGCCTTGGCAGCCCCGGCATAGTCACCGGCCTGGTACAGGGCCATACCGAGCCATTGCGGGTCCTGGAAGTGTCGAGCGGCTTCGACAGGGCGATTGTGCTCCAGCAGGCGCTGGCCTTGCTGGTCGGGGCGTAGCCACAGGTCGTCGAGCTCGAATGCCTGGCTCGGTTGCGGCAAGGCCAGCAGCAGCGGCAGGCAGAACAGCCAGCCACGGCGGCCGGCGCAGGCGGCCAGCAGCAGCAGGGGGATCAGCAGCCAGTAACCCTGGTCGGCCCAGCTGTCGAGTTGCACGTTGTGGCCGTCGTTACGCAGGCTGCGCGGGTTGTCGAACAGGCCCAGGCCGCGCAGGTCGAGGTCGTCGATACGGGCATGGCGGTAGCGGCCACCGGTGCCGCTGATGAACGCCTTGAGGCCTGGGCTGTCCAGGCGTGGCACGAGGATGCCACCTTGCTCATCCTTGAGGAATTCGCCATTGGCCTGGCGCACCGGTGCGCCTTCGGCGCTGCCGATGCCCAGCATCAGCAGGCTTGGCCCCTGCCGGCCCAGGGCCTGGACGATGCCCTGACGCTCCGGCGCGCTCAGCCCCGAGCCGATCAGCAGCAGACGGCCCTGGCCGAGGCCGCTCTGGGCCAGCAGGGCCAGGCCCTTTTGTACGGCCAGGTCGGCGCGTTGGCCAGGTTGCGGCATGATCGACGGGTCGATCGCTTCGAGCAGGTTGCGTGTGGTGCCCAGGTCGTCGGACAGTGGCACCAGGGTATGTGCACTGCCGGCGTAGACAATCAGGGCGGTCTGGCTGTCGTTGCGGTGTTCGAGCAAGTCGAGGATCTTGCGCCGGGCCTGTTCCAGGCGGTTGGGGGCAATGTCTTCGGCGAGCATCTGTGGGGTCAGTTCAAGCAGGATCACCAGCGGGTCGGCCGGGCGCTGGCGGGTTTCTTCCAGGCGTTGCCAGCTCGGCCCGAGCAGGGCCAGTACCACCAGCAGCCAGGCCAGGCCCAGGGCCACCCAGGGCAGCTTGCTGTTGCTGCCGCTGCCGCCACCGAGCAGCACCGGGTGGAAAGCCGGCGGCAAGATCATTTGCCAGCGCCCGGCCCGTTTGCGCCGGTGCCATAGCTTGAACAGCAGCCAGGCGAGCAGCGGCACGACAAGCAGCCAGAGTGGGCGCAGCCATTGCGGCCAGAGATCGATCATCGCCGCTTCCTCAGGCGCAGCCGTTTGAGGCGCTCACGCCACTCTGGGTGGGGTTGCAGAAAGCGCGGGCGGCGCAGCGTACGTTGCAGCAGGTTGTCCGGCCATTGCACGGCCACCACCAGCAGCACGCTGAGCAGCAGTGCCAGGGCCAATGGCCAGGCATACAGGGCTTTGGCAGTACGTGCCTGGGTGGGCTGCTGGGCGACCGGTTCGAGTTGGTCAAGGGTGTCGCCGATGGCGTCCAGTTCGGCGCCATCGTGGGCGCGGAAGTAGGCGCCGTGGGTGATGTCGGCGATTTCCTTGAGCGAGGCTTCGTCCAGGTCCAGGCTCGGGTTGAGGCCGAGCAGGCCTGGTGTGCCGCTGGCCTCGGGGTTGGCACCGATGCCGATGGTGTAGATGCGCACGCCTTCCTGGGCCGCCAGCCGGGCGGCGGTCAGCGGGTGAATCTGCCCACCGTTGTTGGCGCCGTCGGTAATCAATACCAGAACCCGGCTCTGCGCCGGGCGTTGGCGCAGGCGCTTGACTGCCAGGCCGATGGCATCGCCGATGGCGGTGTTCTTGCCGGCGATGCCGATCTGCGCTTCGTCGAGGAAGGTGCGCACGGTGCGTCGGTCGAAGGTCAGTGGGGCCTGCAGGTAGGCCTGGCTGCCGAACAGGATCAGGCCGACCCGGTCGCCTTCACGGTCCTGGAGGAAGTCGCCGAGCAGCATCTTGACCAGGTCCAGGCGGCTGATGTCTTCGCCCTTCCACTGCATGTCGGGGAAGTCCATGGAGCCGGACACGTCCACCGCCACCAGCAGGTCGCGGCCGCTGGCGGCCACTGGTACCGGGTCGCCCAGCCACTGCGGGCGGGCAGCGGCCAGTAGCAGCAACAGCCAGATCACCACGTAGGGTGCCTGCTGCCGCCAGGTCGGCAGGTTCAGGCGCGCCCGACGCCCGGCCAGGCTTTCCAGCTCGTCGAGAAAACCGACTTTGAGCACGGGCTCGCCGCTGTCGGCGGCCGGCAGCAGCAGGCGTGCCAGCCAGGGCAGCGGCAGCAGCAGGAAGATCCACGGCCAGGCCAGTTCAAACATGTTTGCGGATCCAGGTTTCGACGGCCTGGCTGAGCCCAGCAATGGCCTTGTCGTCGAGCTTGCACTCGGGTTTGTAGGCGCCTTCGACCAGCACCATCCAGCGCGTCAGGCCGGCGGCTGGGCAGCGGTTGTCGAGAAATGCCAGCCACTGGCGGCCGTTGAGGGTATGGCTGTTGGCGCCGGGGTAGTGGTTGCGGCACAAGCGCTTGAGCAGTGCATTGATTTGCTGCAGCCAGGCACCCGCCGGGGCGCCGTCGTAGGGGCGGGGCAGGCGGGCCAGTTCGGCGAGGGCTTCCACCCGCACTGGGTCGAGCGGCAGTTCGGCGCGCACCACGGGGCGCTTGCCCGGTCGCCAGCGGCGCAGCCGCCACAGGCCCCAGGCTAACAGTGGCAGCACCGCGAGCAGCAGCCACCAGCCGGGCGCCGGTGGCCACAGGCCGATTGCAGGCGGTGCGATCAACGGTTGCAACTGATCCAGGGGGTTCATTGGCTGCTCCCTGGACGCTGGGCGTTCAGGTACTCGCGCAACTGCTCGATCATCTCGCTCTGGGTGCTCAGTGGCATCAGCAGCACCCGCAGCTTCTGCGCCATCAAGTCCCAGCGTTCAATGCGCGCTTCGGCCTGTTGTCGGTAGGCCTGGCGCAGGTTGGCGTCCAGGGTGTCGAGCTCCAGTTGCGCGCCGCGCTGGGCGAAGCGCAGCAGGCCGGCGGCCGGCAAGGCGTGGTCAAGCGGGTCGGAGACCGGCATCAGCAGCAGGTCGCAATGGCGTGACAGCATGGCCAGGTGCTGCTCGGCCTGGGGCGTGAGCGAGCGCTCATCGCAAATCACGATGGCCAGGCTGCCCGGGCGCAGCACTTCACGGGCGCGGCGCAGGGCCAGGCCCAGGCTGTCGGTCTGGGGCGAAACTTCGGTGTGCAGCGCCTGGTTGACCTTGGCCAGTCGGTTGAGCAACTGAAGCAGGCTCTGCTTGCTGCGCCGCGGTTTGATTTCGTGGTGTTCGTTGTCGCCGAACACCAGGCCGCCGATGCGGTCGTTATGGCCCAGCGCGGCCCAGCCGAACAGTGCTGCCGCCTCGGCCGCCAGCACCGACTTGAACATCAGCCCCGAGCCGAAAAACAGGCGTTGGCTCTGCTCGACCAAGATGAAAATAGGCCGTTCGCGCTCTTCGTGGAACAGCTTGGTATGCGGCTCCTGGGTACGGGCAGTGACACGCCAGTCGATGTTGCGCACGTCGTCGCCGGCTTGGTAGACGCGCACCTGGTCGAAGTCCACGCCCCGTCCGCGCAGCTTGGAATGGTGCAGGCCGACCAGCGGGCTGCGCTGGCCCGGGCGGGAAAACAGCTGAATCTCGCGCACGCGGTGGCGCATGTCGATCAGCTCGGCGAGGCCGATGCGGATGCCGGGTTCAGCCTGCTGCGCGGTGGGCATGGGCTCAGGCAACGGCAACGACGTCGAGGATGCGCTGGACCACGCGGTCCTGGTCGATGCCCGCAGCTTCGGCCTCGAACGACAGGATGATGCGGTGGCGCAGTACATCGAACAGCACGGCCTGGATATCCTCGGGGCTGACGAAGTCGCGCCCGGCCAGCCAGGCATGGGCACGCGCGCAGCGGTCCAGGGCGATGGAGCCACGCGGGCTGGCGCCGTAGGCGATCCAGTCGGCCAGTTCGCTGTCGAACTTGGCCGGGGTGCGGGTGGCCATGACCAGTTGCACCAGGTATTCCTCTACTGCGTCGGCCATGTACAGGCCAAGGATTTCCTTGCGTGCGGCGAAAATTGCCAACTGGCTGACGCGCCGCTCGGGCTTCACTTCGCCACCCAGGGCCTCGCCGCGGGCCTGGGCGAGGATTCGCCGCTCCACGGCGGCGTCGGGGAAGCCGATTTTCACGTGCATCAGGAAGCGGTCGAGCTGGGCTTCGGGCAACGGATAGGTACCTTCCTGCTCGATCGGGTTCTGGGTGGCCATCACCAGGAACAGCGGCGACAGGTCGTAGGTGCTGCGGCCGACGCTGACCTGGCGCTCGGCCATGGCTTCGAGCAGGGCCGACTGAACCTTGGCTGGCGCACGGTTGATTTCGTCAGCCAGCACCAGGTTGTGGAAGATCGGCCCCTGCTGGAACACGAAGCTGCCGGTTTCCGGGCGATAGATTTCGGTGCCGGTGATATCCGCCGGCAGCAGGTCAGGGGTGAACTGGATGCGATGGAACTGCGCCTCGATACCTTCGGCCAGCTCTTTGATGGCCTTGGTCTTGGCCAGGCCTGGTGCGCCTTCCACCAGCATGTGGCCGTCAGCCAGGAGCACGATCAGCAGCCGTTCGACCAGTTTCTCCTGGCCGAGGATCTGAGTGGAAAGAAAGGTGCGTAGCGCGATCAGCGCTTCACGGTGTTCCATCGGTGGCGGTTCCTGGAATGGGGCCAGGGCGAGCGCGAAAGGCAACTGACCTGGCAAGGGGGGATACTTTAATGCATCCGCGGTGCCACGTCGAAATCTGCGCTCGATGTTTGCGGCATTTGCCGATTTTCTCCCGGCGCCTGCTATCGCTTGCTTACACGCTCCAAATCATCCAGGAGCGTGACGATGGAAAAGCAGCACGGCCCAGCCAGGTTACGGGTGGGCATATTCTTTGACGGAACCGGCAACAATCAGGCCAATACCAAGGCCATTGAAACCGATGAAACGGGGAGTTACGGCAAAGCCCTGAGCAACATCGCCCTTTTGCACGCGCTATACCCCAGCGGCCGCGTAGGTGACCAATTCTTCCTCAAGCACTATGTGGAGGGCATCGGTACTACTGCAGGTGCGTCCGACTCGGCATTTGACGGGATGACCGGCAGAGGCAGAACAGGTGTTCGGGCCCGCGTGGATCAGGCGTTACTGGAGGTGGCGCAACAAGTTCGCCAATGCCTGGCGAATTGCTCGCAGGTATTGCCGGGGTATATCGCCTTCGATCTGTTCGGTTTCAGCCGCGGCGCCACGGCCGCCAGGCACTTGGCCAACAGGTTGACCAGGGAGACGCTGACCCTGCCGAGCGAGCTGCAAAGTCACAAGGTGATCGAGTTCATCGGCCTGTTCGACACCGTGGCGGCGATCGTCGCGCCGTTGCGAGGCAACTTCGACCCTGCCAATGACAATTACGACGGCCTGCTGCTGGGGCTAGGCCAGGGTATTGCACGGCACCTGGTGCAATTGGTGGCGGGCGACGAGCGCCGACACAATTTCCCGTTGTTACGCAGTGGTAACGACATTGTCGTGCCCGGCGTGCACTCGAACATCGGCGGCGGTTACCCAGCCTCCGTGCGCGAGCAGGTGCTGCTGTGCAAGCCGCAATCGAACCGGGTGCCTGCAACCACTGCGCCTGAGCGCACCCGCGCTTATGCAGCTGTAGAGGCCTTGCTGGCCTCGGCGTTCGCGGAGTTGGGCGAGCCTCGGCCGCGCCTGCAGGTGTGGGAGGAACCTGTTGCCACGGATCGCGCCAAGCGGGATGGTCCCGAAAAACAGGTCTACGTCGCCGTGTATCGGGAACGTGAAGTAAGTGGGCATTTGTCGCGGGTGTACCTGAGCATCATGCGCGAACTGGCCGTGAGGAGCGGGGTGCCGTTCGCTGTGCTGGGTGAGGATGAAGCACATCGGCTGCCTGAGGAGCTGCAGGTGATCAGCGATAAATTGCATGACTTTGCCCTGGGGCGTTGCCCTGAGCTGCAATTGACCCTTGCCGAGCGCGCCTTGTTGCACAGCAAATATGTGCATACATCGGCGCACTGGAATGCGCTGGCGGGGATGCGCAACAGTTCGCTGGATATGCTGTACATCAACCGGCCGGAAGAGAGTGGCCGGGTCATGCATGAGAATCCGCTGGATTGATCTGCGAGGTCGGCAGTATTGGCCTCTGCGACGAGACCAATACTGCCGCACAGCCTCAATTCTTCGAGGTCGAGTGCTTTCGGCCCTGGTCACACAGCGCGAACAACACCACCAACACCCCGGAAATCGCCAGGATCAACGCCACCCCATCGGTGGAGTGGGTCGCTGACCCGGCCACCAGGGCCAGCCCGCCCAGTGGCGCCAGGCCACCGGCCACGGCGGTACCGATCTCCCGGCCGGTGCCAAACCCTGAAGAGCGCGTCTGGGTCGGGAACTGGCGGCTGAGGAACGAGCCCTGCGGGGCGAACATCATCGGTGCGAGGATGCCGGTGCCGATGCCGATGGCCAGGTAGATCATGGTTGGCTCGCCGGTGCTCAGCAGCTCCAGGAACGGATAGGCGAACAGTGCCGACAGCACACCGCCGAGCATCAGCACGGTCTTGCTGCTCCAGCGGTCGCACAGCCAGCCGAAGAACGGTACGGTAAAGATCGCCACCAGGCTGGCAATGGTCACCGACAGCGAGGTGACGTGGGCCTCGACCCCTTTGAACTGGGTCAGGTAGGCCAGGGAGAAGGTCTTGAAGATGTAGCTCAGGGCGTTGTAGCCGATGGCCACGAAGAACACCACGCCAAGGCCTTTGAGGTCGTTCTTGAACAGCAGCTTGAGTGGCGACACCTGGGGCTTGTCGTCGGCCTTGTCATGGGCCTTTTCGAAGTCCGGCGTTTCTGGAATGCTCTTGCGTACCCACAGGCCGATCGCCACCAGGGCGATGCTGGCGATGAACGGAATGCGCCAGCCGCCGGACAGCAGGAACTCATTGCCGTTCATGGTCAGCAAGTACACGGTCAACGACGACAGCAGCAGGCCCAGGTTCAACCCCAGTGCCGGCCAGGCGCCCTGGCTGCCGCGCTTGCCTTCGCTGGCATGCTCGTAGGAGGTGACTGCCGCGCCCGACAGCTCGGCACCGGCGCCCAGGCCCTGAATGATGCGGATCACCACCAGCAGGATCGGCGCCCAGATGCCGATCGCGGCGTAACTCGGGATCAGGCCGATCAGCGCGGTGCACACGCCCATCATGCAGAAGGTGATGACCAGCACGTGCTTGCGCCCGAAACGGTCGCCCAGGTAGCCGAACAGCACGCCGCCGAAGGGGCGGGCGATGAAACCGATGGCGAAGGTGGAGAACGCCAGCAGCGAGGCCACCGCCGGGTTGCTCGCATCGAAGAAGATCTTCGAGAACACGATCGCCGCCATGGTTGCGTAGAGATAGAAGTCATACCACTCCAGCATCGAGCCGAAGATGGTCGCCGCGGCCACCTTGCGCAGGCGCTTGCGTTGCTGTTGCGGGGTTTCGGTTGCGGCCAGCGCCGCCTCGTGTACCGACATCAGAGGTTCCTTATTGTCTTTGTAGTGGTGTGTTGCAGCAGTGTTCAGCGGGCCTTGAGGATCTTCTCGGCGATCATCTGGCCGATCGGGATGGCCGACGTGGCAGCCGGCGACGGGGCATTGCAGACATGCACCATGCGTGGCGTCTCGGCGAACAGGAAGTCATGCACCAGGGTGCCGTCGCGCATTACCGCCTGGGCGCGGATGCCGGCTTCATAGGGCAGCAGGTCATCTACCTGCAGTGACGGGCAGTACTTGCGGCATTGCTCCAGATAGCCGCGCTTGAACAGCGAGTTCTTCATCTCGGCGGTACCGGAGCCGAGGTTGTTCCAGAGGGTTTTCCAGAACCCCGGGAAGCGCGCGTACTCGGCCACATCGCGCCAGTTCACCGCAAACTTTCGGTAGTTTTCCCGGCCAAAACCAAGCACGGCGTTGGGGCCCACGGTCACGCTGCCGTCGATCATGCGCGTCAGGTGCACACCGAGGAACGGCAGCTCCGGGTCGGGGATCGGGTAGATCAGGTGGTTGACGATCTGGTTCTTGCTGGCCGGCAAGCGGTAGTACTCGCCGCGGAAGGGGATGATCTGGTGGTCGATCCTGACCCCGGCCAGGCGCGCTAGGCGGTCGGACTGCAGGCCGGCGCAGGCGACCAGCTGGCGGGCGCGCCAGGTCTGCTCATGGTCACGGATCTCGACGTGCTCGCCCAGTTCGCGGATGGCCTGCACGGTGGTGGACAGGCGCACTTCGCCGCCAGCCTGCTCGATGACCTTGGCCATGGCATAGCACACCTGCTTGTAGTCGACGATGCCGGTGGCGTCGACGAACAGCGCACCGAGCCCGGCGATGTTGGGCTCGCGGCGCTTCAGCTCACCGGCGTCGAGGCGCTCGACCTTCAGGCCGTTTTGCTGTGAGCGCTGGTACAACGCCTCCATGCGCTGCATTTCCAGCGGGTTGGAGGCTACCAGCAGCTTGCCGCAGACGTCGAAGGCGATGTCGTGTTCGCGGCAGAAGTCTTTGGTGGCCTGGGCGCCGCGCTTGCACAACTCGGCCTTGAGGCTGCCGGGGGCGTAGTAGATGCCTGCATGGATCACGCCGCTGTTGTGGCCGGTCTGGTGGCGGCCGAGGCTGGCTTCCTTTTCCAGAATCAGCAGGGACGCGCCGGGGCGCTGTTGCAGCAGGGCCATTGCGGTGGCGAGGCCGACGATGCCGCCGCCGATGATGCAGTAGTCGTAAGTCATGCAGGGGTACCTTGGTGTTCTTGTCGGTGGATCTGCTTATCAGGTTGTCAGACTAAGTAGTGCGTGCGAAATGCCTCGCCAGGCCGCGATCCGGTCTCCAGGGTCAGTCGAGGGCGGGAAGGTCGATTTTCAGGCGTTTGGCCGAGGCGCGCAGGTGAGCTTCGGCACAGGCGGCCGCTGCTTGCCGGTCGCCGTCGGCGATGGCCTGGTACAGCGCCTGGTGCTCACGGCTGGCATCGGCCGAACCCCCGGCCGAATGGACGGCGGAGTTTTCCCAGGCGGTGCGCCGCGCGCTGGCCAGTTGGCCGCCGAGGAAGTCGTGGAAGGCCACGAAGTAGTCATTCTTGCTGGCTTCGGCGATGGCCCGATGGAAGGCCACGTCGGCGGCCGAGGCAGTGGCGAAGTCGCTGCTTTTGTCGAGCATGGCCTGCAGGGCCTTGGCCATGTTCGCCAGGTCATCCGCGTCGCGTCGGCGCGCGGCGATGGCTGCGGCCTGGGTTTCGATCCACAGGCGCATCTCGAACATCTGCACCAGGTCTGGCGTGCGCCCTTGGCTGCCGGGGAAGCGGAACACGGTGCCGTTGGGGGTTTGCGAGATATAGGAACCAAGCCCGCGGCGGGCAATCAGCACGCCATCGGCCTTGAGCTGCGCCACGGCTTCGCGCACCACCGAGCGGCTGACATTGAGCTGTTCAGCCAGTTGCTGTTCGGTGGGCAGGCGCGATTCGGCGGCCAGGCGACCGGAATCGATCTCGGCGCGGATGGCGCTGACGACCCGTTCGACCAGGGTGTCGGGGCGCTGGAGCTCAAGCATGGAAGCGGTTGCCTAGTGGTCAGGTTGTCAGACAATGCCTGTCGAGGGTGTGGGATGTCAATGATTTCAGAAGGTTATGAGGGTGTTCGGCAGGGCCCTATCGCCGGCAAGCCGGCTCCCACAGGGGCCCCGCACTGCTCGGGCCTGTGGTGTTCCTGTGGGAGCCGGCTTGCCGGCGATGGGGCCAGTGCAGGCAACTCAAAGCTCGCTGATGAACGTCCCGGTGCCATCAAGAATATTACGCAAGGTCAGCGCGACCTCTTCCAGGTCAGTGCCCGCTGAGGTCAGCACGATCTCCAACGCCTCATCCCCCTTCAGCGCATCCCGATCCCCAGCCGCCACCTCGATCAGCAGCCGCTGCGCACTCAAGGTCACCTTCAAACCATCCAGCGTCGACGGCTCGTCATCCAGGGTCAGGTCGACAGTGTCCTCGTCCGGATAGCGGGTCAGCAGGAACATCTGCCCCTTGTCGCTGTGGCAGCACAAGGTCGCCATGTTGTCTTCCTCGTCGTCGCAGGGGGTGGCGAAGAGCAGGGCGGTATTGATTTGCATGGCGGGCTCGGGTCAATGAAATGAAAGGGAATTCTGACAGTGTTGTGGGTATCCATAAACGTAAAGTTACCGCCCCTTGACCGAAATTGTCGCAGCGCTGCAAGCGGCAATGACCGATCAGTCGTTAAGCTTCGGCGAGCCCTGAACTTTACGTCCGGCTTGCCACGGGTTGGCTATCGTTGATCCGTAAACGTCGGACGTACGCGACGCTTCAATCAATACAAAGCCCAAGCGGAGTACCACAGATGGCGTTCTTCACCGCAGCCAGCAAAGCCGACTTCCAGCATCAACTGCAGGCGGCCCTGGCGCAGCACATCAGCGAACAGTCACTGCCACAAGTGGCGCTGTTTGCCGAGCAGTTCTTCGGCATCATCTCTCTGGACGAACTCACTCAGCGCAGGCTGTCGGACCTTGCCGGCTGCACCCTGTCGGCCTGGCGTATCATCGAGCGCTTCGACCCCGAACAACCGCAGGTGCGGGTGTACAACCCTGATTACGAGCGCAACGGTTGGCAATCGACCCACACCGTGGTCGAAGTGCTGCACCATGACCTGCCATTTCTGGTCGACTCGGTACGTACCGAGCTGAACCGCCGTGGCTACAGCATCCATACCTTGCAGACCACCGTGCTCAGCGTGCGCCGCGGGCCCAAGGGCGAGCTGCTCGAACTGCTGCCCAAGGGCACCCACGGCGAAGGCGTGCGCCACGAGTCGCTGATGTACCTGGAAATCGACCGCTGCGCCAACGCCGCCGAACTGAACGTGCTGACACGCGAGATCGAGCAGGTGCTGGCCGAAGTGCGCGTGGCCGTGGCCGATTTCGAGCCGATGAAGGCCAAGCTGCGGGAAGTCGTGGCACTGGTGGAGCAGACTCCGTTTGCGCCGGTCCAGCATGAGAAGGGCGAGGTCAAGGCGTTCCTCGAATGGTTGCTGGACAACCATTTCACCTTCCTCGGTTATGAAGAATTCACCGTGCAGGGCGGCAGCGCCGGCGGCCAGATGCTCTACGACGAGCACTCCTTCCTCGGCCTGCCACGCCGCTTGCGCGTAGGCCTGACCCCTGAAGAACTGCGTATCGAAGACTACGCCGTAGCCTACCTGGCCGAGCCGCTGCTGTTGTCGTTCGCCAAGGCCGCGCTGCCTAGCCGCGTGCACCGCCCGGCCTATCCTGACTACGTGTCGATTCGCCAGCTCGACGCCGACGGCAAGGTCATCAAGGAGCACCGCTTCATGGGCCTGTACACCTCTTCGGTGTACGGCGAGAGCGTGCATGCCATCCCGTATATCCGCGTCAAGGTCGCCGAAGTCGAGCGCCGCTCGGGCTTTGACCCGAAAGCCCACCTGGGCAAGGAGCTGGCCCAGGTACTCGAAGTACTGCCGCGCGATGACCTGTTCCAGACCCCGATCGACGAGCTGTTCAGCACCGTGATGTCGATCGTGCAGATCCAGGAGCGCAACAAGATCCGCGTGTTCCTGCGCAAGGACCCTTACGGCCGCTTCTGCTACTGCCTGGCCTACGTGCCGCGGGAAATCTACTCCACCGAAGTGCGGCAGAAGATCCAGCAGGTGCTGATGGAGCGCCTGAAGGCCAGCGACTGCGAGTTCTGGACCTTCTTCTCCGAATCGGTGCTGGCGCGCGTGCAGCTGATTCTGCGGGTCGACCCGAAAAACCGTATCGACATCGACCCGCAGCAGCTGGAAAACGAAGTGATCCAGGCGTGCCGCTCGTGGCACGACGACTATTCGGCGCTGGTGGTCGAAAACTTCGGTGAGGCCCAGGGCACCAACATCCTTGCCGACTTCCCCAAAGGCTTCCCGGCCGGCTACCGCGAGCGCTTCGCTGCGCACTCGGCAGTGGTCGACCTGCAGCACGTGCTGGCACTCTCCGAAAGCAAGCCACTGGCGATGAGCTTCTACCAGCCGTTGACGCGCCTGGGCGAACGCCTGCTGCATTGCAAGCTGTACCACGCCGACACCCCCCTGGCGCTGTCGGACGTGCTGCCTATTCTTGAAAACCTGGGCCTGCGCGTGCTTGGCGAGTTCCCGTATCGCCTGCGCCACGCCAGTGGTCGCGAGTACTGGATCCACGACTTCGCCTTCACCTACAGCGAAGGCTTGAGCCTGGACATCCAGCAGCTCAACGACGTGCTGCAGGACGCTTTCGTCCACATCGTCCAGGGCGACGCCGAGAACGACGCCTTCAACCGCCTGGTGCTCACCGCCGGCCTGCCGTGGCGTGACGTGGCGCTGCTGCGCGCCTATGCCCGCTACCTCAAACAGATCCGCCTGGGCTTCGACCTGGGCTACATCGCCAGCACCCTGAACAACCACACCGACATCGCCCGCGAGCTGACCCGGTTGTTCAAGACCCGCTTCTACCTGGCGCGCAAGCTCACCAACGAAGACCTGGACGACAAGCAGCAGCGCCTGGAGCAGGCGATCCTCACCGCCCTGGACGATGTCCAGGTGCTCAACGAGGACCGCATCCTGCGCCGCTACCTGGACCTGATCAAGGCCACCCTGCGCACCAACTTCTACCAGCCCGACGCCAACGGCCAGAACAAGTCGTATTTCAGCTTCAAGTTCAACCCCAAGCTGATTCCCGAGCTGCCTAAACCAGTGCCGAAGTTCGAAATCTTCGTCTACTCGCCAAGGGTCGAGGGCGTGCACCTGCGCTTTGGCAACGTCGCCCGTGGCGGCCTGCGCTGGTCGGACCGCGAAGAGGACTTCCGTACCGAAGTGCTGGGCCTGGTCAAGGCCCAGCAGGTGAAGAACTCGGTGATCGTGCCGGTCGGCGCCAAGGGCGGCTTTCTGCCACGGCGCCTGCCGTTGGGCGGCACGCGAGACGAAATCGCTGCCGAAGGCGTGGCGTGCTACCGCATCTTCATCTCGGGCCTGCTCGATATCACCGACAACCTCAAAGACGGTGGCGTTGTGCCCCCGGCCAACGTGGTGCGTCACGATGACGATGACCCCTATCTGGTGGTGGCGGCTGACAAGGGCACCGCAACCTTCTCCGACATCGCCAACGGCATCGCCATCGACTACGGCTTCTGGCTGGGCGATGCGTTCGCCTCGGGTGGCTCGGCCGGTTACGACCACAAGAAGATGGGCATCACCGCCCGTGGCGCCTGGGTGGGCGTGCAGCGTCACTTCCGCGAGCGCGGCATCAACGTGCAGCAAGACCCGATCACTGTGATCGGCGTCGGCGACATGGCCGGCGACGTGTTCGGCAACGGCCTTTTGATGTCGGACAAACTGCAACTGGTGGCGGCCTTCAACCACCTGCATATCTTCATCGATCCGAATCCGGACCCGGCCACCAGCTTCGTCGAGCGCAAGCGCCTGTTCGACCTGCCGCGCTCGGCCTGGAGCGACTACGACACCAGCATCATGTCCGAAGGCGGCGGCATCTTCCCGCGCAGCGCCAAGAGCATTGCCATCAGCCCGCAAATGAAAGAGCGCTTCGCCATCGAAGCCGACCGCTTGACCCCGACCGAGCTGCTGCACGCGCTGCTCAAGGCGCCGGTGGACCTGCTGTGGAACGGCGGTATCGGTACGTACGTCAAAGCCAGCACCGAAAGCCACGCCGATGTCGGCGACAAGGCCAACGATGCGCTGCGGGTCAATGGCAACGAGCTGCGCTGCAAGGTAGTGGGTGAGGGCGGCAACCTCGGCATGACCCAGCTTGGCCGTGTCGAATTCGGCCTGCACGGCGGCGCCACCAACACCGACTTCATCGACAACGCCGGTGGTGTGGACTGCTCCGACCATGAGGTCAACATCAAGATCCTGCTCAACGAAGTGGTGCAGGGTGGCGACATGACCGAGAAGCAGCGCAACCAGCTGCTCGGCAGCATGACCGACGAAGTGGCCGGCCTGGTGCTGGGCAACAACTACAAGCAGACCCAGGCACTGTCGCTGGCTGCCCGCCGCGCCCGCGAGCGGATCGCCGAATACAAGCGCCTGATGGCCGACCTCGAAAGCCGCGGCAAGCTTGACCGGGCCATCGAGTTCCTGCCGTCCGAAGAGCAGTTGGCCGAGCGCCTGGCGGCCGGCCAGGGCCTGACCCGGGCCGAGTTGTCGGTGCTGATTTCGTACAGCAAGATCGACCTCAAGGAGCAGCTGCTCAAGTCGCTGGTGCCGGACGACGACTACCTGACCCGCGACATGGAAACGGCCTTCCCGCCGTCGCTGGTCAGCAAATTCGCCGAGGCCATGCGCCGTCACCGCCTCAAGCGGGAAATCGTCAGTACCCAGATCGCCAACGACCTGGTCAACAACATGGGCATCACCTTCGTGCAGCGCCTGAAGGAGTCGACCGGCATGAGCCCGGCCAACGTCGCCGGTGCTTACGTGATCGTGCGTGACATCTTCCATCTGCCGCACTGGTTCCGCCAGATCGAAGCCCTGGACTACCAGGTGCCGGCGGAAATCCAGCTGACCTTGATGGACGAGCTGATGCGCCTGGGCCGCCGCGCCACTCGCTGGTTCCTGCGCAGCCGTCGCAACGAGCAGGACGCCGGGCGTGATACCGCGCACTTCGGGCCGAAGATCGCGCAGCTCGGGCTCAAGCTCGACGAACTGCTCGAAGGCCCTACCCGCGAGCGCTGGATGGTCCGCTACCAGAGCTTCGTCGAGGCTGGCGTGCCGGAGCTGCTAGCGCGCATGGTCGCCGGTACCAGCCACCTGTACACGCTGTTGCCGATCATCGAGGCGGCCGACGTCACCGGGCATGAACCGGCCCAGGTGGCCAAGGCGTTCTTTGCCGTGGGCAGCGCGCTGGACCTGACCTGGTACCTGCAGGAAATCAGCAACCTGCCGGTGGAGAACAACTGGCAGGCCCTGGCCCGCGAGGCGTTCCGCGACGACATCGACCTGCAGCAGCGGGCAATTACCATTTCCGTGCTGCAGATGGTCGATGCGCCGCAGGACATGGATGCACGCGTGGCGCTGTGGGCCGAGCAGCACCGGGTGATGGTCGAGCGCTGGCGCGCCATGCTCGACGATCTGCGCAATGCGACCGGGACCGACTATGCGATGTACGCGGTGGCCAACCGCGAGCTGGTCGACCTGGCGATGAGCGGGCAGGCGGCGGTGGTGCCGTCCTGATCGAATGGGAGAAATGAAAAAGCCCCGGCAGCGATGCCGGGGCTTTTTTGTGTCTGTTCTGGCCCTATCGCCAGCAAGCCGGCTCCCACAGGTACTCCACAACTTTTGACATCGGTGATGATCTTGTGGGAGCCGGCTTGCCGGCGATAGGGCCGCTGCAGGCTTACTTGAACCTGCGCTCCACCCCTTTCTCCACGAGGATCTTCGCCGAAATCTCCTCCACCGAAAAATGCGTGGAGTTGATGTTGGGAATGTTCTCGCGGCGGAACAGGCTCTCCACTTCGCGCACCTCGAACTCGCACTGGGCAAAGCTCGAATAGCGGCTGTTGGGCTTGCGCTCGTGGCGGATGGCGGTCAGGCGATCAGGGTCGATGGTCAGGCCGAACAGCTTGTTGTGGTGCTTCTTCAGCACCGCCGGCAACTGCAGGCGCTCCATGTCGTCTTCGGTCAGCGGGTAGTTGGCGGCGCGGATACCGAACTGCATGGCCATGTACAGGCAGGTGGGAGTCTTGCCGCAGCGCGACACGCCCACCAGGATCAGGTCGGCTTTGTCGTAATAATGGGTGCGCGCGCCATCGTCGTTGTCGAGGGCGAAGTTCACCGCCTCGATGCGCTCCATGTAGTTGGAATTGCCACCGATCGAGTGCGATTTCCCAACGGAATACGACGAATGGGCCGTCAATTCCTGCTCAAGCGGGGATAAAAACGTCGAAAAGATGTCGATCATGAAGCCGTTCGACGTGGCCAGGATTTCGCGGATGTCCTGGTTGACGATGGTGTCGAAGATGATCGGGCGCATGCCGTCGCGTTCGGCGGCGGCGTTGATCTGCTGCACCATGGTGCGCGCCTTGTCAGGCGTATCGATGTACGGGCGGGTGAATTTGTTGAACGGAATGCTATCGAATTGCGCAAGCAGGCTTTGGCCCAGAGTTTCGGCGGTGATGCCGGTGCCATCGGAGATGAAGAACGCGGTTCGTTTCATTTGCGATCTGGGCCTTAAGCTGATGACGATTCTTGGATATGATAAGTTCGGTTTGCCGAACGCGGCTGTCGGCATTCTCACTTATTTTCCAGGTACAGGCCACAAGCGCCCGGCCAAGTCTACGCAGGCAGGCGGGCGCCCTTGAGCTTTTCCAATACAGTTAGTGGAGAGATCACCTTGGTAGAGTACGTAGTTTCCCTCGAAAAGCTCGGCGTCCATGATGTAGAGCATGTGGGGGGCAAGAACGCATCCCTGGGCGAGATGATCAGCAACCTCGCAGGTGCTGGCGTTTCGGTGCCGGGCGGCTTTGCCACTACGGCTCAGGCGTACCGCGACTTTCTCGAGCAGAGTGGCCTGAACGACCGCATCCACGCCGCGCTCGACGCGCTGGACGTGGACGACGTCAACGCCCTGGCCAAAACTGGCGCGCAGATCCGTCAGTGGGTCATGGAGGCCGAATTCCCGGCGCGTCTGGATGCGGAAATCCGCACTGCCTTCGCGGCCATGTCCCAGGGCAACGACAACATGGCAGTGGCCGTGCGCTCTTCGGCCACCGCCGAAGACCTGCCGGATGCCTCGTTCGCCGGCCAGCAGGAAACCTTCCTCAACATCCGTGGCGTCGACAACGTGATTCGCGCGGCCAAGGAAGTGTTCGCCTCGCTGTTCAACGACCGCGCCATCGCCTACCGCGTGCACCAGGGCTTCGACCACAAGCTGGTGGCCCTGTCGGCCGGCGTGCAGCGCATGGTCCGTTCGGAAACCGGCACCGCCGGCGTGATGTTCACCCTCGACACCGAGTCGGGCTTTCGCGACGTGGTGTTCATCACCGGTGCCTACGGCCTGGGCGAAACCGTGGTGCAGGGTGCGGTCAACCCTGACGAATTCTACGTCCACAAGCAAACCCTGCAGGCCGGCCGCCCGGCCATCCTGCGCCGTAACCTGGGCAGCAAGGCGATCAAGATGGTCTATGGCGACGAAGCCAAGGCCGGCCGTTCGGTCAAGACCGTCGAAGTCGAACGCGCCGAGCGCGCACGCTTCTGCCTGAGCGACGACGAAGTCAACGAGCTGGCCAAGCAGGCCATGATCATCGAGCAGCACTATCAGCGCCCGATGGACATCGAGTGGGCCAAGGACGGTGACGACGGCAAGCTGTACATCGTGCAGGCCCGCCCTGAAACCGTGAAGAGCCGTGCCAGCGCCAACGTCATGGAGCGCTACCTGCTCAAGGAAAAGGGCACCGTACTGGTCGAAGGCCGCGCCATCGGCCAGCGCATCGGCGCCGGCAAGGTCCGCGTGATCAACGACGTGTCCGAGATGGACAAGGTGCAGCCGGGTGACGTACTGGTTTCCGACATGACCGACCCGGACTGGGAGCCGGTCATGAAGCGCGCCAGCGCCATCGTCACCAACCGTGGTGGCCGTACCTGTCACGCGGCGATCATCGCCCGTGAGCTGGGCATCCCGGCCGTGGTCGGTTGCGGCAACGCCACCCAGCTGCTCAAAGACGGCCAGGGCGTTACCGTCTCCTGCGCAGAAGGCGACACCGGCTTCATCTTCGAAGGTGAGCTGGGCTTCGACGTCAAGCAGAACTCGGTCGATGCCATGCCGGAACTGCCGTTCAAGATCATGATGAACGTTGGCAACCCGGACCGCGCCTTCGACTTCGCCCAGTTGCCCAACGCCGGTGTGGGCCTGGCGCGCCTGGAATTCATCATCAACCGCATGATCGGCGTGCACCCCAAGGCGCTGCTGAACTACGCCGGCTTGCCTGCCGACCTGAAGGACAGCGTCGACAAACGCATCGCCGGCTACAACGACCCGGTCGGCTTCTACGTCGAGAAACTGGTCGAGGGCATCAGCACCCTGGCGGCCGCCTTCTACCCGAAAAAGGTCATCGTGCGCCTGTCGGACTTCAAGTCCAACGAGTACGCCAACCTGATCGGCGGCAAGCTGTACGAGCCGGAAGAAGAGAACCCGATGCTGGGCTTCCGCGGTGCCTCGCGCTACATCAGCGAGTCGTTCCGTGACTGCTTCGAGCTCGAGTGCCGTGCGCTCAAGCGCGTGCGCAACGAGATGGGCCTGACCAACGTCGAGATCATGGTGCCGTTCGTGCGTACCTTGGGCGAAGCCAGCCAGGTCGTCGACCTGCTCGCCGAAAACGGCCTGGCCCGTGGCGACAACGGCCTGCGCGTGATCATGATGTGCGAGCTGCCGTCCAACGCCATTCTGGCCGAAGAGTTCCTTGAGTACTTCGACGGCTTCTCCATCGGCTCCAACGACCTGACCCAGCTGACCCTGGGCCTGGACCGTGACTCGGGGATCATTGCTCACCTGTTCGACGAGCGTAACCCTGCCGTTAAGAAGCTGCTGGCCAACGCCATCCAGGCGTGCAACAAGGCCGGCAAGTACATCGGCATCTGCGGTCAGGGCCCGTCGGACCACCCGGACCTGGCCAAGTGGCTGATGGAACAAGGCATCGAAAGCGTGTCGCTGAACCCTGACTCGGTGCTCGAGACCTGGTTCTTCCTGGCCGAGGGCCAGGGCGCGGCCTGATGCGATGAAATGCGGGGGTGCATCTGGCGTGCCCCCGCCTGGTTTTATCCAGGGCGAGCTCCAGCAATGGATCCCGCCCTTTTTTGTGCACCAAGCAACCTATGCAAAGCAGCAGTACTTTATTTCCCGTCGCCCTGCTCAGTGCCGAGCGGCGCGGCGATCTCAGCGAAGACGTTTACCGGATCAAGGCCGGCAACAGCCCTGACCCCAGCGTCGAAATCGCGGTAACTCGCCTGGGCCTGGCCGACAGCGGCCGCGCCCAGGGTGTGCCGGTCATTCTCCTGCATGGCAGTTTTTCCAATCGGCGTTTCTGGTATTCGCCCAAAGGCATCGGGCTGGGCGCGTACCTGGCGCGCGCCGGGTTCGATGTGTGGATTCCGGAGATGCGCGGCCATGGTTTGTCCCCGCGCAATCGGCATTGGAAACACAATCGTGTGGCCGACTATGCCCGTGATGACCTGCCGCTGATCGCGGCGTTCGTTCAGGAACAGGCCGGCCAGGCGCCGCATTGGGTTGGCCACTCGTTGGGTGGCATTACCCTCGCGGCGGCGCTTGGTGGCGGCTTCCTGCAGGCAGAGCAGGTCGCCAGCGCGGCGTTTTTCGGCACCCAGATCAGCCGGGTTTACTGGCCTTTGAAAGTGCCGCCGCTGACCTGGGGTGCGAAGTTGTTGCTCAAGCGTTGGGGGCAGATATCCGGGCCGCGTTTCAAGCGTGGGCCGGAGGACGAGCCCATCGGACTGGCCCTGGAGAGCATGCGCTGGCATGGCCTGTTCGGGCGTTTTGGCGACAAGCAGAGCGACTGGTGGGCGGGGTTGGCCGAGGTCGATGTGCCGGTGCTGGCCGTGGCCGGGGCAGCGGACTTTCAGGATCCGGTGTGGGCTTGTCGCAAGCTGTTCGATCAGCTCGGAGGCGCGCGCAAGCAGTTCCTGCGCCTGGGGCGTGAGCAGGGGTTCGAGGCCTTTGGGCATGTCGACATGCTGGTGAGCAAGGCGGCCCAGGCGCAGGTGTGGCCTCTGGTGGAGCGCTGGCTGCGGGCGCCGTTGCTGCCGGTGCATGAGTCGACGATGGTGGCCGAGCCTGTGCCGGCCGGTTGATTTCTTGTTGTCTGGGCCGGCCCTATCGCCGGCAAGCTGGATCCCACAGGTACCCCACAGTACTCAAGGCCTGTGGGAGCCAACTGACTGCCCAGTCCCGGATGACTGCACCAGCCTCTCCGGTGTAGCCTTGGCCGACACCCGCTTTCGTTGTGACTGACAGGAGCTTCCCATGCAGCATTACGTAACGCCCGACCTCTGCGACGCCTACCCGGACCTGGTTCAGGTGCTGGAACCGATGTTCAGCAATTTCGGCGGCCGCGATTCGTTCGGTGGCCAGATCGTCACCATCAAGTGTTTCGAAGACAACTCGCTGGTGAAAGAGCAGGTCGAGCTCGACGGCAAGGGCAAAGTGCTGGTGGTCGACGGCGGTGGTTCGCTGCGCCGTGCTCTGCTCGGTGACATGCTCGCCGAAAAGGCCGCCAAGAACGGTTGGGAAGGCCTGGTGATCTACGGTTGTGTGCGCGATGTGGACGTGCTGATCCAGACCGACGTAGGCGTGCAAGCCCTGGCCAGCCACCCGATGAAAACCGACAAGCGTGGTATCGGCGACCTCAACGTGGCCGTGACTTTCGCCGGTGTGACGTTCCGCCCGGGGGAGTACGTGTATGCCGACAACAACGGCGTGATCATCTCGCCCAGCCCGCTGAAGATGCCGGAGTAAGCGCCCCCGCGCGCTGATGGAGCTTTGATGTTCGAGGAAGACAACGCGCAGTGGGGGCTGGTACATGCCCTGGTGCTCGATGGTAGAGGCGGCGCGCGCTCGATCGCCCGGACCGAGCTGGACGCCCTGCAGCTGCAACCACAGGAAAGCCTGTGGTTGCACTGGGACCGTAGCCACCCCCAAACCCGTACCTGGCTGCTGCATGACAGCGGCCTGAGCGAGTTCGCCTGCGACCTGCTGCTGGAAGAAAACACCCGGCCACGCCTGCTGCCCATGGCGGCCGAGCAGTTGCTGCTGTTCTTGCGAGGGGTCAACCTCAACCCGGGCGCCGAGCCCGAAGACATGGTGTCGGTGCGTATCTTCGCCGAGGCGCAACGGGTCATTTCCCTGCGCCTGAGGCCGTTGCGCGCCAGTGATGAAGTACTCCAGCAACTGGACGAGGGCAGGGGGCCGAAATCGGCGTCCGAGCTGTTGCTGCTGATGGGTGAATTGCTCACCGAGAAGGTCCAGGCGCTGGTCAGCGACCTGTCCGAACTGGTCGATCTTGAGGAAGAAAAGGTCGAATCCGACGAACGGTATACTCCCGAAAACGGCAGCCTGCAGCAGATCCGCCGTCGCGCCGCCGGTCTTCGGCGTTTCCTGGCACCACAGCGAGAGATCTACGCGCAGCTTTCACGCAGCAAATGGAGCTGGTTCGCCGAGGCCGACGCCGACTACTGGAACGAATTGAACAACAGCCTGATCCGCTATCTCGAGGAGCTCGAGCTGACCCGAGAACGGGCCGCCCTGGTACTGGAAAGCGAGGACCGCCGCCGTAGCGAGCGGATGAACCGGACCATGTACCGCTTTGGCATCATCACCTGCATTTTCCTGCCCATGAGCTTTATCACCGGGTTGCTGGGGATCAATGTGGGCGGCATTCCGGGGGCGGAGAATCCTTATGGTTTCCTGTTCGCCTGCGTCGTCGTGCTCGGCTTGGCGGTGGGGCAGTGGTGGCTGTTCCGACGCTTGCGGTGGGTCTAGTTTTGCAGGGCCCTCATCGCCGGCAAGCCGGCTCCCACAGGTATCCCACAGCTTTCAAGGCTTGTGGTGTCCCTGTGGGAGCCGGCTTGCCGGCGATGAGGGCCCTGCGATGTGTGACCCATCGCCCATCGCCCTCGTCTCTGACTGATACTGCGCGAGGTGCCCATGCACGATCCGTTTGAAGAATCCCTGCGTGACTTGCTCAAAGCGTCGCCTTCCGGTGAAGACCGGGACGACGCCGCGTGCCTGGGTCGCGTGCTGAAGACCGCCAACCGCCAGGTTGGCGCGGGTGATCTGTTCAGCCTGCTTGGCCGCTGGAGCCAGGCGCTGCTGATCGCCGTGAACAATGGCTCGGCGCATGTTGCGCCTGTACGTCGTAACGCTGCCGCTGGCAGCAAAGCTGATAAGGCCGATTGAATATGGAACTCGATCTCTGGACCCAGAGCCTGGTCACCGCAATGACCGCCCTATGGACCAAGGTAGCGAACTTCATCCCCAACCTGTTCGGCGCGCTGGTGGTAGTGCTGCTCGGTTTCGTGGTGGCCAAGCTGCTCGATACGCTGCTGTCGAAACTGCTCGCCAAGTTCGGCCTGGACCGCCTGATGGCCGGTACAGGGCTGACCAAAATGCTGAGCCGGGTCGGTATCCAGGTGCCGATCTCGACCCTGATCGGCAAGATCGTCTACTGGTTCGTGCTGCTGATCTTCCTGGTCTCCGCCGCTGAATCGCTCGGCCTTGAGCGGGTTTCGGCAACCCTCGACATGCTTGCGCTGTACCTGCCCAAGGTGTTTGGCGCAGCGCTGGTGCTGCTGGCCGGCGTGCTGCTGGCGCAGGTAGCCAATGGCCTGGTGCGCGGTGCTGCCGAGGGCATCGGCCTTGAGTATTCGGCGGGCCTGGGGCGTATTACCCAAGGCCTGGTAATCATCATCAGCATCTCGGTGGCCATCAGCCAGCTCGAGGTCAAGACCGACCTGCTGAACCACGTGATCGTCATCGGTTTGATTACCGTTGGTCTGGCCGTCGCCTTGGCAATGGGCCTCGGCAGTCGCGAAATTGCCGGGCAGATTCTGGCCGGCATCTACGTGCGCGAACTCTACCAGGTCGGCCAGCAGGTGCGGATTGGAGAGGTCGAAGGGCAGATCGAGGAAATCGGCACGGTGAAGACCACGCTGTTGACCGATGATGGCGAACTGGTGTCGTTGTCCAACCGCGTGTTGCTTGAGCAGCGTGTCAATAGCCGCTAACCGCACAAAAGCTGTTAATGTATGCCGCCGCAAAAATCGGCCCGTGGGGCTGAGCGGCGACATTGACCTGACTGTCGGCCAGATCCGTTTTGAATAAAGTTCATTCGCCGCCCATGCGTTACGACCCCCGCGAGCTCACCGACGAGGAGTTGGTGGCGCGTTCGCATGAGGAGCTGTATCACGTTACCCGCGCCTACGAGGAGCTCATGCGGCGCTACCAGCGGACCCTGTTCAACGTCTGTGCACGTTATTTGGGGAACGACCGGGATGCCGACGATGTCTGTCAGGAAGTGATGCTGAAGGTGCTTTACGGGCTGAAGAACTTCGAAGGCAAATCCAAGTTCAAGACCTGGCTCTACAGCATCACCTACAACGAGTGCATTACCCAGTACCGCAAGGAGCGTCGCAAGCGTCGGTTGATGGATGCCTTGAGTCTTGACCCTGTTGAAGAGGCGTCTGAAGACAAGGCTCCGAAACCGGAAGAAAAGGGCGGGCTGGACAAGTGGCTGGTGCATGTGAACCCGATTGACCGTGAGATTTTGGTGCTGCGTTTTGTCGCAGAACTGGAATTTCAGGAAATCGCCGATATCATGCACATGGGCTTGAGCGCAACGAAAATGCGCTACAAGCGCGCGCTAGACAAGCTTAGAGAGAAATTTGCAGGCCTTGATGAAACTTAGTCACTTGTAAATATCTCTAACCAACCGGCGAGTTCTGCTAGACTTGCCGTCGAGTTGTCCCCCGGATGTTGGTGGGACTGCTTAACTATCACCAGATGGGGATTTAACGGATGAAATTGAAAAACACCTTGGGCTTGGCCATTGGCTCGCTCGTAGCCGCTACTTCGTTCGGCGTTCTGGCTCAAGGCCAAGGCGCAGTCGAAATCGAAGGTAACGTTACCAAGCAGTACTACGACAGCGAGCGTAACTTCAAGAACGACGGCACCAATCCTGGTGTTCGCCTCGGTTACTTCCTGACCGACGACGTCTCCCTGGACCTGGGCTACAACGAAACCCACAACGCTCGTGGCGAAGTCTTCAACAAAGACATCAAAGGTTCCAAGGCCAAGCTGGACGCTACCTACCACTTCGGTACCGTCGGCGATGCTCTGCGTCCGTACGTTTCCGCTGGTTTCGCTCACGAGAGCCTGGGTCAGGCCACTCGTAGCGGCCGCGACCACTCCACCTTCGCCAACGTTGGCGCTGGCGCCAAGTGGTACATCACCGACATGTTCTTCGCCCGTGCCGGCGTTGAAGCCATGTACAACATCGACAACGGCAACACCGAGTGGGGCCCATCCGTTGGTGTTGGTCTGAACTTCGGTGGCAGCGGTGGCAAAGTTGCTGCTGCTCCGGCTCCAGTTGCTGAAGTCTGCTCCGACAGCGACAACGACGGCGTTTGCGACAACGTCGACAAGTGCCCGGACACCCCGGCCAACGTCACCGTTGACGCCGATGGCTGCCCAGCTGTTGCTGAAGTCGTTCGTGTTGAGCTGGACGTCAAGTTCGACTTCGACAAGTCGGTCGTCAAGCCTAACAGCTACGGCGACATCAAAAACCTGGCTGACTTCATGAAGCAGTACCCACAGACCACCACCGTGGTTGAAGGTCACACTGACTCCGTAGGTCCAGACGCTTACAACCAGAAGCTGTCCGAGCGTCGTGCCAACGCTGTTAAGCAAGTCCTGACCCAGCAGTACGGCGTAGAATCCAGCCGTGTTGACTCGGTTGGCTACGGCGAAACCCGTCCGGTTGCCGACAACGCCACCGAAGAAGGCCGTGCTATCAACCGTCGCGTTGAAGCTCAGGTAGAAGCCCAGTCCAAGTAATTGGTCTGAAGCTTCAATGAAAAACCCGGCTCAGGCCGGGTTTTTCTTTGCCTGCGATTTGTTGAGCCGGTTCTGGCGCTATTGCTGGCAAGCCAGCGATAGCACCCGAACCGGCACGGCTCAGCCTTTGAGCATGCTGATCAGCAAAATCAGATTGAGCAACAGCGACAGCAATGCCAAAGTGCGCCAGACCTTCAGCGGCTCACGTTCGAGCAATGGCCGGCGGTGGTTGCCAAGCACCTGGCGGTCACCGCGTTCCAGCAACAACAGCCACTGCTCTGCCGTTTCGAAGCGCTGTGCCGGGTCGGCTGCTACCGCCTGCTGCAGGTTGTGTTGCAGCCATTCCGGTAAGTCGGGCCGGTAGCGCGAGGCATTGACCGGCTGCCCGAAGCGCGGGCGCTGAAAGGCTTCGACTTCACCGTATGGGTAATGCCCGGTCAGTAGGTGGTAGAGCGTTACGCCTACCGCATAAAGGTCCTGGCGCGGGCTGGGTGGCTGGCCTTCGAAGGCCTCCGGCGCCAGGTAGGACGGTGTGCCGGGTAGCGTGTGCTGCGGCTCCTCGCAAAGCCCCGGGCAATACGCCAAGCCGAAATCCAGCAGGCGCAGTTGACCGTCCACACCCAGGTGCAGGTTGTCAGGCTTGATGTCGCGATGCAGCAGATTGCGTCGGTGCAGCACGCCAACGGCCTGCAGTAGCTGGCGCGCCACCTCCAGCCATTGTGCCAGCGGCAGGGGGCCCTGTTCGGCGAGCTGGGTGGAGAGGGTGTGGCCCTTGTGCTCGCGCATGACGTAGTAAAGGTGCTGGCGCTGGCTGGCTGCATGCAGCTCGGGGAAGTGGCGGCCGGCTACCCTGCGCAGGAACCACTCTTCGAGCAGCAAGCCCTGGGCCGCTCCCGGTTCTTGTTCGCGTTCGCCAGGCAAGGTCTTGAGCAACCAGGGCTGCCCTTGGCTGTCGTGCACCCGGTAGAGCAGTGACTGGCGGCTCAGTGCCAGGCATGTATCGACCTGCCAGCCATCGATCACCTGGCCAGTGCGCAACGGGCCTGGCAGCGGCCACTGCTGCAGTTGCACCAGGGTGTCGCCCAGGTTGGTCTCACCCAGCTTTTCGACCCGCACCAGCAAGGCACTGGCGTTATCCTGGCTGCCATTGAGGTGGGCGCTGGCAACCAGGGTATCGACCGCTTGCTGCAGATCGGGCTGCTCGCGCAGTACTGCCTGGATGTGCTGGTCACCCAGGCTGGCCCACACGCCGTCGCTGAGCAGCAAATAGCACTCGCCAGGCTGCAGCTCGCCGTCCAGGTAGTCGACCAGCAGATGCTGGTCGAGCCCCAGGGCGCGTTTGAGCACATGCTGCATGCCTGGCTGGTCCCACACGTGGTCTTGGCTCAGGCACTGCAAACGGCCGCCGTGCCAGCGATAGGCACGACAATCGCCGACATGCGCCAGGGTGAAGCGGCGGCCACGCAGCACCAGGGCGCTGAGGGTGGTCAGCAGCGGCTGGCCGCCCTGGGCGCGCAACCAGCGATTCTGGGCCAGCAGCAGGCGATCCAGGGCCTGGGCCACGCCCCAGGTGGCAGGCGTGGCGTAGTAGTCCATGGCCAGCGCCTGCAAGCTGGCACGGGCAGCCAGGCCGCCGTCGGCGCACTGGCTGACACCGTCGGCGAGGGCGAACAGGTAGCCCTTGCTGGCGGCCAGTTCGGGCGCGGGCGTCACCAGGCGCAGGGCATCCTGGTTCTCTTCGCGCGGCCCGATGGCGCTGGCCTGGGCAAAACTGAGCTGCAAGCTCATCGAGCTGGCTCAGACCCGTGCGGCGGTGACCGCCGCAGAGCCCCAGGTGGTGCGCCAGCGCTGCTTCACCCCGTGCAGCCCGAACCAGGCCAGCAGGCCGAGGCTGGCGAACAGCCACAGGCCCAGCTGATAGTCGCCAGTGTGCTGCTTGATGGTGCCCAGGCCTGCGGCCAGCAGAAAACCACCCATGCCGCCAGCCATGCCGATCAGCCCGGTCATCACGCCGATCTCTTGCCGAAAGCGTTGAGGTACGAGCTGGAACACGGCGCCGTTGCCGGCGCCCAGGCCGAGCATGGCGCTGACGAACAGGGCGAGAGCCGCAGCGGCGCTGGGCAGGTTGAACCCGACTGCGGCGATACACACGGCGGCCACGCTGTACATGCCTAGCAGAGTACGGATGCCGCCGAAGCGGTCGGCCAGGGCGCCACCGAGCGGGCGCATCAGGCTGCCGGCAAAGACGCAGGCGGCGGTGTAGTAACCGGCAGTGACCGGGCTCAGGCCATACTGGTCGCTGAAGTAGCCGGGCAGGGCGCTGGCCAGGCCGATGAAGCCGCCGAAGGTGACGCTGTAGAAGAACATGAACCACCAGCTGTCCCGGTCGCCCAAGGCCTTGAGGTAATCGGCCATGGCTTTCGGCTTGGGCCTTTGCGGGGCATTGCGTGCGAGCAGGGTGAACAGTACCAGGGTCAGCAGCAATGGAATCACGGCAAAGCCGAATACGTTGTTCCAGCCGAAGCCTGCGGCCAGCACGGGGGCCAGCAGTGCAGCGAACACCGTACCGGAGTTGCCCGCGCCGGCGATGCCCATGGCCTTGCCCTGATGTTGCGGTGGATACCATTGCGAGGCGAGCGGTAGCGAAACCGCGAACGAAGCACCGGCCACGCCGAGGAAAACACCGAGCAGCAGTGCCTGTTCATAGCTGTGCACGCCCAAATGCCAGGCGCCGGCCAGGGCGACGATGACGACTACCTGGCCAATCAGCCCTGAGGTTTTGGGGGAAAGGCGGTCGACCAGCAGGCCCATGACGAAGCGCAGCACGGCGCCAGCGAGAATGGGCGTGGCGACCATCAGGCCGCGTTGTTGTGTGCTGAGCTGCAGGTCGGTGGCAATCTGCACGGCCAGGGGGCCGAGCAGGTACCAGACCATGAAGCTCAGGTCGAAATACAGGAACGCGGCGAACAGCGTGGGCACATGCCCGGATTTCCAGAAGCTGGTACTCATCGAACACCTCACTCGGCAATGCAACGGAAACGAAAAGACGTCGCTACCCCGGCCACTGGTGGTGGAGGGGAGGGCGACGTCTTTGTCGGGATTAGCTGGGCAACCGCCGTTGGCTACCGGTGCAAAGTCTTCAGCAAGAGATGGGCCAATATCACCGGTGTTTCAGCCCAGCATCTCGTGCATGGCAATGATCTGTTCGGCCACCTGGATCAGTTTCTGCTGCCGGCTCATCGCTTGGCGTCGCATCAGGGTGTAGGCCTGTTCTTCGTTGCAGTCTTTCATTTTCATCAGCAGTCCCTTGGCCTGCTCGATGCGCTTGCGCTCGGCCAACTGCTGGTCGCGCGCCAGTAGCTGAGCCTTGAGCGCCTGGTCGCTTTCGAAGCGGGCCATGGCGACATCGAGGATCGGTTGCAACCTGGCCGCGTGAATGCCTTCGACGATGTATGCGCTGACACCCGCCTGGATCGCCTGGCGCATCACCCCTGGGTCATGCTCGTCGGTGAACAGCACAATGGGCCGCGGCTGCTCGCGGCTGACCATCACCACTTGCTCCATCACATCGCGATCGGGTGACTCGGTATCGATCAGCACCACGTCCGGGCGCACCGTTTCGACGCAGGCGGGCAGGTCGATGGTCAGGTCTGGCGCTTCGATCACCTCGAAGCCGGCTTGGCGCAGGGCCGCCTTGAGGCGGCCGAGCTTCTTCTGAGTGTCGTCGATCAGCAGGATGCGCAGCATGGTGGAGACCCTCACGAACCGACACGCGCGCCAGGCGCATCGCCCAGCGCATGCAGGCGAAAGCTGCGGGCATAGCCATAGGGGTCGCTGCCATCCCAGCGTATGCCGTCGATCAACAGGCTGCTGCGCATGGGCTGGGCAGGGCAGGGTACCCCGAGCGTTTCGGCGGCGTCGCGGTACAGCGCGAGCTGCTGGACCTGGCGGGCTACACCGAGGTAATCGGGGTCGTCACGCAGCAAGCCCCAGCGACGGAACTGGGTCATGAACCACATGCCGTCGGACAGGTAAGGCAGGTTGGCGCGGCCCTGGTCGAACAGGCGCAGGGCGTGAGGATCCTGCCACTGGTTGCCCAGGCCGTCCTGATAGTTGCCCAGCAGGCGCGGCTCGATGTTTTCCGCAGGCGTGTCGAGATAAGCACTGCCGGCCAGCAGTTGCGCGGTGCTGCGGCGGTTCTCCTGGCTCTGCTCGATGAAGCGGCTGGCGGCAAGAACTGCCTTGATCAGCGCCCGGGCGCTGTTGGGGTACTGCTCGACGAAAGTGCGCGCACAGGCCAGCACTTTTTCCGGGTGATCGGGCCAGATCGACTGGCTGGTGGCCAGGGTGAAGCCCTGGCCTTGTGCGATGGCGGCGGCAGCCCAGGGCTCGCCGACGCAGAAACCGTCGATGCGGTCGGCCTGGATGTGTGCGGCCATTTGCGCCGGCGGCACCACCACGCTGTCGACATCGTGCAGTGGATGGATGCCCTGGCTGGCCAGCCAGTAGTACAGCCACATGGCATGGGTGCCGGTGGGGAAGGTCTGGGCAAAGGTCAACCGCGCGCCATGCTGGTGCACCAGCCGAGCCAGTGCCTCAGGGCTGGTCACGCCTTTGCGTTGCAAGGCAGGGGATAGATTGAGCGCCTGGGCATTCTGGTTCAGGCCCATGAGCACGGCCATGCTGCTGGCTGGCACGCCGCCGATGCCCAGATGCACTGCGTAGACCAACCCGTACAGGCAATGGGCAGCATCCAGTTCGCCGCTGGCCAGCTTGTCGCGCAGCCCGGCCCATGAGCCCTGGCGCCTGAGGTTGAGGGTCAGGCCCTGTTGTTGGGCAAAGCCTTGGGTGGCAGCGACCACCACTGACGCGCAGTCGGTGAGGGCCATGAAACCGATATCGAGGCTGGGTTTTTCCGGCGCGTCGCTGCCGTTGACCCATGCCAGAGGTGATGTATTCACGAAGATCCTCGCCTGTACTGAAGTAGGCCGTGTGCAGGCGATGTAGCAACGCATGTGCCAAGGCCCTGTCATGGTGAGCGCGCGCTGGCTATAATCGCACCCTCACTCACCCCGAGCCTTGCCCGCCCATGTATACCCTGGCCCGCCAGCTGCTGTTCAAGCTTTCTCCGGAAACTTCCCATGACCTGTCCCTGGACCTGATCGGTGCCGGTGGCCGCCTCGGGCTCAACGGTATGTTCTGCAAGCAGCCAGCGGCGTTGCCGGTGACGGTGATGGGGTTGAACTTTGCCAATCCGGTAGGCTTGGCCGCAGGCCTGGACAAGAACGGCGCGGCCATCGATGGCTTTGCCCAGCTGGGCTTCGGTTTCGTCGAGATCGGCACGGTGACCCCACGCCCGCAGCCCGGCAACCCCAAGCCGCGTCTGTTCCGCCTGCCGGAGGCGACGGCGATCATCAACCGCATGGGCTTCAACAACCTGGGCGTCGACCATCTGCTGCAGCGTGTGCGTGCCGCGCGTTACGACGGTGTGCTGGGCATCAACATCGGCAAGAATTTCGATACCCCGGTGGAGCGAGCGGTCGACGACTACCTGATCTGCCTGGACAAGGTCTACACCGAGGCCAGCTACATCACCGTCAACGTCAGTTCGCCGAACACCCCGGGCCTGCGCAGCCTGCAGTTCGGTGATTCGCTCAAGCAACTGCTCGATGCGTTGGCCGAGCGCCGTGAGCAGTTGGCCTCCACCCACGGCAAGCGTGTGCCGCTGGCGATCAAGATCGCCCCGGACATGAGCGACGAAGAAACCGCGCTGGTCGCGGCGGCGCTGATGGAATCGGGTATGGATGCAGTGATCGCCACCAACACCACCCTCGGCCGCGAAGGTGTCGAAGGCCTGGCCCATGGGGGTGAGGCGGGTGGCCTCTCGGGCGCACCGGTGCTGGAAAAGAGCACCCACATCGTCAAGGTGCTGGCTGGTGAGTTGGCGGGCAAGTTGCCGATCATTGCAGCGGGGGGGATCACCGAAGGGCGTCACGCCGCAGAGAAGATCGCTGCCGGTGCGAGCCTGGTACAGATCTACTCAGGCTTTATCTATAAAGGGCCTGCGTTGATTCGCGAGGCGGTGGATGCCATCGCTGCCATGCCGCGGGCATAAGAGGCAGGCATAAAAAAGGGCCCCATCTAGGGGCCCCTGGGCCTTAGCCCGCCGCCCGGATGGGGCGTGCATGGTAACTCGAATTCAGTGTCCTCGATCAGCCAACGGCGTGATTTTCGTTGAGTCTATGGATGCCAGCGGTGCCAGTCATTCCGTCCCAGTTATCACCGCGACCTTCGCGCCAGCCGTTAATCCAGGCTTGGCGAACAGAAGGAAGATTGAAGGGGCAAAGTTCGCGGGATTTGCCGGTGACCCCGTATTGGTAGCCACGTGAATATGCTCTTTCCAACGGATCACGCTTAAGTCTTCTCATAGGGTGTTGCCCTCACTTGTTGACTGTAATGTCCCGTCGGCCTCTCCGAGGCCGGGCAGAGTCTTTCTGCCGGTGTGCGCCCGCTGCCGGCGTGGCGGGCTGAAGGTGCCGCCTCGTTGCGAAGCGGCCTGAGACCAGTTCTAACGAATGCGAGTCACCGTGGGAATGATCGATTTGTCATAAGGACGTAACGTTTCCAAGGGTGAGGGGATAAGTAAATAAATGCGACTCAACCTTGTTTGCCGTTGGGCCCGCTATGATCGGGGTTTGCTGAAGCTTGACGTCATTTCGCCAGCGCGGCGCAGCGATGACAGAAATATCTGGTAATGCGACGAAGGGTCACATCGGCTCACAGTTCGCTGGAAATTATTCGTACTGCCTGATGATCTAAGCTGTTTCTGCCACCCGGCGAACGGCAGATCGATCAGGCGGCCCGGCCGGTCCGCTGCCACGAGGCACGGGCAAAGGCCACTCGGACGCTTGCTGGAAGGGCGTTCGGGCAAACATCGGCGGGGCGATGCGTCGCTTCGTCACTCAAACAGCCCAAGGCTCTGGAATACACATGTCGGACCGTTTCGAACTCTATCTCACCTGCCCCAAAGGCCTTGAAGGCCTGCTCGCCGAAGAGGCCAGGGGCCTCGGCCTGGACGAAGTGCGCGAGCACACCTCGGCCATCCGCGGCACCGCCGACATGGAAACCGCCTACCGTCTGTGCCTCTGGTCGCGCCTGGCCAACCGTGTGTTGCTGGTGCTCAAGCGCTTTGCCATGAAAAATGCCGACGACCTGTACGACGGCGTGCACGCGCTTGACTGGGCCGATCACCTGGCAGCCGACGGCACCCTGGCGGTGGAGTTCAGTGGCCATGGTTCGGGTATCGACAACACCCACTTCGGCGCACTCAAGGTCAAGGATGCGATCGTCGACAAACTGCGCAACCGTGAAGGCCTGCGCCCCTCGGTGGAGAAAGTCGACCCGGACGTACGGGTGCACCTGCGCCTGGACCGTGGCGAGGCGATCCTGTCTCTCGACCTGTCCGGCCACAGCCTGCACCAGCGTGGCTACCGCCTTCAGCAAGGCGCCGCGCCACTGAAGGAAAACCTTGCGGCGGCGGTGCTGATCCGCGCCGGTTGGCCGCGGATCGCCGCCGAGGGCGGCGCGTTGGCCGACCCGATGTGCGGTGTGGGCACCTTCCTGGTCGAAGCGGCGATGATCGCCGCCGATATCGCCCCCAACCTCAAGCGCGAACGCTGGGGTTTCAGCGCCTGGCTCGGCCATGTGCCGGCCACCTGGCGCAAGGTGCATGAAGAGGCGCAGGCCCGTGCCCAGGCCGGCCTGGCCAAACCTGCGCTGTGGATCCGAGGCTACGAGGCCGACCCACGGCTGATCCAGCCGGGGCGCAACAACGTCGAGCGCGCAGGCCTTGGTGACTGGATCAAGATCTACCAGGGCGAAGTCGCCAGCTTCGAACCCCGTCCGGACCAGAACCAGAAAGGCCTGGTCATCAGCAACCCTCCCTACGGCGAGCGACTGGGTGACGAGGCCAGCCTGCTGTACCTCTACCAGAACCTCGGCGAGCGCCTGCGCCAGGCCTGCATGGGCTGGGAAGCGGCGGTATTCACCGGTGCCCCCGAACTGGGCAAGCGCATGGGCATCCGCAGCCACAAGCAATACGCCTTCTGGAACGGCGCGCTGCCGTGCAAATTGCTGCTGTTCAAGGTGCAACCTGACCAGTTCGTCACCGGTGAGCGCCGCGAAGCCCAGGACGACAATGGCGAGGTTCGTCGCCCAGTGGCGGTTGCCAGCGAGCCGGCGCGGTTGTCGGAGGGTGCGCAGATGTTCGCCAACCGACTGCAGAAGAACCTCAAGCAACTGGGCAAGTGGGCCCGCCGCGAGCAGGTCGACTGCTACCGCCTGTACGATGCCGACATGCCCGAATACGCCCTGGCGGTCGACCTTTACCAGGATTGGGTGCACGTGCAGGAATACGCAGCGCCGCGCTCGATCGACCCGGAAAAGGCTCAGTCGCGTCTGCTCGATGCCTTGGCGGCAATCCCCCAGGCACTGGGTATCGACCCGCAGCGTGTGGTGCTCAAGCGCCGCGAGCGGCAGACCGGCACCCGTCAGTATGAGCGTCAGGCCACCGAAGGGCGCTTCCACGAGGTCAAGGAAGGCGGCGTGAAGTTGCTGGTCAACCTCACCGACTACCTCGACACCGGATTGTTCCTCGACCACCGCCCGATGCGCATGCGCATTCAGCGCGAGGCCGAGGGCAAGCGTTTCCTCAACCTGTTCTGCTACACCGCCACGGCCACCGTGCATGCTGCCAAAGGTGGCGCGCGCAGCACCACCAGCGTCGACCTGTCGAAAACCTACCTGGACTGGGCGCGCCGCAACCTGGCGCTGAACGGCTTCTCCGAGCGCAACCGCCTGGAGCAGAGCGACGTCATGGCCTGGCTGGAAGGCAACCGCGACAGCTATGACCTGATCTTCATCGACCCCCCGACCTTCTCCAACTCCAAGCGCATGGAAGGGGTGTTCGACGTGCAGCGCGACCATGTGCAGTTGCTCGACCTGGCCATGGCGCGCCTGGCACCGGGCGGTGTGCTGTATTTCTCCAACAACTTCCGCAAATTCCAGCTCGATGAGCACCTGGCTGCGCGGTATGAGGTGGAAGAAATCACCGCGCAGACCCTGGACCCGGACTTCGCCCGCAACAGCCGCATTCACCGGGCCTGGCGCCTGCAATTGCGCTGAGGCGACCAGCGATATTGCATAGCTGATGGCCAATAGCTATAACCTAGCACAGGGCCAGACAATCGCAGGACGCTGACGTGACGAGATCGATCTATGTCGAAGTATGGCGTGCGTGCGAAGGTGCTGGGCCTGTGCAGCGATGCGATGGCTGCCTGGGCGGTGGCGCTGGTGGCGTTGGTGGCCGGCGGCTTGCTGTCGCTCGGCCTGGCGCTGGCCACGCAGGCGTTCTACAAGCAGCAGCTGCGCCAGCGCTTCGAACTGCTGGCCAGGGAGCGTTATAGCCGCATTGCCGAGCGCTTCGACGACCAGGAGCAGCGCCTGGACAGCCTGCGGCGCTTCTTCAGTTTCTCCAACGAGATCACCCCCAGCGAATTCGACGGTTTCGCTCGACCGCTGCTGCGCCGCACCCAGGCCTACTCCTGGGCGCCGCGGGTAGAGCATGGGCAACGGCGCGACTTCGAACGCCAGGCCAGCGCCAAGCTGGGGCAGGCCTATGAAATACGCGATCTGGATAGCCAGGGCATCTGGCATGCGGCGCCGGCTCGCGATCATTACTTTCCGGTGCTCTACACCCAGGCCACCCAACAGCACGGGCAACCCTACGGGCTGGACCTGCGCAGCCAGCCGGCACGAGAGCAGGCCCTGGCGCGTGCTGTGCTACCTGGCAGCATGGCGGTGTCCGAACCGCTGGATATGATCAATGTCGCCGCAGGCTACAGCCGCGGGCTCTTGATGGTTGCGCCGGTGTTCTCCGACAGCTTGCCCGAGGGTGGCCCCGCCGGCTATGTCATGGCCCTGCTGAACCTGCGTCAGCTGATCAGCGATGGCCTGCCCACGACCGGCGAGGACAACCTGGTGGTGCGCATCATCGACCCTAGCGGGCGCGATGGCCATGAGGTGCTGTTCGACTCGCAGAGCCAAGCGGCCCCCCTGGCGCTGGTCAGTAGCCAGTTGTTGCACCTGGCCGATCACCACTACCAGCTCGATATCCGTCCCAGCCAGGTATTCATGCAGGGCAACCGCTCCTCGGCGGCACTGGCGGTGGGGTCACTCGGTGGCTTGCTGAGCCTTCTGCTCAGCACCTTGCTCTACAACCTGTTCAGCCAGCGGCAGCGCGCCTTGACCCTGGTCGAGCAGCGCACCGCAGAACTGCGCATCAGCGAGCAGTCACTGCGCGAAACCCACAATCAACTGCGCAGCGTGCTTGACGCCGCCACGCAGGTGGCAATCATCGCGACCAGTCTCAAGGGCGTGGTCAGTACCTTCAACGCAGGGGCCGAGCGCATGCTTGGCTATCAGGCCGTCGAAGCGGTAGGGCAGATGCGCCTGGAATACCTGGTACTGCCCGAAGAGCTCAACCAGCGCGCCCATGCGCTGAGCCTGCGCTACGGCCGGCACATTGCCGGTGGCCAGGCCTTGTTCGCCGATACCCTGCAGGAGGGTGGCGCCGAGCCCAGCGAATGGACCCTGGTGCGCAAGGACGGCAGCCATTTACTGGCCAACATGCTGGTGACCGCGGTGCTGGACGAACAAGGGCTGTGGGTTGGCTACCTGGCGATCTGCATCGACGTCACCGAACGGCGCCGGGTGCACGAGGCGCTGGCACTGCGTGACAGGTTGTTGGAAAAACTTAGCGCGGAAGTGCCGGGGGGCATTTATCAATATCGGTTGGATAGCGATGGTCATTCCTCTTTCCCCTATGCCAGCCAGGGCTTGTTCGACATCTACGAAGTCGACCTTCAGCTGCTGCGCGAAGATGCCACGGGGGTATTTGAGCGGATCCATCCCGACGACCTCGAGCGCGTGCGTCGCTCGGTCCGCTACTCCGCCGAGCACCTGACGCCCTGGCGCGAAGAGTACCGCGTGTGCTTGCCGCGCGCGGGGTTGCGCTGGGTACGCGGCGAGGCGACGCCTGAAGTGGGGGAAGAAGGCTGCACCCTCTGGCATGGGTACCTCACCGATATTTCCGACCTTAAGGGGGTGGAGGAAGACCTGCGTACGCTGTCGGTGACCGATGCACTCACCGGCATTCACAACCGTCGCTACTTTCAGGAGCGGCTGAAGGCTGAACTGGAGCGTGCCCAGCGCGATGATCAGAACCTGGCGGTGATCATGCTCGACATCGACCACTTCAAACGCATCAACGACCAATACGGCCATGCAGTGGGCGACCATGTGCTGCGCAGCCTGTGCCAGCGTATTGGCCAGCGTTTGCGGCGCTCCGATGTGTTCTGTCGGCTAGGAGGCGAAGAGTTCATGGTGCTGTGCCCGGGCAGCAACGCCGAACAGGCGCGGATGTTGGCCATGGAGTTGTGGCAGGGGGTGCGCAGTGTACCGGTCGAAGGCGTGGGCAAGGTGACGGCGAGTTTTGGTGTGGCGGGGTGGCGGCCAGGGGAGGGCGCCGATGCCTTGCTGCTGCGGGCGGATGCGGGGGTGTACGCGGCGAAGCAGGCGGGTAGGGATCGGGTTGAAGGTGAGTTGAGTTGAGTGTCGGTCGTGGCATCATCGCCAGCAAGCCGGCTCGCACAGGTGCGCCGCTGTTGTTGAATTCAGCGGGGTACCTGTGGGCGCTGGCTTGCCGGCAATGGTGTTACCCGAAACTCAGGGCGCAGTAGCCGCCGTACTGTCGCCCGCCTTCGGCTGGCGATAAAGGTCAAGCAGCACCTGGTCCAGCACCTGCGAGGCACCCCACGGCTTAGGATCGTTGAGGATCGCCGCTACGGCCCAGGTGTTGCCGTTGCTGTCGCGGCTGAAGCCGGCAATGGCGCGCACGGTGTTCAGGGTGCCGGTCTTGATGTGGCCTTCGCCGGTCATGGCGGTACGCTTGAGGCGCTTGCGCATGGTGCCGTCCATGCCTACCAGCGGCATCGAGCTGATGAACTCGGCCGAATACGGGCTCTTCCACGCGGCCTGAAGCAATGCCGCCATCTCACGGGTGCTGACCCGTTCGGCACGTGACAGGCCCGAGCCGTTTTCCATCACCAGGTGCGGCGCAGTAATGCCCTTCTTCGCCAGCCACTGGCGCACCACCCGTTGCGCGGCGCGGGCATCGTCGCCGTCGGCATCGGTACGGAACTGCGCGCCAAGGCTCAGGAACAGCTGCTGCGCCATGGTGTTGTTGCTGTACTTGTTGATGTCGCGGATGACTTCCACCAGGTCTGGCGAGAAGGCGCGGGCCAGCAGGCGGGCGCTCTTGGGCACGTTCTCGATGCGGTCGCGGCCCTGGATGCTGCCACCGAGCTCGTTCCAGATCGCCCGCACGGCACCGGCGGCGTAGGTCGGGTGATCGAGCAGCGACAGGTAGGTCTGCGAATTGCAGCCGTCACCTAGCTGGCCGCTGACCACCACACTGATACCGTCGGGCTGGGGCACCGGGTTGTAGCGCACGTCGCCGGTACATTGCTTGGACGCCACGGCCTTGACCTGATTGTCGATGCGGATGCTGGCGATCGGCGGCTCGACCGCGACCGTCACCTTGCCACCGTCGTTGCGGGCGACGAAGCGCAGGGCCTTGAGGTTGACCAGCAAGGAATCGGGCTTGACCAGGAACGGCTTATTCACGTCGCCGCCATCGTCGTTGAACTGCGGCAGGTTGGGCTGCACGAAGTGGCTGCGGTCGAGCACCAGGTCGCCGGTGACGGTGCGCACGCCATTGGCGCGCAGATCCCGCATCAGCAGCCACAGCTTTTCCATGTTCAGCTTCGGGTCGCCGCCACCTTTGAGGTACAGGTTGCCGTTGAGCACACCGTTGCTCAGGGTACCGTCAGTATAGAATTCGGTCTTCCACTGGAAAGTCGGGCCGAGCAGTTCGAGGGCGGCGTAGGTGGTGACCAGTTTCATGGTCGAAGCCGGGTTGACCGACACATCGGCGTTGAACACGGTAGCGGTGCCCGGGCCATTGAGCGGTAGCATCACCAGGGACAGTGCGGTGTCCTGCAGTTTATTGGCCTTGAGCGCCTGCTGCACTTTAGGTGGCAGGGTGGTATTCACGGCTGCCGCCTGGCTGGTCAATGCGAACGGCAACAGCAGGCCGGCGAGTACGAGGGGACGAAGCGTTTTGATCATATGAAATTAATACCCTGCGGACGAGGGAAAATGACATTGGGGCTGTAAGAAGTGGTAACCCCAGGACGAAATATAGTGCGCATTATGCCCCAAGCGCAGCGTTGATGTGCCACGTTCGACGGAAAAGCGCCGTTGCACTGTGGAAACTGTTAAAGTGCCGCGCGTAATTACTCAAGAGGATTGTTTCATGGCTACCAACCGTTCCCGTCGTCTGCGCAAGAAGCTGTGCGTGGATGAATTCCAGGAGCTGGGTTTCGAACTGAACCTGGGTTTCAAGGAAGACCTGTCTGACGAAGCCATCGACGCCTTCCTCGACGCCTTCCTCGCAGAAGCCATGGATGCCAATGGCCTGGATTACGTCGGCGGCGACGATTTCGGCCTGGTGTGCTCGGCCAAGCGTGGTTCGGTCAGCGAAGAGCAACGCGCTGCCGTCGAAGCCTGGCTGAAGGACCGTAGCGAACTGACCACTATCGAAGTCAGCCCGCTGCTGGATGCCTGGTATCCGGAAAAGCCGATCAACTCGGCTTCCTGATGCACGCTTGAGCGCCTGCCCGCTTGGGCGGCGCTCGGTCAAGCCCTGGCCAGCTCCCTGGCCAGGGCTTTCTCCACGCGGCGCATGTGCCGCGCCAACGCTTGCCGACGCAGCTTGAGCTGATCCACTGGCAAGGCGTCCTCGTTCAAGGCCTCACAGGCCATCATCATTTCCCGTGCTTCCAGCATCCGCGCCGCGCTGAGGATCTTGTGTGCCTGCTCGCGCAGTGCATTGGCCTGGTTTTCGGGGTTCAGGCCCATCAGTTCGGCGAGATCCTGTTGCAGGCTCTGGTGCAGGGCGCTGAGCAGTCGATCACGCTCGCCACGATTGTCCCCTACGATGCTGCGCAGACCTTGCAGGCCGAATGGCGCCTGTTGCTTGCGCCGCGGTATGGCGGCCAGGCGCTGGCTGAGGGTGCGCAGGCTGATCGGTTTGAGCAGGCAGTCGTCCATGCCGACGCTCAGGCATTTCTGCCTGACTTCTGGCTGGGCATTGGCGGTGTAGCCGAGAATGACACAGGGTGGGCGTTTGCTCCGGCGCTCTTCGGCGCGCACGGCGGCGGCAAGCTGATAGCCGTTCATGTGCGGCATGTTGCAATCGAGGACCAGCACGTCGAACTGCCCTTCACGCCATGTCTGAAGGCCTTCTCGTCCGCCACCCGCGCTGGTCTGGCTCAGGCCCAGATAGCCCAATTGTTGTGCCATCAGCAGCCGGTTTGCGGGATGGTCATCGATCACCAGCACGTTCAACTGCGGGTCAGGTGCTTCGACATCCTCGTCCACTGGCCCGGCCTGTGGCGGCGGACCGATTCTCTGGATCGGCAGGGTAAGGCGCACCTGGGTACCAAAATCCGGCAGGCTCTTGATGCTCAGCCGTCCGCCCATCATTTCGCACAGGCTGCGGCAAATGGCCAAGCCCAATCCCGTACCTGCGCGGGCACCCTGGCTGTGCGGGTTGGCCTGCACGAAGGGGTTGAACAGGCGCTGCAAGTCATCGTCATGAATGCCGATGCCGCTGTCGCGTACTTCAAGGGCCAGGCTCGAGGCGGCCATCGTGCCTGCATCGTTCAGGCTCAGGCAGATGCGGATATGGCCATGTTCGGTGAACTTGATGGCATTACTCACCAGATTGGAGAGGATCTGCTTGAAACGCAGTGGGTCGAGCAAGGCGTGGCAGCGAGCGCCAGGGCTGATGATGACCTCCAGGGCCAGCCCCTTGAGCCGCGCCTGGCCCTCGAAGATGCGGCCTACCGATTCGACCAGGGCCGCTACCTCGACCGGTTCGGGGGCCAGGCTCAAGTGGCCGGATTCGATGCGCACGATATCCAGGATGTCGCCGATCAGCCCAAGCAGGTCCTGCGCCGAATGATGGGCGACCTCCAGCGAAGTAAGGTCGACCTGGCCCTGGTTGGCACGTTTGACGGCCAATTCGAGCATGCCGATCACGGCATTCATCGGTGTACGGATCTCATGGCTGATGGTGGCCAGGAAGGTGCTCTTGGCCCGGTTGGCATCTTCGGCCTGCTGCTTGGCCTCACGCAGCTCCTGCACCAGCTGGCGGCGCTCGCTGATATCGATCCAGCCGCCGATGATGCCCTGCACTTCACCCAGCGAGTCGCGGTAGGGCAAGATCCAGTGGTAGATGGTGATCTCCTGTTCCTTGAGCCGCAACGGGCGGTCGACCACCAGCGGTACACCGGCAGCCATGACCTGCAGGTAGTCGGCGTGGATCTGCCGGGTGTGTTCCGTGGCAGCGAACAGGCTGTCTTCCAGGCGCTTGCCAAGGACTTGGTCAAGGCTTGCCTCAACCGCTTCCAGGTAGCTGGCATTGCAGCTTTGCAAACAACCGTCACGGTCGCGTACGTACATGGGATGGGGCGTGCCGTTGAGCAGTGCGCCCATGAATTCAAGCTGATCGCCGAGCGCACGTTCTGCGTGCTGGCGTTGCTTGATCTGGCGTCGCAAGCGAGCGTTCCAGATCAATGCCAGCAGCAGCAGCAGGCCCGTGCCTAGCAGTACCTGCAATGCCAGGCGTCGAAACGCTTCCCAACTGCTGTCGTCATGCAGGCTGAAATCACGCCAGCGGTTGTTGATACCCCCCAGTTCTTCCGGCGAGATGCTCAGCAGGGCCTTGTCCAGAATCGAGGCGAGGGCCGTGGCCTGGGCGGCCGTGGCCATGGCGAAATTCGCCGGCTCACTGCCAACCGTGCGGCGAATGACCAGGTCGGCCTTGCCTGCCAAGGCGTGGTTGGCATCGATCAGGGTGGTGATGACGGCATCCACGGCGCCACTGCTCAACAACGCCATGGAATAGAAGGGGCTTTCAGTCTCTATCCAACCGGTTTGCGGGTAGTGGCTTGCCAGCAATTGCGCCATGGCGCTGTAGCGGGTAATCGCGATGCGGCGCCCGTGCAACTGCTCAAGCGATGCGTACTCGCTGTTCTCGGCGCGGGTCACCAGTACGTAGGGGCTTTCGAGGTACGGGCGGCTCATGTACAGGCGCTGATTGCGCAGGCCATCGACTGCCAGCGCGGCAATCATGTTCACGCGCCCGTCCTCAAGCCGGGCGACCATATCGGCTATGCCGTTGGCTCGCTGCACTTCGAATCGCAGGCCTGTGCGCAGACGAATCAGCTCCAGCACATCGGCGGTTATGCCGCGGAAATGGCCCGTGGCGTCGAAATAGGACAGCGGTGCGGCGGTCTCATCGATGGCCACCTGCACGATCGGGTGCTCTTGCAGCCATTGCGCTTCGGCCTCCGTGAGTTGCAATTTGCGACTGTTCAAGAGCTGCTCGCCGCCAGCCACCCAACGCTTGAACAAGCTGGCGCGCACGGCGCTGGGCTGGTGATCGAGGGCGGCATTCACCAGTTCGATCAGCAAGGTGTCCTGGGCGCGCATGGCAAAGCCGAAACCGACATTCTCGTGGGCGCCGAAACTGGCCATGCGCAAGCGCGGCAGGTGGCCGCGGTTGAGCTGGTAGTGGGTCGAGAGGGTGTCGCCGATGAACACGTCGGCTTGCCCGAAGGCCACAGCATTCAAGGCCTGGGACGAAGAGCCAAAAGCCAGCAGCTCGGCCTTCGGATAGGCCGCGATGACCTCCTGGGTGGGCAGGTAATGGTACAGCATGCCCAGGCGCATGCCGTCCATGCCGGGGGCGACCGTGCGCTGCTCATCCTCCCGGGTGACGAGGACGGGTTGGTCGATCGCATAGGGGTGCGAAAGGGCCAGGCCGTCGGTCGAAGCTTCATAGCCATTGGCGCTGCCAAGCAGATCGATTTCACCGCGTTTCAGCGCAGCCACTGCCGCCTGGCGGCTGGGGTAGCGCTTTACCTGTATTGGCAGTTGCAAGGCCTTGCCGATCAGGCTCGCGTATTCGGCCGTCAGGCCCTGGTAGTCGCGCCCGCCACTGGTGATGTCGAACGGTGGGTAATCAGGCGCCGAGGTACCCAGCGTGAGTTGCAGGCGGCCCTGCAGCCATTGCTGCTGTGGCGGGGTGAGCTGCAGCCGTACCGCTGCAGCCGGTGAGCGGGCCAGCAATGAGTAGGGCCTGACCTCTTGTTCCGAGGCTTGGGCCCAGCCGGTGGCCGATGCCAGGCAAACGAGCAGCAGGCCAATGAGTCGCAGCATCTACTACCTCAGACCAGTGCGTTGCGCTTGGCCATTTCAATGAGATCGACCAAGGTCTCGACCTGGAGTTTCTGCATCAGGCGTTTCTTGTAGGTGCTGACGGTCTTGTTGCTCAAGAACATGCCGGAGGCGATTTCCTTGTTGCTTCTTCCCTGGGCAAAAAGTTGCAGCACCATCAGCTCGCGATCATTGACGTGGCGGAACAGCCTGAGGTCGGCCTCCGCTGTTTCGTGGCCGTTGCTAACTGCCTGGCTGGGGAAATAGTTGTAACCAGCAAGTACGGCCTTTATCGCACTGAGCAACTCGCTCAGGTCTTCCTGCTTGCACACATATCCGGCAGCACCCGAATGCATGCAGCGCAAGGCGAACAGTGCCGGTGATTGCGCCGTGAGGATGAGCACCTTGGACGGTAAGGCCATGGCCTGGAAGCGTGACAACACCTCCAGACCGTCCAGCCGGGGAATGCTGATGTCGAGAATTACCAGGTCCGGAAGGGTTTCGCGAATCATCTGCATGGCATCGACGCCATTGTCCGATTCGCCAACGATCTTGTAGTTCTGGTTCTCGAGCAACATACGGACAGCCAGGCGAATGACCGGGTGATCATCGACTATGAATACGGAGTACATGTTCAACTTCCCTGCGACTGATGACGAAGGCAGGGCGCACCTTAACCCAGTTGAAAGTCGTCTGGGGCGCGTGGAGGAGGGAATGATGCTTTATGGGAAATTGCCTACAACATAAGGCAACTAACGCCACGAAGTGTAAAAAATTAATTCTTGATAAAGGCCATTTCAGGCGTTCATTGTTTGTACTTTTCCTGGTGTGTTTAATGAATAAACGCAAATTGTAGGAATGGGCCTACAAAAATGATGCCGCTGGCCAGATCGGCCCAGCGGCAACACTCGCATTCAGGTAGGGCTGGATCGGCCGGTCATCTCCCGAGCCATTTCGCTGGCATAGCTGTCGGTCATGCCGGCGATGAAATCGATCATGCGCAAGAAAGACTTGTACAGCGAGTCGTGTGGATTGGGCGCACTGTTACCGAGCAGGTCAAGTACGCGACGGCTCTTGAACGAAGGCGTGCGGCCTCCGTGCTGTTCGAGGGCAGCGGCGCAGAAGGTGTTGAGGAGGATTTCCAGGGTGGTGTAGGCACCGATCTCGTGCAGCGTCTTGCGTTTGTCCTGGAAGATCTTGTTGCGCGCCATGTCCTTGGCCTGCAGTACGCACCGCTTGGCGGGGCCATGCATGTGCTCGACCAAGTCGCCGCTCAAGTGCCCGGCCAGCAGCGCTTGCTGCTGCTCGACGAAGGCGTGGGCGGCGGCGTTGGTCAGGTGCTCGATGGCCTTGCCGCGCAGAATCGCCAGCTTGCGCCGCCTAGAGTCCGCCGGGCCGAGCTGGCGATAGGTTTCAGGGAGGTCGTCACCCACCAGGTCCAGCAGCAGCGCCTCGACTTCGGCGTAGTGCAGCAGCTCCATCTCCAGGCCGTCTTCCAGGTCGATCAGGGCATAGCAGATGTCGTCAGCGGCCTCCATCAGGTACACCAGCGGGTGGCGCGCCCAACGCTGCTCCTGCAGAAGTGGCAGGCCCAGCTTGCGGGCAATCTGTTCCAGCAGTGGCAACTCGCTCTGGTAGCAACCGAATTTGTGTTTCTTGTAGCCCAAGGCATCGGCGTGCCGTGCTGTCCAGGGGTATTTCAGGTAGGTGCCGAGGGTGGCGTAGGTCAGCCGGGTGCCGCCATCGAACTGGTGGTACTCAAGCTGGGTCAGTACGCGAAAGCCTTGGGCATTGCCTTCGAAATTGAGGAAGTCACCGCGCTCGTCATCACTCATGTCGTCCAGCCAGCCTCGCCCCGCGGCCTGCTGGAACCAGTGGCGGATGGCGTCTTCACCGGAGTGACCGAATGGTGGGTTGCCGATATCGTGGGCCAGGCACGCGGACTGCACGATCATGCCCAGGTCGCTGGGCGCGCACCAGTCAGGCAGGCTTTCACGTAGCGTTTCACCCACGCGCATGCCCAGCGAGCGCCCTACGCAACTGACTTCCAGCGAGTGGGTCAGGCGAGTATGGATATGGTCGTTGCTGGTTACGGGGTGGACCTGGGTCTTGCGCCCCAGGCGGCGAAACGCGCCTGAGAAGATGATCCGATCATGGTCCTTGTGGAAGGGGCTGCGCCCCAGTTCATCGGCGCTGTACAGGGCTTTGCCCAAGCGTTCACGGGTGAGCAGGGTGTGCCAGTCCAAGGCGCGGTCTCCTGTCGATCGAAGGGCATAGCATCCTGTGTCGCAGAGGGTGGCGCAAGGGGGAGGGCACCGCTGGCTGGCAGCGGTGCCACGGTCAGGGGCGTCGCCCTGCTTGCAGGTAGAGGCGCACCAGCGGCAGCAAGCTACTGCCTAAACGTACCAGACGCGACAGGTTGCCGCTGCGCACGCCCTTGCCGGTCAGAAAGCCCAGTGCCACCACTGCACCGATGCCCCACAGAGGTGCGTGCTTGATGCCCAGCCCCTCGTGCAGTGTCCCGCCCATGCCGCGCAGCCGCTGCAAGGGTTGCAGCAACTGCCCGGACTCGTGACGGATTTCCTGGCGGTGCATCTCCATACGCAAGCGCAGCAGTGCCTTGCGCAGCTCCTTGGGATTACGGGTATTCGGCAGTTCAGGCAGGCTCATGGCAACAGGCGCTCCCGGTCCTTGGCAAGTTCTTCGAGGGTCGCGCCGAAGGGCGACGACTCGTCGAACACCGCAGCCTTGAGCCGCAGCGCGCAATAGAGGGCGGCGATACCGTAGAACACGCACAGGCCGATGATCCCGGCCAGGCGATAGCTGTCCCAAAGCAGCACCAGCAGCAGGCCCGACAATGCCGTCAGCAACAGCAGCGCGAAAACCAGCGCCAGCCCAGCAAACAGCAGCAGGCTCAGGGTGCGCCCCTTCTGCTCCTGCAACTCGATGCCGAACAGTTCGATGTGGCTGTGCAGCAGCCCCAGCAGTGCCGCGCCCAGGCGCTTGCCTGAAGCGCCGCTGGCAATGGCGTCATTGTCCATGGGGTCTCCTCAGCGCCGATTGGCCAGCAGGCCGATCAGCAGGCCGACACCGGCGGCAATGCCGATGGCCTGCCAAGGGTTTTCCTGAACGTAATGCTCGGCGGTGCCCAGCGCTGCCTGGCCGCGTTCCTTTACCGAGTCCTGGGTCAGTTGCAGGGTTTCGCGGGCTTGGGTCAGGCGCTCGTGAATCTGCTCGCGCAAATCGTCGGCCTGGTCGCCCGCCAGGTTGGCGGTATCGGCCAGCAGTTTCTCGGTATCACGAACCAAGGCCTGAAAGTCAGCCATCAGTATGTCTTGTGCAGTCTTTGCCGATTTGCTGGCCATGGGGCTCTCCCTGTGTGGTGTGTAGATCATTCGAGTTTGCCGGTGCGCGGAAGGTTCACTGTGGCGCTGGTATGGGCCTTGCTAAGCCTAGCCCAACGGAATCTGCCACAACCCGGGGCGCTGCCCACGCTTGTGCGCCGATTCAGGGCGTACACGCCCGACGGATACCGATAAACCTTAACTCAATCCACGACAAACCCAAGAAAAAACCACGCAGGCTTCAGCCGGTACGCTAGAACACGGCCGTGAGCTGGCACCGATTCGGTGCAGGGATGCAGGTTCTTGAACTGTCCTGGTGCCTTTTCAGCAGGTCTGCCTACTTCATGGAAAACATGCACAGCGCGATGGACTCTCTGGTCCACGGTTCCAACACCCTGTTCATCCTCATGGGCGCCATTCTGGTGCTGGCCATGCACGCCGGCTTCGCCTTCCTCGAAGTAGGTACGGTGCGCCATAAGAACCAGGTCAATGCCTTGTCGAAGATCCTCAGCGACTTCGCCATCTCGGCATTGGTGTATTTCTTCGTCGGCTACTGGATCGCCTATGGCGTGAGCTTCCTGCAGCCGGCGGCGCAACTGGCTGCCGACCACGGCTATGCACTGGTCAAGTGCTTCTTCCTGTTGACCTTCGCGGCCGCGATTCCGGCGATCATCTCGGGCGGTATCGCCGAGCGTGCCCGATTCGTTCCGCAGCTTTGCGCCACCGCGCTGATCGTGGCGTTCATCTACCCGTTATTCGAAGGCGTGGTATGGAATGGCAACCTGGGTATCCAGGGTTGGCTGCAGGCGCGCTTCGGGGCGCCGTTCCATGACTTCGCCGGCTCTGTGGTGGTGCATGCCATGGGCGGCTGGCTGGCATTGGCGGCCGTATTGCTGCTGGGCGCCCGACGCGGGCGCTATCGCGACGGGCGTCTGGTGGCCTTCGCGCCGTCGAGTATCCCATTCCTGGCCCTGGGTTCGTGGATCCTGATCATCGGCTGGTTCGGCTTCAACGTAATGAGTGCCCAGACGCTTCAGGGCGTCAGCGGCCTGGTGGCGATCAACTCGCTGATGGCCATGGTCGGCGGCACCCTGGCAGCGCTGTTCGCCGGCCGCAACGACCCGGGCTTCCTGCACAACGGGCCGCTGGCAGGGTTGGTAGCGATCTGCGCAGGCTCCGACCTGATGCACCCGATCGGTGCGCTGGCCACCGGGCTGGTGGCGGGTGTGCTGTTCGTCTGGAGTTTCACCGCCGCCCAGAACCGCTGGAAAATCGACGATGTGCTAGGTGTCTGGCCGCTTCACGGGCTGTGCGGTCTGTGGGGTGGGATCGCCTGTGGCATCTTTGGCCAGTCGGCTCTGGGTGGGATGGGCGGTGTCAGCCTGGCCAGCCAATTGATCGGCAGCCTGGCGGGTGTCGTGGTGGCGCTGGCCGGCGGCTTTGCCGTGTATGGCCTGATCCGTCGCTTGCATGGCCTGCGCTTGAGCCATGAGCAGGAGTTCCAGGGCGCCGACCTGTCGCTGCATCGTATTGGCGCCACCAGCCAGGATTGAGTGAGGCGGGGTGCGCAGGGGGCGGGAGGGGCCTAGAATAGGTTTCTCTTCCCTGCAAACCGAGTTCTGCTCCATGCTGCCTGAATGCCAACTCTTCGGCACCGTCGGCTGCCACTTGTGTGAAGTGGCCGAAGCGTTGCTGATGCCCTTCGTCGACCATGGTCTGCTGGTCGAACTGGTCGACATTGCCGATAGCGAGGCGCTGTTCGAGCGCTATGGATTGATCATCCCGGTGCTACGGCGCAGCGATACCTCTGCCGAATTGCACTGGCCGTTCGATGCCGAACAGGTGGTGGCGTTTCTCGCGCAGTGATGACGCAAGGGGAGTTATGTCCCTGCGCCATGGTGGGTGCCGAGTTGTGATGATCGCGTGCTGGCGCACCGAGCGCCGGTATCTTCAATGGATCATCAGGAAAGCAGCCATGCTAATCACTCCCCATTTCCCGTTCGAAGAAATGATCGTTTCGCAACTCGCTGCGAGGGAGGGGCTCGACAACACCCCGCCTCCCGAGGCACGGGCCAGCCTGCAGTTACTCTGCGACGCCCTGGAATAGGTGCTGACCTTGCGCAAGGGCACCGGCTACCTGCCGGCCTGCAATTAACCGCATTGACGGCGCCAAGGTGATGTTCGTATGCTGTATATAAACACAGTATCGAGGTGAATGCATGCTCAACGTCGAGCAACTCAAGTACAGCGTCAACCGCATGCCGGTGGAACGGGTATGTGACGCAGTGCTGGAATTGCGCCTTGAAGGCTTGGTCACCGATGATCGCACGCCGTTCGGCAAGGTCCACTTCAATACCTGCTTTGCCGAGATCGAGGCCTTGTTCCAGCGTGCCGGCTATCACCGGGGCCTGGATGTGGTGGGTTATCAGGGATTGCTCTATGCGCTCTACGATCCCGGTCGCTGGGAGCCCGTGCAAGTGCTGCGCTGGCTGAAGGAGCGCAGTGAAGGTGGTGTCGAGGCTGGTTGCACTGCCGGGCTTGGGGGATAATGCCCGGCTTTGATCCGTTCGAGTCCCGCCATGACCAGCCCCTTCGACCCAGCCCGCCAGCAAGCCAGCACGGTGTGCCTGCCCCCTGGCAACTGGGCCACGGTGCTCGATTGCCTTTGCGACCACTTCAAGGCCATCGGCCGTGATCAGTGGCTCGACCGATTTGCCCGTGGCCGCGTGCTCGACGCCCAAGGTCAGGCGGTCGCTGCCAACCTGCCTTATCGTCGCGGCATGCGCCTGCACTACTTCCGCGAGGTGGCCAATGAGCGGCCGATTCCGGTGGAGGAGGCCATCCTGCATGTGGACGAGCACCTGGTAGTGGCGGACAAGCCGCACTTCTTGCCGGTCACGCCGACCGGTGAGTACGTCGAACAGACCCTGCTGCGACGTTTGATCCGCCGCCTGGACAACCCCCACCTGGTGCCGTTGCACCGGATCGACCGGCACACGGCTGGCCTGGTGCTGTTTTCCGCCAATCCGCAGACGCGCAGTGCGTATCAACGGTTGTTCCCGGAGCGCCGTATCGACAAGCGTTATCAAGCCATCGCAGCGCCCATGCCCCAGCATGATTTTCCGCTGGTGCATAGAAGCCGGTTGGTGCACGGCGAGCCGTTTTTCCGCATGCACGAGGTGGAAGGGGCGCAGAACAGCGAGACCCTCGCCGAAGTGCTCGAGAAGAACGCCGAGTGGTGGCGTTACAGCCTGTCACCGGTCACTGGCAAGACCCACCAGTTGCGGGTGCACATGGCCGCGCTGGGCGCCGGCATCTGCAATGACCCGTTCTATCCCGAGCTGCTCAAGGAAGAAGACGATTATCAGCGGCCCCTGAAGCTGCTGGCGCACAGCCTGCGCTTCAGTGATCCGTTGTCGGGTGAAGAACGCTATTTCGAAAGCCGGCTGACGCTGGATTGGTAGGCGGCTGCAGCCTGAGATGACCCTGTCGCCGGCAAGCCGGCTCCCAAAGAGGTATCAGTGCCGTTGAGATCAGCGCTGTACCTGTTGGAGCCGGCTTAGGCCACGCGAGCTTAGCGGTTGAAACGCTCCACCAGCGAATACTGGCCGCTGGCAGTGGTGGTCAGTGCTTCACTGAGCTGCGCCGAATGTTGCGCCTGCTCGGCCGTCTGGTCGGCCAGTTCGGCGATGGTGCTGATGTTGCGGCTGATCTCATCCGCCACAGCGGTCTGCTCTTCGGTGGCAGCGGCAATCTGGGTGGCCATGTCGGTGATATTGGCTACCGCCTCACTGATACCGACCAGCGCTTGGTCGGCCTGCATGACCCGTTCGACGCCTTCCTGAGCCTGACGGTGGCCGCTTTCCATGGTCTGTACCGCGTTGTTGGCGGTTTGTTGCAGCTTGGCGATCAGGCCGTGGATCTGTCCGGTGGACTCGGCGGTACGTTGGGCAAGCTGGCGCACTTCATCTGCGACCACGGCAAAGCCTCGGCCCATTTCGCCGGCGCGTGCAGCTTCGATGGCGGCGTTCAGTGCCAGCAGGTTGGTCTGGTCGGCAATCCCCTTGATCACATCCACCACACCGCCGATCTCATCGCTGTCCTTGGCCAGTTGAGTCACGGTCGCACCTGTCTCGCCCACGGCGTTGGACAAGCGCTCGATGGCATCGCGGGTTTCCCCGGCAATCTGCCGGCCCTGGGCCGTCAGGCGGTTGGCTTCCTGGGTGGCATCGGCGGTGCGCTGTACATGGTTGGCCACCTCCTGGGTGGTGGCGGCCATCTGGTTGACGGCGGTAGCGACCTGTTCGGTTTCCACCCGTTGGCGCTCCAGCCCCGAAGAGCTCTTGTGCGCCAGGTCGTCGGACTGACGGGCCTGCTCGCTGAGGTGTTCGGCGCTGTCCTGCAGGCGGGTCAGGCAGGTTTTCAGGCGTGCGTCCTGGCTCAGCATGGCCATTTCCAGGCGCGCCTGAACGCCACGGCTGTCGGTGTACATCTGCGCGATCAGCGGGTCGGAAGTGGTCTGTTCGGCTAGACGCAGCAGGCGCTTGAGGCCACGTTGCTGCCAGCCCAGGCCCATCAGGCCGAGGGGGACCGACAGGCCGGCGGCCAGGGCGAAGCCCCAGGAGTGGCCCAGCCAGTTGCCGATCAGGAAGCCGACCTGGCTGACCAGGATGAACGGCAGCCAGTCCTGCAGCACGGGCAGCCATTTGTCCCGGCGCGGAATCGCGGCCTTGCCTTGATTGATGCGCTGGTACAGCGCTTCGGCGCGGCGGATCTGCTCGGCGCTGGGCTTTATCCGCACCGACTCGAAACCGACTACCTGGTTGTTGTCGAAGACGGGTGTGACGTAGGCGTTGACCCAGTAGTGATCGCCCGACTTGCAACGGTTCTTGACGATACCCATCCACGGCAAGCCTTGCTTGAGGGTTTGCCACATGTGGGCAAAAACCGCCGGCGGTACGTCGGGGTGGCGCACCAGGTTGTGCGGTGCGCCGGTCAGCTCCTCGCGCGTGAAACCGCTGATCTCGATGAAGGCATCGTTGCAGTAGGTGATCACACCCTTGGCATTGGTGGTGGAGATCAACCGTTGTTGGGCGGGGAATGTCCGCTCACGTTGAGTAATCGGCTGGTTGTTACGCATGGGTCGTGTAATCCGCAAGGCTTTGGAGAGGTATCGGCAGGCCCGCGGTTTTATTGAATGAATATTTGCCAGGCAGGGCAGGGAAGGGGCCGCAGGGCGGCCCCAGGTGCTTCAGCTCGCGATCAGTTGGCGCAACACGAAGTGCAGGATCCCGCCGGCCTTGAAGTACTCGACTTCATTGACCGTATCGATCCGGCACAGCACCTCGATCTGCTGCTGTTGGCCATCCTCGCGGGTGATGCGCAGCGCAAGGCTCATGCCCGGTTTTATCTGCGCACCCGCAAGCCCCAGCACGTCGATATGCTCCTTGCCGGTCAACCCCAGTTGCTTGCGGTCGTTGCCGGCCTTGAACTGCAGGGGCAGTACGCCCATGCCCACCAGGTTTGAGCGGTGAATGCGCTCGAAGCTCTCCGCCAGTACCGCCTTGACTCCCAGCAGATTGGTGCCCTTGGCCGCCCAGTCGCGGCTGGATCCGGTGCCGTACTCCTGGCCGGCAATCACCACCAGTGGCGTGCCTTCGGCCTGGTAGCGCATGGCGGCGTCATAGATCGACAATTTCTCGCCCGTGGGCACGTACAGGGTGCTGCCACCTTCCTCGCCGCCGAGCATCTCGTTGCGGATGCGGATGTTGGCGAAGGTGCCGCGCATCATCACCTCGTGGTTGCCGCGCCGTGAACCGTAGGAGTTGAAGTCCCGTGGCTCCACGCCCTTGCTGCGCAGGTAGCGACCAGCGGGGCTGTCGGCCTTGATGTTGCCGGCCGGGGAAATATGGTCGGTGGTCACCGAGTCACCCAGCAGGGCGAGGATGCGTGCACCCTGGATATTCTCGATGACAGGCAACGGCCCGCTGATGTCGTCGAAGAACGGTGGATGCTGGATGTAGGTGGAATCGTCCTGCCACACATAGGTGGCGGCCTGCGGCACCTTGATCGCCTGCCACTGCGCGTCGCCGGCGAACACCTCGGCGTACTCCTTGTGGAACATGGCCGTATCGACTTTTGCGACGGCTTCGGCAATTTCCTGCTGGGTTGGCCAGATGTCACGCAGGTAGACCGGTTGGCCATCCTTGCCGGTACCCAGCGCATCCTTGGTCAGGTCCACGCGCACGCTGCCCGCCAGCGCGTAGGCGACCACCAGTGGTGGCGAGGCCAGCCAGTTGGTCTTGACCAGCGGGTGTACACGGCCTTCGAAGTTGCGGTTGCCCGAGAGCACCGAGGCGACTGTGAGATCGGCGCTGCTGATGGCTTTTTCGACGGCTTCATCCAGAGGGCCGGAGTTGCCGATGCAGGTGGTACAGCCATAGCCGACCAGGTCGAAGCCGAGCTGGTCGAGGTAAGGGGTGAGTCCGGCGGCATCGTAGTAATCAGTGACCACTTTGGAGCCGGGCGCCAGTGAGCTCTTGACCCACGGCTTGCGTTGCAGCCCCTTCTCCAGGGCCTTCTTCGCCACCAGCCCCGCTGCCATCATCACGCTGGGGTTGGAGGTGTTGGTGCAGGAGGTGATCGCGGCGATTACGACGGCGCCATGGCGCAAGGTGTGGGTCTGGCCGTCATGGCTGTAGTCGATCTCGCCGGCCTGGTCGGCATTGCCCACCGCCACGCCACCGCCGCCTTCGCTTTCCAGGCGGCCGACTTCCTTGGCCAGCACTTTGGGCTGCTGTTCGATGAAGTGGTTGAAGGCTTGGTTGACCTGGCCCAGTGCGACGCGGTCCTGGGGCCGCTTGGGCCCTGCCAGGCTGGCTTCGACGTCGCCCATGTCGAGCGCCAGGGTATCGCTGAAGGTCGGTTCCTGCCCCGGCAGGCGCCATAGCCCCTGGGCCTTGCAGTACTGCTCGACCAGTTGCACCGTCGCGTTCGGCCGGCCTGACAGCCGCAGGTAGTCGAGGGTGACCTCATCCACAGGGAAGAAACCACAGGTGGCGCCATATTCAGGCGCCATGTTGGCAATGGTGGCGCGGTCGGCCAGCGGCAGGTCGGCCAGGCCGTCACCGTAGAATTCGACGAACTTGCCGACGACGCCTTTCTTGCGCAGCATCTGCGTCACGGTCAGCACCAGGTCGGTAGCGGTTATGCCTTCGCGCAGCTTGCCGGTGAGCTTGAAACCGATCACTTCGGGGATCAGCATCGACACGGGCTGGCCGAGCATGGCGGCTTCCGCCTCGATGCCACCCACGCCCCAGCCGAGCACGCCCAGCCCGTTGATCATGGTGGTGTGCGAGTCGGTGCCGACCAGGGTGTCGGGGAAGGCGTAGGTACGGCCATCCGCTTCACGGGTCCAGACCGTGCGCCCGAGGTATTCCAGGTTGACCTGGTGGCAGATGCCAGTGCCCGGCGGCACCACGCGGAAGTTGTCGAACGCGCTCTGGCCCCAGCGCAGGAAGGCGTAGCGTTCGCCATTGCGCTGCATCTCGATGTCGACGTTTTCGCTGAAGGCCTGGGGCGTGGCATAACGGTCGACCATCACCGAGTGGTCGATCACCAGGTCCACTGGCGACAGCGGGTTGATCCGCTGTGGGTCGCCACCGGCCTTGGCCATGGCGGCGCGCATGGCGGCCAGGTCGACCACCGCCGGTACGCCGGTGAAGTCCTGCATCAGTACCCGCGCCGGGCGGTACTGGATCTCGCGATCGGAACGGCGCTCCTGCAGCCAGTTGGCGAGGGCACGCAGGTCGTCGCCGCTGACGGTCTTGCCGTCTTCCCAGCGCAGCAGGTTCTCCAGCAGCACCTTGAGCGACATGGGCAGGCGCTGCAGGTCGCCCAGTTGGCGCGCGGCTTCGGTGAGGCTGTAATAGTGGTAGGTCTGGTCGGCTACCTTCAGGGTCTTGAGGGTGTTCAGGCTATCGAGCGAGGGCATTGCCAACTCCTTCTGCACCGGTGCCCGGCCTGTGCTGTTGGCCGGTGTCACCGCTCTGTTTCGGCCCGCACGGCACGGACCTGGCTGAATGGTCAGGTTAGACCGGTTTGGTGTACCTGACCCTTTTCTGGACCGGCGGGGCGTGTCGCAGGTTCCGAACTTCCTTTATCATCGCCGCCCTGCCGGCGCCCGTAGCGCGCCCGCCGTAGTGGAGTGAGAAATGAATACCCTGTTCATGCATTGCCGGCCCGGTTTCGAGGGCGAGGTCTGCGCCGAGATCAGTGAGCACGCCGCCCGCCTGGGCATTGCCGGCTATGCCAAAGGCAAGCCGCAGAGCGCCAGTGCCGAGTTCGTCTGTGCCGAGGCCGACGGTGCCGAGCGGTTGATGGCGCATCTGCGCTTCGCCCAACTGATCTTCCCGCGCCAGTGGGCCCGCGGCAGCTATATCGAACTGCCGGAGACAGATCGCATCAGCGTGCTGCTCGAGCACCTGGCCGGGTTGCCGGTGTTTGGTAGTCTGTGGCTGGAAGTGCTGGACAGCAACGATGGCAAGGAGCTTTCGACGTTCTGTCGCAAGTTCGAGGTGCCGCTGCGCAAGGCGCTGGAGAAGGCCGGGCGCCTGGTCGATGACGCCAGCCGGCCGCGTCTGTTGCTGACCTTCATCAGTGGCCGACGGGTGTTCGTGGGTGTGGCCGAGGCGAACAACAGTGCGCTGTGGCCGATGGGTATTCCGCGCTTGAAGTTCCCGCGTGAAGCCCCTAGCCGTTCGACCCTGAAGCTTGAAGAGGCTTGGCACCAGTTCATCCCGCGTGAGCATTGGGAGCAGCGGCTGGGGGACGACATGACCGGTGTCGACCTGGGGGCCTCACCGGGTGGCTGGACCTACCAACTGGTGCGCCGCGGCATGCTGGTCACCGCCATCGACAACGGGCCCATGGCGGAAAGCTTGATGGACACAGGGCTGGTCCAGCACCTGATGGCCGATGGCTTTACCTGGCAGCCGAAGCAGCCGGTGGACTGGATGGTCTGCGACATCGTCGAGAAGCCGGCGCGTACTACCGCGCTGATCGAGACGTGGTTGGGGGAGGGGCTTTGCCGTGAGGCGGTGGTCAACCTGAAGTTGCCGATGAAGCAACGTTATGCCGAGGTGCGGCGGTTGCTGGATCGCATGGAAGCGACGTTTCAGGCGCGTAAGGTGAAGGTGTCGATTGCTTGTAAGCAGCTGTATCACGACCGTGAGGAAGTGACGTGTCATCTACGTAGATTGGATACGAAATCGCGTTAGTACGCCGTTGCCGTTGCCGTTGCCGTTGCCGTTGCTTTTGCTTTTGCTTCTAAGCGCGCGATAGTTCAGACGACACAAATTGCGACTTCAGGAGGCCGAGTGGAGGTGACTGGAGGGGGCCGGTGCGTAGCACCCTTCGGCGTCAGCCGAAGCGCGAGATGTAGACTTGCGCAGCAAGTCGTAGGCCGCGGAGCCCCCGGAGGGCACCGGAGCGAGGGGACCCCGAAGCGTAGCGTAGGGGCCGGATGATGGGAGCCGACGGTTTTGGTTACTTTGGCCACGACCAAAGTAACCCGCCGTAAGGGCGGAAAGGTGAATCAGCGCCGCTGCGGCGATTGGATATTCACCTGATCTGAAAGCCACAGCCCCCCAAAGCCCCCGAAATAAGCGAAAGGTTAAAGCTCATGCGGTGGTCTTGATGCACTCGGGCATATCCATTTGCCAAGGAGACGCTCATTCACCTTTCCGCCCTTACGGCGGGTCACTTTTTGGCAAACGCCCCAAAAAGTAACCAAAAAAGGCTGGCGGTATGACTCACCCACATGGGTTACAAATCAGTTCACTCACATAGGTGACAGTTTTTAACTGGCAAGGTCGGTTTTCGAGGATCTGACCATGCCTTGGCGAGAGCTAACACCTATGGACCTGAAATTGCTTTTCATCGCTGACTATCTCAAGGGGCCGCCCAGCTTCAGCGCCCTGTGCCAGGCTTATGAAATAAGCCGGAAGACCGGCTACAAGTGGATCGAGCGGTATGAAAAGGAAGGCCCGGCAGGGCTGGAGGAGCACAGCCGTCGCCGATTGACTCAAGACGGCGGCATCCCTCATACCGTCCGTGAGGCAATCATTGAGCTGCGTGGCCGGGGTGAGACAGAACCTGGGCCCAAGAAAATCCAGGCTGCTTTACAGGTACGATTTCCAGATCAGGTGCCCCCGTCGAAGACGACGATCTACAACGTCCTGAAGCAAGCAGAACTCGTAAAGCCGCGCCGCCTGCGTCAGCGAGTGGCGGTTTACCCCAAGCCCCTTGAGAAAGCAGAGACGCCCAACCAGCTCTTTAGCGCCGACTACAAGGGGCAATATCTGACGGGTGCTGGAGTGTGGTGCTATCCGCTGACGATCATGGACCACGCCAGCCGCTTCTTGCTCGCGTGCCACAGCATGCCCAACACCAACTTTCAGGAAACTCAGGCGGTATTTACCAAGGTGTTCCGTGAAAATGGCTTACCCGAGCGTATTCGAACCGACAATGGCGTACCGTTTGCCAGCAAAGGGCGTGCAGGCCTTTCCCAGTTATCTATCTGGTGGCTGCGCCTAGGCATCATTCCTGAACGAATCGCACCCGGCAGGCCTGAGCAAAATGGTCGGCATGAACGTATGCATCGAACTCTTAAGAGCACTCTTCCAGCGCCACCAGCGGTAGCATGGGAAGCTCAACAGCAGCACTTTGATCGATTCGTGCAGCATTACAATCACGAGCGTTTGCACGAAGCGCTGAAACAGAAAACGCCTGCATCCTGCTATATGCCCTCACCGCGCCCGTATCCTGAAAAATTGCCTGAAATGGCCTATCCAAGTCACATTGAATGCTACCCAGCGGACAGCTGTGGCATCTTGAATCGGCGGGGTTTGAGGATTTATGTTGGCTATGTGCTCAAGCATCAGCTCATTGGGCTGGAGCTGATCGGCGATGGGGCGTGGGATGTCATTTTCGGTCCAATCATCCTCGGTCGTATCGATGAGCGAGATGCTATCGACGGCTATGTGACACTCAAGGTGTTACCTATGTGAGTGTACTTTTCTGTAACCCATGAGGGTGACCCGTACATGGCTCCCATCATACGGCCCCTGCGCTACGCTCCGGGGTCCCCTCGCTCCGGTGCCTTCCGGGGGCTCCGCGGCCTACGACTTGCTACGCAAGTCTACATCTCGCGCTTCGGCTGACGCCGAAGGGCGCTGCGCACCGGCCCCCTCCAGTCACCTCCACTCGGCCTCCTGAAGTCGCAATCTGCGGCGCCTGGGCTATCGCGCGCTAAAAGCAAAAGCAAAAGCAAAAGCGAAAGCAAAAGCGAAGCATCGCGTCAGCGGTGGGCGGGCGGCTATTGGTCTGCACAGCGCTATGCGCCACAATAGCGATCATTTGCGGAGCCCCCCATGACTGACTTCACCCCAGACGCAATCCTCGATGCCACCGGCCTGAACTGCCCGGAGCCGGTGATGATGCTGCACCAGCATGTTCGCAACCTGGCCGCTGGCGGCCTGCTCAAGGTCATCGCCACCGACCCCTCGACCCGTCGCGACATCCCTAAGTTCTGCAACTTCCTCGGCCACGAACTGCTGCAGCAGCAGGAAGAGGCCGGCACCTTCCTCTACTGGATCCGCAAGAAGGCCGACTGAGCCGCGCTGGAACACGCCCGTCGTAGCGCCTACACTGCGTTCCCCTGACAGGAGAGCGCCATGCTGATAGTTGCCGACGAGAATATCCCGCTGCTCGATGCCTTCTTCGAAGGCTTCGGCGAGATCCGCCGATACCCAGGCAGGAGCCTCGACGCCGCCAGCGTCAAAGAGGCCGATGTACTGCTGGTGCGCTCGGTGACCAAGGTCGACCGGCAACTGCTCGAAGGCAGCAAAGTGCGCTTCGTAGGTACTTGCACCATCGGCACCGATCACCTGGACCTGGGCTATTTTGCCGAGGCCGGCATCCAGTGGAGCAGCGCACCGGGCTGCAACGCTCGCGGGGTGGTCGACTACGTGCTAAGCAGCTTGTTGACCCTGGCCGACCTGGATGGTGTGGCGCTGCCCCGGCGTACCTTTGGCGTGGTCGGTGCCGGTGAAGTGGGGGGCCGGTTGGTGCGCGTGCTGCACGGCCTGGGCTGGAAGGTCCTGGTCTGCGACCCACTGCGCCAGGCTAGCGAAGGCGGTGACTTCGTCAGCCTCGACACCATCCTCCAACAGTGCGACGTGATCAGCCTGCACACACCGCTGCAGCGTGATGGCGAGCACCCCACCTGGCACCTGCTGGGCGCTGAACAACTCGCGCGCTTGCGCCCCGGGGCCTGGCTGATCAACGCCAGCCGTGGGCCGGTGGTGCACAACATGGCGCTGCGCGAGCTGCTGCTGGACCGTGAAGACGTGCACGCGGTGCTCGACGTATGGGAGGGTGAACCGCAAGTCGACCTGCAACTCGCCGACCTCTGCACCCTGGCCACGCCCCATATCGCAGGTTACAGCCTCGATGGCCGCCAGCGGGGCACGGCGCAAATCTATCAGGCGCTATGCCGCTTCCTTGGTGAAGAAGAACGAGTCCGGTTGGCTGACTTGCTGCCCCGACCGCCGCTGGCGCAGATCGAGCTGGATGGCGAGGCCGACCTAGGCTGGGCGCTGGCGACCCTGTGCCGTGCGGTGTATGACCCGCGTCGCGACGATGCCGATTTCCGCCGCAGCCTGAGCGATGATGTTGCCGAGCAACGGGCGGCGTTCGACCTGCTGCGCAAGCATTACCCGCCGCGGCGCGAGATTGAAGGGCTGGCGGTACGGGTGCGGGGGGAGGCGCCGCAGTTGGTGCAGATGGTCAGTGCGTTGGGTGGGGTAGTAGTCTGAGTCTTTTGTGATGAGGCCATGACAGGCAAGCTTTCATGGCAATAAAACCCGGCGCAAGCGCCGGGTTGCAAAACATTCGCTGTTCAGCCCTTGCGACCGTTCTCGGTCCGGCTGTCCTCAAGCTTCTTGCAAGCCTGCTGGATCATCTGTTCGGTAATCGGAACCTCACGGCCCTGGGCGTCGATGATCGAACCACAGGCCTTGGGTTGCGGGGTACCGTGGGTTTTCGGTGTGTCGCTGCCATGCTGCAAACTCATTCACTGTCTCCTCATCAGGTCCAATATCAAGGTAAACCTGTGCCGTGACCGGCCTGTGACATCGACGCTTGAGTGCCACGGACATCCCACAGTCCAACAGAAAGCAGGGAAAAGCTCCAGAGCCCCCTTAGAACGTTGGGCTATAGCCACCGGCCCTGCGGATGAATGGTAGTCTGCATCTATCCCATGCTGCCCTGGTCGCTGTCATGCCCGAACCGGTTTCCACTCGCCAACGCCGCGCTCTGCGCCTGGGCTGGCAATTCATTCGCCCTTACCGCCGCCAGGCGTTGCTGGCTTTGCTTGCCCTGGTGGTCACCGCAGCCATCACTCTGTCCATGGGCCAGGGCATACGCCTGCTGGTCGACCAAGGCTTCATGACGCGCTCGGCGCACCAGCTCAACCAGACCATTGGCCTGTTCCTGGTGCTGGTACTGGCGCTGGCGATCGGCACCTTCAGCCGTTTCTACCTGGTTTCATGGATCGGCGAGCGCTGTGTGGCCGATATCCGCCGAGCCGTGTTCGACCATCTGGTGGGACTGCACCCCGGTTTCTTCGAGGACAACCGCAGTTCGGAGATCCAGTCGCGGCTGACCACCGACACCACGTTGCTGCAATCGGTGATCGGCTCGTCGCTGTCGATGTTTCTGCGCAATGGTTTGATGGTGATCGGCGGGGTGGTGCTGCTGTTCATCACCAACGTCAAGCTCACCAGCATCGTGGTGCTGGCCCTTCCGCTGGTGCTTGCGCCGATCCTGCTGTTTGGCCGCAGCGTGCGCAGGCTGTCGCGGCAAAGCCAGGATCGGGTGGCGGACGTGGGCAGCTACGTGGCCGAAACCCTGGGGCAGATCAAGACCGTGCAGGCCTACAACCACCAGGCGCGGGACCAGACGCTGTTCGCCGAGGCGGTGGAGGCGGCGTTTGCCGTGGCCCGGCGGCGTATCACCCAGCGTGCTTGGCTGATTACCCTGGTGATCGTGCTGGTGCTGGGTGCGGTGGGGGTTATGTTGTGGGTCGGCGGCATGGACGTGATCGCCGGGCGCATCTCCGCAGGTGACCTGGCAGCATTCGTGTTCTATAGCCTGATCGTCGGCAGTGCCTGCGGAACCCTCAGCGAAGTGATCGGCGAGCTGCAGCGCGCTGCTGGCGCGGCTGAACGCATCGCTGAGTTGCTGGCGGCGCGCAGTGCAATCCTTGCCCCCGAGGTGGCGGTGACGCTGGAGCGCCCGCACGAAGGCGGGCGTATCGAGTTGCAGCACGTGGTGTTTGCCTATCCGTCGCGGCCTTCGGTTGCCGCCATCGACAACCTCAGCCTGGCTATCGAACCGGGCCAGACTCTGGCGCTGGTCGGGCCTTCGGGAGCCGGCAAATCGACCTTGTTCGACCTGTTGCTGCGCTTCTACGACCCGCAGCAAGGGCGCATTCTTCTCGACGGCCTGCCGATCACTGCGCTGGAACCCAGCGACCTGCGCCGGCAGTTCGCCCTGGTGGCGCAGAACCCCGCGCTGTTTCGTGGCACCGTCGAAGCCAACATCCGCTATGGCCGGCCCGAGGCAAGCCTGGCCGAAGTCGAGACGGCCGCACGGGGCGCCCACGCCGACGAATTCATCCGCCAGTTGCCACAGGGCTACCAGACGTTGCTGGGGGAGGGCGGCGTCGGTTTGTCGGGCGGCCAGCGGCAACGCCTGGCGATTGCCCGTGCGTTGCTCGTGGATGCTCCCATCCTGCTGCTCGACGAAGCCACCAGCGCCCTCGATGCGCAGAGCGAATACCTGATCCAGCAGGCACTGCCCAGCCTGATGGCTGGCCGTACCACGCTGGTTATCGCCCATCGCCTGGCCACGGTGCAGCATGCCGATCGTATTGCCGTCATCGACAAAGGTCGCGTGGTGGCAGTGGGCAGCCATCGCCAATTGATCGAGGAGAATCCCTTGTATGCGCGCTTGGCCGCGTTGCAGTTCAGCAACGCTTAGTCCATCGCCAATTTGTAACATTTCTGTAGCAATTGCCTGAGAGTATGGGCCTCAACTGTTGCGTAAGTGCTCGACCTGGCTGCTATCGATTGATGGCAGCTTTTTTTTGGCCTGTGAACGAGGACATGGATGTCTGTCGCGGCGCTGCCAACAGCACGCCGTTTCCTACCTTCTTGTTCCCGAGATCCGCGATGTTGCGTAAATCCCTCAGAGTGCAAATTCTCACCCTGCTCGGCGCCAGCCTGGTGGCGATGCTGCTGATCGCCCTGGTGTGTTTCCAGTTTCTGTCCTCCAGCGTGCGCGGTTACGCCGAGCTGGTGGATGGGCCGCTGCGGGCTTCACAAACCATCGACGAGGCCAACCTGCAGTTCAAGATCCAGGTCCAGGAATGGAAGAACGTTCTGCTGCGTGGGCGTCAGCCGGCGGAGCTGGACAAATACTGGCAGCAGTTCCAGGCGCGTGAGCAGCAGGTTCAGCAATTGCTCGGGAAATTGATCGACAGCAGCGATGGCGCTCTGAAGGCACCGTTGCAGCAGCTGCGTGACAGCCACCGGCAACTGGGCCTGGCCTATGAACAGGGGCGCCAGGCGTTTCTGGCTGCCGGGGGTGACCCGGTAGTGGGTGACCAGGCCGTCAAAGGCGTCGACCGCGCAGCCAGCGAACAGATGAGCGCGCTGGTCGAGCAACTGCGTGCTGATGCCCGCACACGCGCCGACAGCATCAACGCCACAGCCGAACGCACGGTATGGCTGGGTGTGCTGGTGATGCTCGGTTCAGCGTTGCTGGTGGGCTTGCTCAGCTTGTGGCGGGTCAACCGCAGCCTGATCGAGCCGATTCGCGACCTGATCGAGTACGTCGCGCAACTAAGCCAGGGCCGCTTTGCCGAGCGTGTCGACAGCCGTCGCGAGGATGAACTGGGCCGTCTGGCGCGCGCCGCCAATACCCTGCGCGATTTCCTTGCCGATACCGTGGGCCGGCTCAAGGACAACGCTCAAGAGCTGGAGGGCGCCAGTGGTCAATTACGCAGCATCGCCGGTGACATGGCCCGTGGCACCCATGACCAGTTCCAGCGTACCGACCAGGTGGCCACGGCCATGCACGAGATGTCCGCCACCGCTCAGGAGGTGGCCCGTCACGCAGCGCAGGCTGCACGTGCCGCCGATGATGCCGACCACAGCGCCCAGGCGGGTGAACAGGTGATGCAGCAGACCATCGACATCATCGGCGCGGTCAACCGTGAAATCGCCGGTACCGCAGCGGTGATCCGAGACCTGGAGAGCGACAGCTCGCGCATCGGTAAGGTGCTGGAAGTGATCCGCGGCATTGCCGAGCAGACCAACCTGCTGGCGCTCAACGCTGCCATCGAAGCGGCCCGTGCCGGTGAGGCCGGGCGTGGCTTTGCGGTGGTTGCCGACGAGGTGCGTAACCTGGCCCAGCGCACGGCGGCCTCGATTGCCGAAATCCACCAGATCATCGAGGCGGTGCAGTCGGGTGCACTGGAAGCGGTCAAGGCCATCGAGAGCGGGCAGCAGCGTAGCGAGGAGGGCGCCGAGCAGGTGGAGCAGGCGGGGCAGATGCTGCAGCGCATCACCATGGCGGTGGAGGCGATTCGCGACATGAACCGGCAGATAGCCACCGCGGCCGAAGAGCAGACCAGCGTCGCCGAAGACATATCACGCAACCTGATCGAGATCACCCGCATCGCCACGGCCAACCAGGAAGCCGTGCAGCATACCGAACAGGCAGGTCACCGTTTGCACGGGTTGTCGGGCCAACTGGGTGAAGTGACTTCGCGCCTGACGGCCTGAAAAATACGCCGGGCACACCGCGGGCCATCTCGCGGTGTGCCCGGCATATTTGTCAGGCACAACAAAAAGCCCGCGCATGGCGGGCTTTTTTATCAGGATTTGGTCGGAGAGACAGGATTCGAACCTGCGGCCTTCTCGTCCCGAACGAGACGCGCTACCTGGCTGCGCTACACTCCGATGAACGAAATCCTACTGCATCGCTTTTTCGAGCGCAAGCCCTTGTTGTTAAAAGGGCTTAGGCTCAAAACCGGGCTCGAATCAGAGCTCTTTCACGGTGCGAATCTGGTCCTTGTTGAGGCGCGTGCGCTTGCCATCGAGCTGCTCGAATTCATAGAAACCAGAGTCCTCATCGAAGGTCGGGGTGTCCACAGCCTGAATCTCGCGACCGTCGTTCAAGGTAATCACGCTCGGCGAGGAGCAGCCAGCAAGGGCGCCAAGGCCGAGGGCGAGGAAGAAGGCGGGAAGAGTCCGTTGAATCATCGTGTTTCTCCAATGCGATGGTGCTAGATGACTTTATGACGCAGGGCGTCTACGCAAGTTCCTTTGCAGTTCAGCATAGCTCTGTCACTGGGTTATTGACCTGGATCTGCAGGGCTGGCCTGGCATCTGCTGTGATATAAATGCCGGCATTCCCTTCTCCTGCGACGGACACTCATGAAAGCCAAGGCAGATACTCCCTTCGTGGCGCTGAACATCGCCGTGCTGACGGTCAGCGATACCCGTACCTTCGAAATCGATACCTCCGGCCAGATGTTCGTCGACCGCCTGAGCGCCGCAGGGCACCAGCTGGCAGACCGCGTGCTGCTCAAAGACGACCTGTACAAGATCCGCGCCCAGGTCGCCACCTGGATTGCTGATGACAGCGTGCAGGTGGTGCTGATCACCGGCGGTACCGGGTTTACTGGCCGAGACAGCACGCCGGAAGCCGTGGCCTGCCTGCTGGACAAGCAGGTTGACGGCTTTGGTGAGCTGTTCCGGCAGATTTCCGTGGCCGACATCGGCACCTCCACTGTGCAATCGCGTGCCTTGGCCGGCCTCGCCAACGGCACCCTGGTGTGCTGCCTGCCGGGCTCTACCAATGCCGTGCGCACCGGGTGGGACGGCATCCTCGCCGAACAGCTCGACGCCCGCCATCGCCCGTGCAACTTCGTTGCTCACCTGAAGCAGGTGGCGGCCTGTGACAGCCGTGGCTGAGGCGCCGCAAGCCCGCCCGCTGATGCCGGTGGAAGAAGCTCTGGAGCGCCTGCTGGCACTGGCTGAAGCCGCACCGATCAAGGACATTGAGCAGGTTTGCCTGGCCGAGGCCGAGGGCCGAGTGCTGGCAACCGACCTGATCGCCTCGCTCGACCTGCCGCCGTGGCCGAACAGCGCCATGGACGGTTATGCCCTGCGCCTGGGCGATCACCTGGGTGAACCATTGCCGGTCAGCCAGAGGATCTTTGCCGGCCATGCCCCCGAGCCCCTGCAGCCGGGTACCTGCGCTCGGATCTTCACGGGTGCGCCGTTGCCTGCCGGTGCCGATTGCGTGGAGATGCAGGAAAACACCGAAGTGCTGGACGATGGCCGGGTGCGCTTCCTCGAGCCCCTGCAGCTTGACCAGAACGTTCGCCCTCAGGGCCAGGAAACCCGCAAGGGCGAGCAGGTGATGGTTGCCGGCACTCGCCTGGGGCCGATCGAGCTGGGCTTGGCGGCAACCCTGGGCCATGCGCACCTGCAGGTTGTGCGCCGAGTGCGCGTGGCGGTGCTGTCTACCGGTGACGAGCTGGTCGAGCCGGGGCTGCTACTGGGGCCGGGGCAAATCTACAACAGCAACCGGCGCTTGCTGGTGAGCTGGTTGCAACGCCTGGGTTGCGAAGTGCGCGACATGGGCATTCTGCCCGATGACCTGGCGCGTACCCGCCAATGCCTGGCGGGGCTGGGCGATGTCGACCTGATCCTGTCCACCGGAGGTGTTTCCGTGGGGGAGGCCGACTACCTGGGGGCAGCGCTGCGCGAAGCGGGCGAACTGGCCCTGTGGAAGCTGGCGATCAAGCCGGGCAAACCGCTGACCTTTGGTCACTACCAAGGTGTGCCGGTGATTGGCCTGCCAGGCAACCCAGCATCGACGCTGGTGACCTTCGGCCTGCTCACCCGCCCTTATCTGCTGCGTCGCCAGGGTGTGGCGGCAGTCACGCCGCTGCAGTTCGACGTGCCCGCCGGTTTCGATTGGCCCAAGGCCGGCACCCGGCGCGAGTACCTGCGCGCTCGCATCGACAATGGCCAGGTGCGCATCTACAAGAACCAGAGCTCCGGTGTGCTGCGCAGCGCGGCCTGGGCCGAGGGGCTGGTCGAGGTGCGTGAAGGCAGCACGCCGAAGGTGGGGGACAGCGTGCCGTTCATTCCCTTGAGCGAACTACTCGGTTGAGCGGCTGATCCAGCGAGTGCCTGGCTGCGAAGCGTCGGCCGGCACCGACTGGGTCAGGCGCATATGTACGTTCTCCAGTTGTTGCGCGGCAACGCTCCAGTCGTGACGTTGCCGGGCAAACTGACGGCCGGACTCGCTCATCTGGCACATGCGCCAAGGCTGGTTGAGCAACTGGGTGATAGACAGCGCCAGTTGGTCGCCGTCATCGCTGCCCAGGTAGTGTTCGCCGTTGTTCACGGCAAGGCCTGAAACGCCCTTGGCGGTGGTGATCACCGGTAGCCCGGCGGCCATGGCTTCAAGGATTTTTACCTTGGAGCCGCCGGCGTAGCGCAGGGGGGCGAAGAAGAGTGCCGAGCGCCGCTGCAATTCGCGCAGGTCGGGGCGGTAGCCGATCCATTCGATGCGCGGGTCGTTCCAGTGCAGTTTCCAACTGGCCGGCAGGGCGTGCCCGGCAATCGCCAGGCGCACCGCCGGATTGCTCATCCACACTTGCGGGAGAATTTCCTCCAGCGCCCATTCGATGGCCTCAAGGTTGGCGCCGTACTCGAAGTTGCCGACAAACAGCAGACGCTGGCTGTGCAGGGCAGGGCGTACGTCCTGGTAGTAATCGCAGTCCACGCCATTGACCACCACATTCACCGGCCGCCCGCTGATCTGGCTGATCAGTTCGGCGTCGTGCGCGCTCACCGCCACCACTTCGTTGGGCTGGCGCAGCACGCGCTGTTCCCAGCGCCGATATCGCCAGCGGTCGAAGGCATTGAGTGGCCTCAGCCACAGGGGCAGGCGATCGTGGCAAGCCGCACCCATCACCGATTCGAGCGTATGCTCGCTGAGCATGTAGGGCAGGCCGCGGGCCTGGAGGGCCTTTTCGAAGGGCTGGAAACTGTAGCTGTGCTCGATCTGGATGACATCCCAGGGCTCATCGAGCAATTGCTCGAAGCGGTGACGCAGGCACGGCGCCAGGCCGTTGATGATCGCCCGCATCGGGTAGTCGATGATGGGCGAGGCCAAGAGATTGAGCGGGCTGTGGACGGGGCGCCGAGGCAATACGATCAGGCGCTCGACCAACGGTTCGAGGGCTTCGCGGGTGGCATCGCTGAGCGGAATCTTCGACTGCACCAGCAAGGTGATCCGGTGACCATGCTGCGCGAGGCCGCGCAGCAGATGGTATTGCCGGGTCTTGCAGCCACTGGTGGTGGGCCAGGGCAGGTAGGGCAGCGTCCAGAGTATGCGCATGAACCGGAATCCTCGTTAAAGGCCGCGGACAAAAACGCGCCCCTGAGTGCACTCAGCCGATCGCTGCTGCCGGGACGCGTCCGTAGATATCAGTAAAGCGCACGATGTCGTCTTCGCCCAGGTACTCGCCGCTTTGTACCTCGATCATCACCAGGTCGATGACGCCGGGGTTGGTCAGGCGGTGCGTGCGGCCAGGCTTGATGAAGGTGGACTCGTTGGTATCGAGCAGAAACTCCTCTTCGCCATTGGTCACGCAGGCCATGCCGCTGACGATGATCCAGTGTTCGCTGCGGTGATGATGCATCTGCAGCGACAGCGACTCGCCGGGGCGAACCATGATGCGCTTGATCTTGAAGCGCGGGCCTTCCTCGAGCACGGTGTACATGCCCCAGGGGCGCGTGACCGTGCGGTGCAAGCGGTAGGCATCATGCCCCTGGTGCTTGAGCTGCTGGGCAATGACCTTGACCTCCTGGCTGCGTGCGGCGTCGGCGATCAGCAGGGCGTCGGGGGTGTCGATGACGATCAGGTTGTCCAGCCCGACCGCGCCGACCAGGCGTTTGGGCGAGTCGATGTAGCAGTTATGCACGTCGTGCAGCACGGTCTCGCCGTTGCAGTGGTTGCCTGCATCATCGGTGCTGCGCAGTTCGCGTACCGCTTCCCAGCTGCCGATATCGCTCCAGCCCAGCTCGCAGGGCACCACGGCCACCCGAGCGGAGCGCTCCATCAGTGCGTAGTCGATGGAAATGTCCTCGGCCTGGGCAAAGCTGTCTGGCTCGAGTTCTACCTGCAGGGTGTTATCGCCCTGCTTGACCGCGCTGCGTTCAAGGCACTCGGCAACGCTGGCCAGCACTTGCGGGGCATGGCTGTGCAGCTCGGCCAGCAGGGTGCCCACGTGCAGGCAGAACATGCCGGCATTCCACAGGTGGCGGCCGCCTTCGAGGTATTCGCGAGCGGTGAGGGCGTCGGGTTTTTCCACGAAGGCTGCGACCTGATGGGCATGCTCGCCCAGCGCCGGGCCTTGCTCGATGTAGCCAAAACCTGTCTCGGCCCGGTTGGGCAGCAGGCCGAAGGTGCTCAACCAACCGTCGCTGGCCAGCGCTTGGGCGTGGCTTACCGCAGCGGCGAACGCCTCGAAGTCCTGAATCAGGTGGTCAGCGGGAAGCACCAGCAGCACGCTGTCTTCGCCATAGTGGCGGGCGCAGTGCAGTGCGGCTGCCGCAATGGCGGGAGCGGTGTTGCGCCCGCTGGTTTCGAGCAGGTAATCCAGGGCGAGATTGCCAAGGTTGACCTGGCGGTACTCATCTTGGGTACGGAAGAACACTTCGCGGTTGGTGACCGTCAATACGCGTGCCACCCCGGGTAGCGCACTGGCGCGGGCGAAGGTCTTCTGCAGCAGGCTCTGGCCATCAGGCAGGCGCATGAAGGGTTTGGGCATGGCCTCGCGGGAAACCGGCCACAGGCGAGTGCCAGCACCGCCAGCGATGATGCAAGGGATCAGAACGCTCATTTCACAGCCTCGTATCAGGGCGTCGCAGTGGACGCGATGAAGGGGAACGTGCGACCTGTCAGGGTTCTGGCGATAAAGTCAAAAAACCGACTTTTCACTGCGGCATCATCCATGAAGGCCAAAATTTTGTCGATCATGCGCTCAATGGAAGGCGCTTTCAATGATGTTTGTGTGAATCTGTCTATTTTCTGTTCGTTTTCTGCTTCGAGGAGCCTCGTGTCGTTGGCGAATT